>JAZULS010000055.1:0-23382 GCA_045603205.1 Eubacteriales bacterium | reverse complement strand
AGTCGGGAAGGACGTTGATGACCTCAATGCAACCGAATTCTGCGTTGTAGATCACGCTGACACCGATTCCCACGGATTCGTCGTTCAAGTCAGACATAAAGTCTGCAAGCTCTTCTTCGGTGTAGTACGCGGCGTAAAGGTCGCCCGTTCCTGCAATATAACCTTTGAGGATATAGTCAATGAGGACCTCGTCGTCAAGCTCGCCGATGTAAAGCTCACGATAGGTCTCGTCTAACTCGGAGAGACGCTCGACTGCGTTCGAGATGAAATCCGAAGTAGTGCCTGAAACCGGCGCACCTTCTGTGGAATACTTGTCATCAAGGCTTGATGTGACACCTACGTAGGTTATCTGGAAAGTGAGTATCGCCACGATGATAGCAAGTGCAATGGCGGTACCGAGAGAAATTTTCTTCATTGGAAAAACCGACTTTCAGCCATTATAGGCTCGTTTGTAAAAGAATTATAGCCAAAGGGCAGAGAGATTAATACGGGCTTGAAACATAACCTACGGGGTCAACTCTCTCACCGTTAACTCTGAACTCAAAGTGGAGGTGGCTTCCGAAAGAGTATCCGGTGTTACCTACAGCACCGATGTAGTCTGTACGGCTAACGACCTGACCTGCGCTGACTCCGCGGGAGGAAAGGTGAGCGTAAAGCGTAGCAAAACCGTTACCGTGGTCGATGAGTATGTAGTTTCCGTAGCTGTCGTGCCACTCGCTTCTGATTACGGTACCGTCGTTGGCCGCGTACACGGGAGTTCCGGTAGCCGCTGCGATATCGGTAGCACCGTGCCAGTCAGCGTAGCCGTTCAGTGTACGGTTACCGAAGCTGGAGGAGATATAGGTGCCTTCGGGCGGTACGGGCCAAGCGTATTCACCCTCAGCATAAACGTTTGGAACGGTGGTGTTGTTCTGCTGATTCTGCTGTTCCTGTTGCTGCTGAGCCGCAAGCTCCTGCTGACGCTGGATCTCAAGAAGCTCCGCCTGAAGCTTTTCGTCAAGTTCCTTTTCAGCCGCAGCCGCCTGAGCCGCAACAGATTCCCAGTTTTCCTTATCCTTCTGTGCTTCTGCGAGAAGGCTTTCGGAGCTTGTTGACATGGAGTTGTAGTATGTCTTTTCTTCCTCGAGCTGAGCCATGGCCAGCTTCTGAGTTTCAAGGGAGGCTTCCTTTTCCTCTCTTGCCTTTTCAAGGATCTGCTTTGACTCTCGGAGCTCTGCCATAACCTCCTTATCATACTCCATCACAGAGCTGATGTAGTCGTATCTTGCAAGGAAGGTGGCGATATCCTCGGAACCTAAGATGTATTCAAGGTAGGAGGCGTCTCCGTCTTCATGGAGAGCAACCATTCTCGCAAGGAATGCTTCGCGCTGAGTTTTGATGTTTTCTTCAGTTACGGTTACAAGCTTTGCAGTTTCGGAGATCTGAGTCTCAAGCTCTGCGATAAGAGCCTCGATAGCAGCTATCTTGCGGGCAGTATACTGAATGGATTCGTCATACGCCAGCTTAAGCTCCATAATGTCGTCGATGTTCTGCTGAGCTTCCTCGATCTTCTGATATGCTTCCTGCTGTTTGAGCTCAAGGTCAGCGATCTGCTCCTCAAGGGAGGATACGTTGGCGTTGTCTACCCCAGCGGCAGATGCGGGCATGCACCACACACAAAGGAGCACGGCGCATAAGCACAGAGATACAAGAACGCCTCTTTTAAGATTTTTATTTATTTTCATTTGGTATTTTGCCTTTCATAATCGGAGCGGCGCTCCGCGGGCCTGATTGATATTATAGTCCATAGTCGGTGTCGAAGTGACACGAAAACTTACTCCTTGAGATATTTTACAAGGGAGAGGGAACTTCCGATAACACCGGTAACAACGCCGATGCCCAGCATGCCGAGAAGCACGTAGGACTGAATGTCACCGAAGTTAATGAGAGTGAGCATCTGAATGTCGTTTGCAAACTGACCGGTAAGGCTGATATAGCCGTACTTTGTTGCAAAGAATGCGGTAACGCCGGATACAAGACCGATTATAATTCCCTCGAAAACGAAGGGAAGGATGATAAACCAGCCTGTAGCACCGATGTAGCGCATGATGCTGATCTCTTTTTTGCGGTTGATAACGGCGATCTTGATGGTGTTGATGATGATGAATACGCTGACGATGAAGAGGATCGCAAGGAACCAGAAGAATATCATCATGATGTTATTCTTGAGGGTCTCAAAGGTGTTTGCAAGCTCAAGATTGTTTCTGACCTTGCGTACGCCCTCGATCAGCTGAAGCTCGTAATTCAGGTCAGCAACCTTGGAGTTATCCTCATACTTGATGGTGAAAGAGTCGGACAAAGGGTTTTCCTCTTCGGTAATGTCGCCGTAAAGCTCCGGATCCTCTTCCTGGAGGATCTTTAACTGTTCAGCCTTGGTTTTGTGCTCAACAGACTCGATATTTGAAAGCTTTGAAATAGAATCTTCGATTTTTGAGATCTCTTTTTCCGAAGCATCGGGTTGACAGAACACAACGATGTCGTTGAGTGTGCCGAGCTTTTCAAGGTTCACGTCGATATTTACAACGAGAAGGGAGAAGCCGCCTATAACGAGAAGACAGCTGAGAAGGACTGCAATGGAAGCGAAGGTCATAACTCCGTTGCGCTTCAGACTTTTGAAGGCTTCAGCGATAAAATAGAAGATCCTCATTGGAACATACCTCCTACTCGGTCTTCAACGACGGTACCGTCGCTGATCTTGATGACTCTCTGCTTGTAGTAATCTACAAGGGACTGCTCGTGAGTTACGACAAGGACCGTCTTACCAAGCTTATTGATCTTGATAAGCAGGTTCATGATCTCGATGGACATCTGCGGGTCGATGTTACCCGTAGGCTCGTCTGCGATAATGGCGGAGGGGTTGTTTGCAAGAGCTCTTGCAAGGGCAACTCTCTGCTGTTCACCACCGGAGATCTCGCCGGGGAAGGAGTTGTGCTTGTCTGCAAGGTTTACTGTGTTGAGAAGAGCGTGTACGCGGCGCTTGATGAGTCTTTCGGGGGTACCGACAGCACGCATAGCGAAGGCAACGTTTTCGTACACGGTTTTATTGGGAAGGAGTCTGAAGTCCTGGAACACGACTCCGAGTTGACGTCTGTAATAGGGGATCTTGCGGTTAGGTGTTGTAGAAAGGTTGTACTTTCCGACGACGATATTACCTGAGGTAGCTTTTTCCTCGCCGAGAAGAAGCTTCATAAGGGTGGTCTTTCCTGCGCCGGAATGACCCACGATAAATACGAACTCTCCGTCGTCGATGTGAAGGTTCACTCCCTTTAGAGCGACAGTGCCGGTGGGATAAGATTTGGTTACGTTTTTAAATTCAATCATTTTAGACTCCGTTTTTTCGCTGTTTGGCGTAAAAATCTAATGCAAAAACGTTGAAAAAAAGGCATTTTCATCCTGTTTTTGCTTCGGGGGCGGATAAATGTTGTGTGGGTAAAAACAAACATGTGCAGGGAGAGCACAAATCATAGTCCGCCCAAGGCGGTGCTTTGTGTAATGCTGTCCCTGCAGTCTGTCATTTGATTTTTAGAATTTAACGGGCTTGGAAACAAGGTAACGCTTGACCATAAGGGCAACCTTAAAGGTGATAGCGTGGTCAAACTCACGCAGGTCGAGACCTGTCAGCTTGCGGATCTTCTCAAGTCTGTACACGAGAGTGTTTCTGTGTACGAAGAGCTTTCTTGAAGTCTCGGATACGTTAAGGTTGTTCTCAAAGAAGGACTGGATAGTCATGAGAGTCTCGCGGTCGAGAGAGTCGAGAGAGCCATTCTTGAAGACTTCCTGAAGGAACATCTCGCAAAGGGTGGTGGGAAGCTGATAGATAAGTCTTCCGATACCGAGATTTTCGTAGCTGATAACGTTCTTTTCGGTGTCGAACACCTTACCGACCTCAAGGGCGATCTGAGCTTCCTTGTAGGAGCGGGCAAGATCCTTGATGTTGTCAACGGCAGTACCGATACCGATAGATACCTTTGCAAAGAACTCGGAGTTGAGAGTGTCGGCGATATTTCCTGCGATCTTCTCGATCTCGTTTACGTCGGTACCTGCCTTGATCTCCTTAACAAGAACGATATCCTGCTCGGTTACGTTGATAACGTACTCACGGTTCTTGTCGGGGTAGATAGTCTGTACCATGTCGAAGGGAAGAACGTCACTCTTGGAGTGGAACTTGATGAGGAATACCACTCTTACTTCCTCAGCATTGAAGTGAAGTTCCTTGGATTTTACATAGATGTCGCTGGGTAGGATGTTATCAAGAATGATGTTCTTGATGAAGGAAGCCTTGTCATACTTCTCATCATAGAGGTTCTTGATATTGGAAAGAGACACAGCGAGAACTGTGGACATCTTTTCCGCGAGCTTGTCTTCTCCCTCGATGAAAACGATGTACTCCCACTTTGAGCCGGAGCCGATGGGCCTGTAGGTGTAGCCACCGGAGGTAACAGCCTCGGTAGTGTATGCGAACTCATCGCGGACACCCTGACTCATTTCACCGATTTTTACAAGTTCGCTGCACGCGATAATGACTCCGTTATCATCCACGACTCCGATAACACGGTCGATAGAGTCTCTCATTTGATGGATAATACCCTGAAACAGACGGTTTGCCATTTATAACTCCTTTCCGAAGAAAACACATGTAAATAATTTATTGTATATACTATACTATATTCTACAAGATTTTTTGTTATTTTTCAATAGGGAAATGAGGATTTTTTATAAAAAACGCCAATTTTTTTTGCTTTTAATGGCTTAAGTGTCTAAAAGATCAATAAATCATAGGTAAATCTACACAAACCTTATTTCTCAAGGGCGTAGGAAAGAGCGGCAAGGACGAAGGGAGCGGCACTTTCCGTGCGGAGAATACGGGGGCCGAGGGACACGGGCTTTGCTCCGAGAGAGGAGAGAGTATTGGCTTCTTCCTCGGAGAAACCGCCTTCGGGACCAATGATGATATCAAAATTCTTTCCGTCTGAGGCTTCAATGACTTCTCTCAGAGGAACGTTGCCCTTTTCGTAACAGAAGAGCAGGGTTCTTTCTTCTGTTACCGATTCGGCAAGATTTTTGAAGGGCATGGGAAGCTCCACCTTCGGTACGATGCCTCTTCCGCACTGCTTAGCCGCTTCCTCAGCGATGCGGGAGTAGCGGTCGCACTTCTTTTTGTAGTCTGACGGGTCAAACTTGACGGTACAGCGGGAGGTGATTAGAGGGACTATCTTTGATGCTCCGCACTCCACCGATTTTTGGATCACCGTGTCGAATTTGTCTCCCTTCACCAGCGCCTGATAAACTGTAGCAAAGTAGGGCGGTTCGGTGAGGTTTTTTTCTTCGGATAGCACGTTAAGGGTCACCTGTCTGTCGGAAATATCTGCGATCTCGCAGTTATAGTCGGTGCCGCATCCGTCGCAAAGAGTCAAAGCTTCTCCCACTCTCATTCTCAGAGAACGGGAAATGTGATGAGCGTCGTCGCCCGTTATGATGAAGCTTTTGGTCGGTGACTCGGACAAGAGCACCTCATCTGAAATGAAAAAACGCGGCATAAATACCTCCAAAATGACCTCTGACAACAGTAAAAAATCTCCTCAAGCGCAAAGTTGAAGAGATAAAAATAAATAAGTGGGCTTGTAAGCCGGGTTCTGTACGCTTTCGCGTGACTGCCATCTATCTGCGACACATATCACTATGCGCCTGAAGCCACCTGCAGAATCTGTCGGGCAGACATTGCTCTGACTACGGTGTTGCATCGGATAGGGTTTACATTTGCACGCAGTTACCTGCCGTGCCGGTGAGCTTTTACCTCGCCTTTCCATCTGTACCGTTCGGCAAAAAGCCGACTTAGGTAGGCTATTTCTGTTGCACTTTCCCGGGAGTTGCCTCCGGCGGACGTTATCCGTTATCCTGCCCTGTGATGCCCGGACTTTCCTCATATCGGTACCTTTCGGCATTCCGACACGCGGCAGTCCCACCCACTTGCACCTATTATACAACAAATTGTCTCTTTTGTCAACAAGTGAGTGGCAGTCGCACCAAAATAAGGCATCCCCTTTACGGAATGCCTTATTCTTGAAGTATACTTGCTTATTAAATTTACGCCTTATATTCCATATAAACTTCGCCCGATTCAAGATCAAACCAACGGAAGAGTCCGTCCTCAAAGATCATGTAGCTGTGGGGAGAGTTTTCCTTGGGTATGGAGGTGGAGCCGGGATTGAGGTATGTGTAAGTATCAGTCTCCTCGATCTTCGGCACGTGAGTGTGTCCGCAGAGAAGAATATCGCCCTTCGAGAGTTTCGGAACTTCTCTGTGTCCGTGGGAAGCGCAGATCAGCACGTTCCCGTCAAAAAGTGTAGCGTAGTCGCTTGCCACGCCAAACTCAAGCACCATGGAATCTACCTCAGCCTCGCAGTTTCCGCGAACGGCGATGATCTTGTCGGCAAGAGGATTTAACATAGCGATGACCTTCTTGGGTGCGTAATCCCTCGGCAGGTCGTTTCTCGGTCCGTGGTAGAGAATATCTCCCAGCAGAAGAAGCTTTGAACAGCCGCTTTCTGCAAATCTTTTAGTCATAAGCTCAGCGTAGTATGCCGAGCCGTGAATGTCCGATGCGATAAATAACTTCATCTTAATGCTTTACCTGATCACAGTTCAAATTTTGCCATCTTTTCCTTAAGGAATTTTACTGCCATGGCAATATCCGCGGAGGGGTCGTCTCCTACTTCACGTTCGATGGTAAGGAAACCGTCAAATCCTGTTGCCTTAAGTGCGGGGAGGTATACGTCGAAGTTTACGTCACCTTCACCGAGGGGGAGCTCAAGGTACTTGTGACCCATATCGATCATAGCGGCGTGATGCTTCGCCTCTTCGTCCATCTGGAGCTTACCTTCAAGCTTCTTCTTGAGCATGATACCGTCCTTGGCGTGGGTATGTACGACGTACTTGCCGAGATGCTTCAGTGCCTCCTCGGGTCTGTCGTCAACGCACATGACAAGGTTTGCAGGGTCAAAGTTTACTCTTACGCCGGACGCACCGAGACTTGCAAGGAAGTCAGCAAGCACATATCCCTTTTCGGGACCTGTTTCAACGGCAAAGGATGCGCCTACGGAGTCAGCGTACTCTGCAAGCTCACGGCAAGCGCGACGCATGATCTCCTTGGTCTTGTTTTCTTCTTCGGGAACTACGCCGATGTGAGTTGTGACGATTCTGCATCCGAGCTCCATGGAGAGGTCAAGTACGCGCTTTGACTTTTCAACGTAGATGGCGTTGGACTCTTCATTTGTAAAGCCTACGCCGAAGTCTCCGCAAAGGGCAGAGAAGACAAGACCGTTTGACTCTACAATGTCAAGAGCCTCCTTGATTTTTGCGGGAGTCATGATCTCGGGTGCCAGCTCGTTTCCTGCGAAAGCCTGTACGCCGTCTACGCCGAGGGTTGCTGCCTTTTCGACTCCTCCTCTGAAACCGAGTCTGAAGGATTCGAGCATTGCTCCGATTTTCATAATGTTTTTTCCTTTCGTAATAAAAATAATTAATTTTTTAATTTATTTCGTCAACTTCTGAGCACGAATGTCACGGCCCGTGAAGAGAAGAGGTCTGAATTCACCGAAGAGACGGCTGGTGATACGGTCAGCGTATCTGCTCCTCAGTTCGTTTTGCGTAAGGTTGGTGTTTATTATGGTGGATTTTTTCTTATTTACGCGAGTGTTTATTATATTGTAGATGCAGGACACGGTAAACTGATTGGCAACCTCAACTCCAAGGTCGTCGATGATGAGCAGATCGCAGTCAAAATAGCGTGTCTCACGTCCGCTTTCAAAATCACCGCCGAAGCGTCTTGCCTCAAAGTCGGAGATCATTCCCTGTGCGCTCTCGTAGACTACGTCGTAGCCGGATTCAATGACTACTTTCGCAACGGATGTGGAAAGGTGAGTCTTGCCGAGACCCGTGCCTCCAAGCATAAGCCATGAGGTGCCGCTTTTTCCGTCGAAATTCTCTGCAAAATCTTTAAGTAGTCTGAAATTTGTGGTTATCTTTGCAAGATCCGCTCCCGTGTAGAAGTCAAAGGAGAAATTCTCGAAGGACTGCTTTTCGATGAGGTGCGAAAGTCCTGAGCTTGCAAAGCCCGCAAGGGTCATCTCGCGACGGAGGCACTCACACATATCAATGCCGACGTACCCCGTGTCGGAACACTTCTTGCAGGTAAACTTTATATCAAGAGCGTCGGCGGGGTAGCCGTGGGAAGTAAGAAGTCTTACTTTTTCGGCGCGAAGAGCTTCGTTTTCCGCCTTGATCTCAGCCAAAGCCTTGTCGGTAAGGGTGTGGGAGAGAGCGGCGCCCATGATCTTCGTTCCCGTCATGGAAAGCTTCTGTTCAATAGTGAAGAGCTCGGGTATGATAGCGCAAAGCTCGAGTTTTTTATTTTCAAATTCGGACAGGGCGGCGGCGCGTCTTGAAGCCACAACTTCACGGGCGACGCGAACGTTATCCTTGCTGTATGCCATATAAAATTCTCCGTTCCGCCGAGATCGGCTGAATTAGTAGAGTTATTATTTGTCTTCGCCGTAGGAGCGAAGGAGTGCGGACTCAAAGAATCCGTCGGTCTCAAAGCTTGAGGTAGATGGAGCACCCGTGTTCTTGGGACCTCGTTTAGCGTTTTCCGCTTCAACGTAGGCATTCACTTCCTCGATGGTCGTGAGCTTCTCAGCGTGCCACTTGTTGAGAATAGCATTGGCGTAGCTGAGGGAGGCTTCTCCCGTGCTGTTTACGGTGATCTCGTATGCCTTTCCGATGACGTCCGCGCCATAGGACCACTTGACGCACCAGTTGTAGACCATATTCTTTTCCTTGTCGCTGAAGGCGCGGCGTCCGATGCCGAACATACGTCGGACTTCCCTTAGCGTGGACTCTGCAAGGTCGATGTTTAGAAGTTCGGCTTCAAGCTCTTTGTAGGTGGTAATGTCGCGGTCTACAAGGCTCAACGCCATGGTTTCGATATATCTTACGGAGTGCTTTCCGTTTTTTGCCGCGTGAGCGAAGAGAAGGAGTATGTAATCCTCGGAAAGAGAGAGGTGATCCAACAGGCCGATGACAACATTTGTTTCGGCAGTTGTAAAAATCTTGCCGATTATGTTCTCGCAGGTGTCGATAAGCTCTGCGGTCTTGCCGTTATTCTCAAGGAATTGTGCTGTTTCCTCGGTAGTTAGAGTGGGAAGGCTTGAGGTGCGTTTTGTGGTCTTCTTTGCGACATGTTTAGCACCGGCTCCACCGTCACAGGAGAGGATTGAACGCTCTGTCCAGAAGCTTACCGCTTTGTGTAAAGCCTTTTTATCAAGACCTAACGCTGCCTTCGCTTCAGACTCGGTGAACTCTATCTTCGAGAGAGCAAAAAGGATGAAAGAAAGGGCATCCTTGTCCGCCTCTTTCAGGTATTCCGTGACAGAAGTCGGCACGACAAAGGCTGAATTTTTATATTCCGGTACTATTTTCATTCTAAAAAGCGGGAAACACCCGCACCTCCGCTTAGAATAGGGAAAACTTTTGGTTTTAGGCATTTAACTTGAGAAAAAGTGCGAATTTTGACGTCTTACCCCTGTGGAAAACTTGCCTAAGATGTTTTCGGCAGGAGTTTTGGCGAAAAAGTAAAAATGCTGAAATTCACCAATAAAATAAAGGGAAGTTCGTGACTAAATCCGATAGCGTACTGAGAGATTTCAACAGGAACCCACCGCCTCGGATAGAGTTTTCCACAACCTGTTGAAAACTCCTGTTGAAAAATAGACGATAGCAAAACTTACCCGTGATTTTCTTCGGCACACGGCGAAAGAAGCACCCTTTAGGTCTTATTTGTTACGCAGAGAGCCGAGATATGCCCTTGAAGCCTCGTCAGAAGCGAAGGCGTTCATGGAGGAGTCTGCGGTAGTGCCTTTTCCGAAGAGAACTGCACCTGCAGAAGCGGTATTTGCACCATTGTCTCCACAGAGTTTAAGGCTTGGAACGCACAGGTTTACTCCCATTTTCAGGCACAGCGCCTCTGCACCACGTCTCAGATGAGAGTTTGCGGCAACACCACCGGCTAAAACTACGTGAGAAGGCTTATATTCGGCAATTGCCTCTCCTAACTTAGACACGATTCCGTCAACGGATACCTTGGTGAAGGCGGCGGCGACGTCTTCCTTTACGCTTTCGGGGAGAAGAGAACCGTTTTCGAGACGAAGCTGCTGTGTCAGTTTGTGCAGATGATTGATAACGGCTGTCTTGAGTCCACTGAAGGAGAATTCAAGGGTACCGTCAGACATGGCGGGGGAGGGGAATTTGATTTTTTTATAGTCCTCTCTCTCAAAGCCTGCTGCGGCAAGCTTATCCATAGCGGCACCACCCGGATAGGGGAGACCCATTACGCGGCCCACCTTGTCAAAGGCTTCACCGGCGGCGTCGTCGCGAGTCATACCGATCTCCTCGAAGCAGTAATCCTCTACCCTATAAAAGGAGGTATGACCGCCGGAAACGATGAGAGCAAGATAGTCGCCCGTGATGTCGGGGTATTCAAGATATGCGGCGGCTGCATGAGCCTCAATGTGGTCTACGGGGATTATCGGCACACCGAGCGAGGAGGCAAGACCCTTCGCGAAGCTTACTCCCACGAGAAGAGAGCCGATAAGTCCCGGTGCAAAGGTTACGGCTATGGCGCCGATGTCGGAGTAAGTCTTGTTTGCGATTCTGAGAGCCTCCGAGACGACGCCGGAGATAGACTCCGCATGGTGTCTGCTGGCGATCTCGGGTACAACTCCGCCGTAGAGGGCGTGTATACTTGTCTGCGAGGACACTACGTTTGAAAGAAGATCTAACTTCGGTGCACCTTCGGTGTATTCCACCTGAAGGACGGAAGCGGCAGTGTCGTCGCAGGAGCTTTCGATTCCTAAAATTATCATTATATGAAGTCAAGCCTTTCGCTTAAAAAGTGAAGTTTTTGTCGCTCACGCTGTGGTGAGCTCCATGATCAGCGCGTCGTCTGTGGGATTTTTGTAGTATGCTCGTCTTTTGGCGATGGTCTCAAATCCGAGGGACTTATAAAGAGCAATCGCACCCTCGTTCGCGCTCCGCACCTCAAGGAATACTTTTTCTACCGGCTGAGAATATTCTCCCGAAAGAAAAGCGTTGATAAGAAGACGTCCGACGCCAAGACGTCTGTGTTCGGGAGAAACGGCAACTCGGAGCAGTTCTCCCTCGGATAAAATGTGAGAAAATATGGCGTATCCTGCCACTCTGTCTTCCGAACCACAGCAGAGCAAGGTGTAGTTTTCGCTTTCAAGCAACTCCCCAATGCCGGACTCTGACCAAGCATCGGAAAAGATCTCTTTTTCAAGGGCGGCGATAGCGGGAACGTCGTGTGACTCGACTCGTCTGACGACAGAAGTGTCAAAGGTCATTTTGTTTCCTCCTCGCCTGCGGGGGCAAACGCCTCTTTCAATGCTTCTTCAATGTCTGCAAGGCACCGCCTGTAGTCCTCTTCGTCTCCGCCGAAGGGGTCTGTAATATCCTTTGGCATCACTGCGACTTTTGAAGCATAGGCAGGGTAACGCATAATAAGCTGCATGGCGTGGGAGGAGGTCATAGCTACCACAAGGGCGGCATTTTCAAGGATATTCTCGTTGACGCTTTGGGAAACGTGGCTTCTGTAGTCGTTTTTTGCCGTTGGGAGAACGCCTCTTTCCATCAGAGCGGAGACGGCGTTTTTGGATATGGGCTCCCCTGTGGCGAAAAGACCTGCGGAAGCGGCACACCGTGTATCGTTGGCGTACAGATGGTTGAACAGAGCCTCTGCCATGGGAGAACGGCAGGTGTTGCCCGTACATACGAAAAGAACGGTGTCTGCATCAGACTGCTCTTTTACGTCGGGGCACAAAAGCTCAGAGTTTTTCGTCATAACAATCTCCAGTCGCGCCTTGGCAGTGTAAAATACTTATCAATATCCGAACTTACCGCTGAGGCTGTCGTCGTTCTTGATCCACTCGTCGGTGTCGTATACGGTGTAGTTTTCTTCGTCCTCGCGGATGATGACCTTTGCGATGCCCGCGTTGATAACGAGACGCTTGCACATCATGCAAGAACAGACTCCGCCGACGATGGAGCCGTCGGAAGGTTCGGTGCAACAGATGTACAGGGTAGAACCTAACATATTTTCGCGGGGAGCGGCGATGATGGCGTTAGCCTCCGCGTGAACAGAACGGCACATCTCGTATCTTTCTCCACGGGGAATACCCATGCTTTCTCTCATGCAGGAGCCGATGTCACTGCAGTTCATTCTGCCGCGTGGAGCACCGTTGTAGCCGGTGGAGATGATGGTGTCGTTTTTCACGATGATGGCACCGTATCTCTTGCGAAGACAAGTTGAGCGCTCGGACACAGTCTGGGCGATGTCAAGATAATAGTTGTGCTTGGATACACGTTTCATATTCAGAACCTCACGGTTTAAAGATCTATAATCACTACTATTATACTATCTGTAAAGTCGAAAATCAATAGTCCGTGTAATTTTTTGATTTTGCGGAGGAGCTTTCCTCTTTGGGGCATTAACGGGAATCCAGATGAGAAAAAACTTTTTTTAGAAAAGTGTTGACAAAGACGGGAAGATGTGCTAAAATAGTCCCCGTACAAAGAAGCAGAACACACTCTCCGTTCTCACCGTGCCGCAGAAAGCGAGTTCGGTTAATACCAAAGATCCTTCTCAAAGAGGGTAGTTAGGTGTGCGGGGACGTATGTTTCGGCACGTTTTTTATTTAATTTGGGGGTGCTGACCATAAGCGCAAAAGAACTGCATATTAACGACGACATCAAGGCAAAAGAGGTTCGACTTCTCGACGAGAACGGCGAACAGCTCGGCATCGTAGCTCTTGACTTTGCAAAGTCATACGCATACGAGCGTGACCTTGACCTTGTAATGATAGCACCGCAGGCTAAGCCTCCGGTATGTCGTGCAATGGATTACGGCAAGTATTGCTACGAACAGGACAAAAGAGAAAAAGAGGCTAAGAAAAAGCAGCAGACAGTAGAAGTCAAGGAGGTTCAGCTTTCTTGCAGAATCGACACACACGACTTTGAAACCAAGGCAAACCGCGCGAAGAAATTTCTCGCTGACGGAAACAAGGTAAGAGTCTGCCTCCGCTTCAAGGGACGCGAGATCGCGCACCAGGAGCTTGGCCGTGAAATGCTCAGCAGATTTGCTGAAGCATGTTCGGAGCTCGGAAGCATTGATAAGAAGCCCACACTTGAGGGACGTCAGCTTACGATGTTTATTGCACCGGTGAAGAACCAGTCAAAATAAGGCAGTTTGCGCAAACGGAGCTCTCAGAGTTCACCCGTGCCGCAAGCAAATACAGTAAAATAACCGAAAGGATACAAAACAATGGGAAAGATTAAGACACACAAGGCATCAGCCAAGAGATTTTCTGTTACCGGAACTGGTAAGGTAAAGGCATATCATTCTGATCACCGTCACAACCTCGGTCAGAAGAATGCTAAGAGAAAGAGACATCTGCGCAGCAGCCAGATCCTCAGCCCCGCAATGACCGCAAACGTTAAGAGACTCATCGGTCAGGACTAAGACGAGAAACAGTTTAGAAAGGAAGTAACGAAAGATGGCAAGAGTTAAGGGCGCTATGATGACGCGCAAGAGAAGAAATAAGATCCTCAAGGCTGCAAAGGGCTACTGGGGCGCAAAGAGCAAGCACTTCAAGATGGCTAAGCAGGCTGTTATGAAGAGCGGCAACTATGCATATATCGGACGTAAGCAGAAGAAGAGAGATTTCCGTGCTCTTTGGATCACACGTATCTCCGCACAGGCAAAGGTTTGCGGTATCAACTACTCTCAGCTTATGCACGGTCTCAAGAAGGCTGGTATCAACCTCAACCGTAAGATGCTCGCTGAGATCGCTGTATCTGACAAGGAAGCATTTGCAAATATCGTAGAGCGTGCTAAGGCTGCTCTCTAAGAATAATATTAAGGGTGTCGCGCATATGCGTGATGCCCTTTGAGCATTTTATTAGGCATTAAATATATGGAAAAATATATTTGGAACAGCGCTCTTGAGGCGTCTTATATCGCTTCAAGACAGAACGGAAGAGTGGTCTCACTTGCTAAACTCGCAGACAAAAAGTACCGCGAAAAAACGGGAGTTTTTCTCTGTGAAGGGGTAAAACTGACCCTTGAAGCAGCCCTTTGGGGACACCTTACAGAGGTTTTGGTCAGGGAAAGTAACGCAGAAAGCCTTGAAGAAACCGTTAAAAAAGTCGCGGAATCCGGATGCGAGATTTTCGTTTTGTCCGACAGCGCCTTTGACAAGATCACAACCGAAAAATCCCCTCAGGGTATCATCGGTGTGGCGTCCTTCTGCCATGGAGACAAAGACTTGGTAGGGGACGGGCTCGTGATCCTTCTCGACTGCGTGAGAGACCCCGGAAACCTTGGGGCGGTGCTGAGAAGCGCCTGTGCCCTTGGCGGAGCAACCGTTGCTCTTCATTCCTGTGCGGATCTGTACAGTCCCAAGACCGTGCGTGCCGCTATGGGTGCGATCTTTAAAACAAAGGTGGTATTTGTGGAGGACGCAGTGGACTTTGCCGGCGAAATGAAAGCAGCAGGCAGACGCGTGCTTTGTGCGGCTCTTGACGAAAAAGCTTTGAAGCTGGGGCAGTATGAGACATGTAAAAACGATGTTATCGTTATTGGCAACGAGGGTCACGGAATAAGTCCTGAGCTGATTGCGGCAGCTTCCGGCAGCGTTATCATACCCATGGAAGAGAATACCGAAAGTCTTAACGCCTCCGTTGCGGCATCGGTTATCCTTTGGGAATATGCAAGGCGTGGCTGAGGCGAGATGCAGACTGAAAACATTTGACAAACGTCGCGCAAGGGCGGCGGAATCGGAGAAGATCAATATGGACCACAGAGTTTATTGGATATGGCTTGCTGAAAACATCGGATACGGCAGTACTCTTGCGGTAAAGCTTGTGAACGTTTTCGGCAACGCGGCAAACGTGTACGCCGCAACTCCCGAAGACCTTGACGTTATCGACACAAAGGGTCTCAGCACGAGAGAAATTTCTGCTGTGAAGCGAGTTCTTGCTGAAAAGAATCTCGAAGAGGCAGAAAAGATCCTCCGTAAGGCTGAACAGCTCGGTCAAAGAGTCATCGTTCCTACGGATGCTGATTTCCCAAAGAGCCTTTTTGCTCTGCGTAACGCGCCTCTCGTGCTTTACGTTGTGGGAACTCTCCCGAAACTCAACCGTGAACTCTGCGTGTCTGTGGTAGGTACCCGAAAGATGAGCGACAGCGGCAGACGTAACGCCTTTGCCATGGGCTACGGCCTTGCGGCAGGCGGCGCGGTTGTAGTCAGCGGAATGGCTCTCGGTTGCGACGGTGCGGCTCTTTGCGGTGCCATTGAAGCCGGCGGAAAAACGGTGGCGGTCCTCGGCGGAGGCGCTGACGTGGTCTACCCCAAGGACCATCTGACTCTCTACAACACCATAATCAAAAACGGAGCGGTGATCTCCGAGTATCCTCCAGAAACCGAGACGAGAGGACACCATTTCCCCGTGCGAAACCGCATAATCAGCGGACTTTCCGCAGGCTCGGTCATAGTTGAGGGTGATATGAAGAGCGGTGCACTTATAACCGCCCGTCACGCCATAAATCAGGGCAGAAACGTGTTCGCCGTTCCCGGAGACGTGTCTCTTGCGGTCTCAGAAGGTCCCAACGAGCTTCTCAAAACGGGAGCTTTCGTTACAACGGGCGCTGAAGACGTGTTGGGTGAGTACGAGTTCCTCTACCCGAGACAGATAAGCCTTCGAGTATGCCACAGAGCACTGAGAGATTTGGACATTGATGCCGCATCTGAAGAGAGTATCCTAAAACTCCGGATTTCCAGCCGCGGAGGTAACAAATTCTACGGAAGCGGTGCTTACGGCGGCAAAAAGTATGCCGTAGAAACCACCGTCAAGAAAAAACAAAAAAGTTCAGTTAAGCGTGCTGACAGGAAAAACGCTGCAAAATCCGTGGCTATGGGAGAATTGGCTGCGGACGGTATAGTAAAAGTTCTCCCGAAGCCTGTGTCACCCGTAGCCTCTGAGGCACCGGTGAAGGCGGAAAAGCTTGTGGAGAGAGAAAATCGCATTGAGCTTGATCTTCTCGACGAGCTGAATATTAAAGTGTACAACATGATGAAGCCCGACGTGCCGATGATAGCCGACGAGCTTGTGAATTCCGAAGTATCCGTAAGCGACGTGCTCAGCTCCCTTTCAATGCTTGAGCTGGCGGGTGCCGTGGAGTCCTACCCCGGCGGATATTTTTTAAGAATTTCGCAGGAAGAGCTTGTATTCGACCCCTCGGAAGCATAATCTAAATATAAATCCGGCGGCAAAAGCCAAAAAAACACTCTTGGAAGGATAGACAAATCAAAATGCAGAAGCTTGTAATCGTCGAGTCTCCTACAAAGGCACCGACCATCAAAGGATACCTCGGCTCAGGATATAAGGTAGTGGCATCAAAGGGTCATATCAGAGACCTGCCCAAGTCCACTCTCGGCATTGACATTGACAACAATTTTGAGGCTCACTATATCAACATCAGAGGTAAGGGCGACCTTATCCGTGAGCTGAAGAAGGAAGTAAAAGCGGCAGACAAAGTGTTCCTTGCAACGGACCCTGACCGTGAAGGTGAGGCGATCTCCTGGCACCTTGTCAACGCTCTCGGCATCGCTCCCGAAAAGGTAAACAGAATCACCTTTAATGAGCTTACCAAGACCGCAGTTAAGGCGGCTATCAAGAATCCCCGCGCAATTGACATGAATCTCGTAAATTCTCAGCAGGCACGCCGTCTTCTCGACAGAATCGTGGGATATAAGCTGAGCCCCTTCCTCTGGAAGACCGTCAGAAGCGGACTTTCCGCAGGCCGAGTTCAGTCCGTAGCCACAAGAATCGTAGTGGAGAGGGAAAACGAGATCAGAGCCTTCGTTCCTAAGGAATACTGGACCGTTGACGCTGACCTTATCAGCACAGAGGGAAAACCCTTTACAGCTCGTTTCTACGGAGACGTGGCTGACGGAGCAAAGCGTGAGCTTAACTGTGAAGCTGATGCGGCTCAGATAGTGGCTGAGACAAAGGCTAACGCTTTCGTGGTAAGCGACGTTAAAAAAGGCAAAAAGATCAAGAATCCCGCGCCTCCCTTCATCACCTCCACCCTTCAGCAGGAGGCTTCCCGTAAGCTTAACTTCCAGTCACAGCGTACCATGAAGGTAGCGCAGGAGCTTTACGAGGGTATCAATCTCGGTCACGAGTTCGGCGGAGTGCAGGGTCTTATCACTTACATGAGAACTGACTCTCTCAGAGTTGCGGACGAGGCGAGAAGTGCGGCGAGAGAATATATCTCCGCTAATTTCGGTGAAAAGTTCTGTCCCGAAACTCCCAGAATTTATAAAACCAAGTCGGGAGCACAGGACGCTCACGAAGCTATCCGTCCTTCCCACATTGAGATCGATCCCAAGGCGATAAAGGCTAAACTTACAAGCGATCAGTACAAGCTTTATAAGCTTATCTGGGACAGATTTATCGCCAGTCAGATGGCGTCTGCCGAGCTTGCTACAGTGCAGATCGATATCGAGTGCGGAAAGTATTTCTTCCGTTCAAGCGGTCACACTGTGAAGTTTAACGGCTTTATGGCGCTCTATGAAGAGTCCACCGACGACGGAAACGCGGAAAAATCCACCCGTCTGCCCCAGATTAACGCGGGAGACCGTCCGAAGGTGGAAAACGTTGTTCCCGAACAACACTTTACCGAGCCTCCGTCAAGATATACGGAAGCATCCCTTATCAAGTTCCTTGAGGAGAAGGGCATCGGACGTCCCAGCACCTACACCTCCATTATCACTCTTATCGTTTCAAGAGGATACGTAAAGCGTTCCGGCAAGACTCTTTATCCCACACCCCTGGGAGAGGTCATCACAAAGCTTATGTGCGAGAGATTTTCCGATATCGTGGACTACAGATTCACCGCTATGATGGAGGATAAGCTTGACAGCATCGAGGGCGGCGACGTTGATATGAACGGGGTGCTTTCCGAATTCTATCAGGGCTTCAATCGTGAGCTTGAGGCGGCGTTTGAGTCCGTTTCAAAGGATGATATTGAGCTTCCCGTGGAGGAGACCGACATCATCTGCGAAAAGTGCGGCGCGAGAATGGTAGTCAAGGAGGGAAGATTCGGCAAGTTTGCCGCTTGTCCCAACTACCCCGAGTGCAAGAACACAAAGCCTCTCACCAAGGAGAACACAGAGAAGACGAAGCCTGAAACACCTGCTACAGATATGAAGTGTGAGGTTTGCGGCGCGGATATGGTAATGAGAAGCGGTAAATTCGGCAGCTTCCTTGCTTGCTCTGCTTATCCCAAGTGTAAATTCACCAAGCAGATCGCGAAGAATCTCGGAGTAAAGTGCCCCGAGTGCGCGTCGGAGATCGTTATAAAATACGGCAGAAACAAGACACAGTTCTACAGCTGTGAAAAATATCCCGAGTGCAATTTCTCTACCTGGGATATGCCTACAAACGAAAAATGCCCCGTGTGCGGAGATATGCTCCTTCGCAAAAAGGGCAAGGGACATCTCGTATGCAGAAACGCAAAATGCGGCTACAAGGCAGATGCTCCCGCGGAGAAGACTTCCGAATAATTTAGACTAACGGTAGGAAAACGATGGACAGATTATATGTTATAGGCGCAGGTCTTGCAGGTTGTGAGGCGGCGTGGCAGGCGGCAAATCTCGGCGTTCCCGTAACACTTCGCGAGATGAAACCCCATAAGAAATCCCCCGCTCACCATGCGGACACATTTGCGGAGCTTGTTTGTTCTAACTCCCTTCGCTCAGCGGATATTACCAACGCATCAGGCCTTCTCAAGGAGGAGATGAGACGTATGGGCTCTCTCATCATCGAGGCTTGCGATGCTACCCGAGTTTCCGCGGGAGGAGCTCTGGCGGTGGACAGAGAAGCTTTCTCGGCTTACGTTACCGAGAAGATAAACTCTCACCCGCTTATAACCGTTGAGCTTGGTGAGGTGACCAAGATTCCCGAGGACGCGTACTGCGTGGTGGCTACGGGTCCCCTTACCTCCGACGCTCTTGCCGAGGACATTGCAAGACTTATAGGCGGAGACAGCCTGTATTTCTTCGACGCGGCGGCACCCATCGTGTCCTTTGATTCCGTGGATATGACCAAAGCCTTCTTCGCTTCCCGTTGGGGAAAGGGAGAGGCTGACTACATCAACTGCCCCATGAATGAGGAAGAGTACAAGGCATTCTACAATGCTCTCATTACAGCCGAGGAAGCGCCTCTCCACGAAGCCGACGCGGGACTCAAGGTAAAGGTTTTTGAGGGCTGTATGCCCGTTGAGGTAATGGCAAAACGTGGGGAAGACACTCTTCGCTTCGGACCCATGAAGCCCGTGGGCATCACTCATCCCGAAACGGGGGAGACCTACTACGCCGTAGTTCAGCTCAGACGTGAGAATGAAGTCGGTGAGATGTTCAACATCGTAGGCTTCCAGACTCACCTCAAGTTCCCCGAGCAGAAGAGAGTTTTCGGTATGATTCCGGGGCTTGAGAATGCGGAATTCCTCAGATACGGAGTTATGCACCGCAACACCTTTATAAATTCCCCCGAGCACCTGAATGTCGACTATTCCTTGAGAGGGAACGAAAAGATCCACTTTGCCGGACAGATGACGGGTGTTGAAGGATATATCGAGTCGGCGGCTTCCGGCTTTGCGGCAGGCGTTGCCGCGGCGATGAAGCTGAAAACGGGAGAGGGATACGTATTCCCCCGTAAAATGATGATAGGAGCTATGGCACATTACGTTGCCGAGGGCGGCGTGTCCGCGTTCCAGCCTATGAACGCCAATTTCGGCATAATACCTTCCCTTGAACAGAAGGTGAAGGGCGGTAAAAAAGCAAGATACGAAGCGTATGCTCAAAGAGCCCTTGCCGAGTGCGACAGAGTCTCTGCAGAACTTCGGGAAATGAGACTCGGAAAGGAAGACGACAAATGAGAATCATAATTGATGCAATGGGCGGCGACAAAGCTCCCCTTGAGATAATCCGCGGTGCGTGTCAGGCATCCTTTGAGACGGAGGCGACTCTCGTTCTCGTGGGAAAGTCTGACGTGATCGAAAAGCACCTGGCGGAAAACAAGTATAACGCTGACAGAATTGAGATCCACCACGCGGACACCGTTCTCGAGATGGACGACGACCCGATGCTCGTTGTAAGAGGCAAGAAGGACTCTTCCATGAGCACAGGTCTCAGACTTCTTAAAGACGGAGCAGACGCTTTCGTAAGCGCAGGCAGTACAGGCGCACTCCACGCGGGAGCGACCCTGATCGTACGTAACATCAAGGGCGTAAGACGTGCGGCAATCGGCGCGATACTGCCCTTTGATAAACCCCTTCTTCTTATGGATGCCGGTGCAAATCCCACGGTTACGGCAGATAATCTTCTGCAGTGGGCGTATACGGGAAGCGTATATATGAAGAACGTTATGGGAGTAGAAAACCCCAGAGTCGGACTTCTCAACAACGGTACCGAGGAGTGCAAGGGCGGACCCCTTCAGCAGGAGGCATATAAGCTTCTCGCTGACAGCGCGGACATCAACTTCTGCGGAAACGTGGAGGCAAAGCAGGTACCCTACAGCGTATGCGACGTACTCGTTACCGACGGATTTTCCGGCAACGTGGTGCTGAAGCTTTCCGAGGGAATGTCAAAGTTCCTTCTCAGCGGAATCAAGTCCGTATTTATGACAAACTTAAAGACCAAGCTGGCGGCTCTTGCGGTAAAGAAGAACGTTACTGATTTCAAGAATAAGTATGACGCGTCTACCTACGGCGGAGCACCTATCCTCGGTTGCTCAAAGACCGTAATCAAGGCTCACGGCAGCTCAGACGCAAGAGCTTTCAAGAACGCGATCCTTCAGGCTGTACGCAGTGCAGAAACGGGAGTTTCCGCGAAGATCGCCGAGGCTCTGGAAAACAGAAAAGAGGAGAGCGAAAACGCCTGAACTCTTTTTCAGCATAAACTAAAAGGTAAAACATAAAAATGAACACAAATACATTGTCTTTAGACAAGCTTGAGAAAACATTAGGATATACCTTCAGAGACAGAGGTGTGCTTGAAAAAGCGCTCACCCATTCCTCTTACTCCAATGAACGCCGCTCCAAGGGTGAGACTGTGGAATGTAACGAGAGACTTGAGTTCCTCGGAGACTCCGTTTTGTCTCTTGCAGTCAGCAGATACCTCTTTGAGAAGTACAGCGACAGGCAGGAAGGTGACCTTACCAAGATCCGCGCGGCGGTAGTCTGCGAAAAGGCACTTTCCAAATTTGCGGGGGCTATCGGACTCGGTCAGTACATCTTCCTCGGTCACGGCGAAGAGCTGAACCACGGTCGTGAGAGAGCATCCATTCTCGCTGACGCCTTTGAGGCAGTTCTTGCGGCGATGTTCATCGACTCAGGCAGAAATATGAAGGTCATCGAAGGTTTTCTTCTTCCTCACATTATTGCAGAGATCGACAACATCGGCAAAGTTGGCGTTTTCGTTGACTACAAGACCGCCCTTCAGCAGATAATACAGCAGGTTGAGGGCGAACGCCTTGAGTACGTCCTCGTTGGCGAAAAGGGCCCCGACCACAACAAGATGTTCGAGGTTGAAGCAAGACTTAACAGCAACGTTATCGGTCGCGGTGTCGGTCACTCCAAGAGAGAGGCAGAGCAGAAGGCGGCTGCTGAGGCACTTAACCTTTTCGGTGAGAAGAACTGATGATTTCAGGGGCTAAAAGCAAAAACATCCGAAAAAAACACGCCAATATTCCCGTGTTTATACCCCATCTCGGGTGTCCCAATCAGTGCGTATTCTGCGATCAGAGGTTTATTTCGGGAACGCAGGAGTTTTGCGAGGCAGACGTTGCGAAAAATGTAGAAGCCGCTTTGGAGACCGTCAAAAAGTCGGGAAAGACGGCTGAAATTGCCTTTTTCGGAGGCTCCTTTACGGGAATCGAGCGGGATCTGATGATAAGGCTTCTCGACTTGGCGCAGAGCTACGTTGACGCAGGGGACGTTATGGGGATCCGTATGTCCACCCGACCGGACTATATCACCGAGGAGATCGTGGATATACTCAAAAACTACAGCATTTCTCAGGTGGAGCTTGGGCTTCAGAGCATGAGTGAAAATGTGCTTCTCGCTTCAAAAAGAGGACACACCTCGGCAGATGCGATAAGAGCCTGTAGCAAACTGAAAAGTGCAGGTATCTCCTTCGTTGGGCAGATGATGGTGGGACTTCCCGCATCAACTCCCGAGGATGAGGTGAAGTGTGCTGAGATGATATGCGACATGGGTGCCGACGGGGCGAGAATATATCCCACCGTGGTGTTTTGCCGTACCGAGCTTGAGGATATGGCAAAGCGTGGTGAGTATGTTCCCCTTGAACTGGGTGAAGCGGTGCAGAGAAGCGCTGACGTACTGGAAGTTTTCCTGCGGCGCGGCGTGCCCTGCCTCAGAATCGGACTTTGCAAAAGCGAGTCTCTCCACGACAGCGGAAAATACTTCGCCGGACCTGCTCACGCCGCCATAGGAGAAGCGGTGAAGAGCGAGGTGTACAGACGCCGTGTGGCAAAGGCTCTTGACGGAGCAGACGTCCGCGGAAAAAACGCAGAATTTACCGTTTCCAAGGGCGAAGTTTCTGCTCTTGTCGGTCTTTCCGGCAGTAACAAAGAATTCTTTATAAAGGAATTCGGCATTAAGAAAATGAAATTTACAGAGGACTCTTCGATGCAGCCTTTTGAGGTTAAAGTCAAGGTGTCCGAAACTATAGAAAACAGATAAGGAGGCGAGAAGCGTTGTATTTGAAGTCACTTGAACTTCACGGATTCAAATCCTTCCCCGACAAAACTGTACTGAAGTTTAATCCGGGAACTACCATCATCGTGGGACCTAACGGAAGCGGAAAGTCCAACATTACCGATGCGATGCGTTGGGTTCTCGGTGAGCTTTCCTCAAAGAGCCTGAGAGGCTCCAAGATGGAGGACGTTATCTTCTCGGGAGCGGACGGAGTACGTCCCATGGGCTTTGCTGAGGTTTCCATCACCTTTGATAACAGCGGCGAAGAAAAGACCATCAATTCCGAATACGACGAGATCACCGTAACGAGAAGATATTACCGTGCGGGAGACAGCGCGTACTTTATAAACAGAAAGCCTTGCAGACTCAAGGATATTTACGAGCTCTTCATGAACACCGGTGTGGGAAGAGAGGGATACTCCATCATC
>JAZULS010000054.1:0-3394 GCA_045603205.1 Eubacteriales bacterium | reverse complement strand
GCTGTTTTTTTCGCAAAAGACGTTTTTTACCTAACTTGAGACTTGAAGTCGTGCAAAATAAATGGTATACTTATACGGTAAACTTTAAAAACAGGCAAAGGCATGGACATAAATATGAAGGATAAATCAACCATAATCAGAGCTATAACCTCCGACGGAAGTGCGAGAATCGCTTTCTGCGACAGTACCGCCATCGTCCGCGAGGCTTGCGTAAAGCACGGCACATCAAAGACTATGACTGCTGTTCTCGGACGTGCTCTCACAGGTGCTTCCCTCATGGGATCTTTACTCAAGAACAGCACCGATTCTCTGACTCTTCGCTTAGACGGCGACGGACCCTGCGGAAGCATCGTTTGTGTATCCGATTACAAGGGTAACGTAAGAGGCTATGCAGAGGACGTGACCGTTGAGCTTCCCCCCAACGCCCACGGCAAGCTTGACGTAGGCGGAGCAGTTGGTGCCGGTACACTTTACGTGATCCGAGATCTTGGCATGAACGAGCCTTACGTTGGTGCGTCTCCCATCATCAGCGGAGAGATCGCCGAGGACATCACAAATTATTTTGCAACCAGCGAGCAGACTCCCAGCGTATGTGCACTTGGCGTCAGAGTCGGCAAGGACAACATGTGCTTTGCGGCAGGCGGATATCTGCTTCAGCTACTTCCCGGCGCTTACGAGGAGACTGCAATTCAGCTTGAAAACAACATCACCCTGATGCGCCCCATTTCCGAGCTTATTGCGGAAGGTGCTACGGGAGACGATATTATCGCGGCTGTATTTAACGGGCTTGAATATGAGATGTTCGACGAGTTTGATGCAGAATATCGTTGTACCTGCGACAGAGAAAAATATTTGAACGCTCTTGCGGGACTTTCCGCAGGTGACCTTGACGAGATCCTTGAGCGAGACGAGCCTATCGAAACAAAGTGCCGCTTCTGTGGTGAGACCTACGTTTTCACTCCCGATGAAGTCAAGGCGGAAGTCGAGAAGAAGAAATCAAAGTGATTATAAGTCAAACATAGGGAGTCCTCTTTTGAAGACTCCCTATGTTTTATTTTTCTTATCTATCCTCCTGGTCATAGGAGGGCGCACAGTAATCCACTTTTCCGCATTTGGGACATTTGAGAATTCGCTCACCGTTCGTCAGAAGACTACGCTTTAATTTCTTTTCCTCCGGTTTGAATCGATGTCCGCAGGAGGAACAAGCGTAATACTTATTTGCATCCTCTCTGAGAAAGGCTTTGTTTAAACCGATAGCAAAGAGAAGGCTGAGTACACAAGCCACTATTACAACAGCCCAGCCTACCACCGCAGGCACTAAAATATGTTCACTTCCGAAATTTAACGTCCACATAAGTAATTCTCCGTTTACTTTTGATAATAACAGTATAACACAGAAGATACACACTGTCAACCTTACCAAAATTCTCTTTATTTACGCTAAATCAACTACTATTTTCCCGCATTTCAAAGCATACTCTCTGCTCTGTGAGGCTCCACCCCAAGGATTCCTTACGTATGTGACAACCATATCTGAGTTTTCTATAAGCCATTTATTTCTTCTCAAAATCGCAAATTTCGGTGGGGTATTTTCAAGTCCTTCGGGATATAATGTGTCAAAGAATTCATCATAATAAGAGTTTTTATTCTTATTCGGGATATACGCAAGAATAACCAGACACCGTATATGCGGGTACTGTGTTTTTAAAGTTTTCAATACTTTTGCAACGATAGCATCGAATTTGCCTTGATTTCCAACATAAAAGGTTTCTACTGATCTATTTTCAATCAACTCTCTCAAAACTTCATATAACTTTTCTTCTACAGCGTCAGGTGCATCGCGATGCCCGAAAAATGTACATACCATAGTAACACCAACCATCAAACAAAATAGATATGAATACATTTTATCTATTTTATTTGGATATGTCAACTCATTTCACCAAATTATTTGGATGTTCAGAGGTATTATGTATAGTACAATTAGATATGAAGGGTGGTGTTATTATGGATTTAGAATTATTCGGCAAAAGGCTTTCTCATCTAAGGATCACTAAAGGTGTTTCTGCCCGTGATATGAGTCTTTCCATAGGACAAAGCCCAAGTTATATCAACAATATTGAGAACGGTGTCAGTTTCCCTTCTATGACTGTCTTTTTCTACATCTGTGAGTATTTGAATATTACCCCTAGTGAGTTTTTTGACCTCACGTCGAAGGATCCGTCTCGAGAAAAAGATTTAATGCGCGAATTAAAAGGTTTAAGCAGCGATCAGCTTGACAATTTCATGGCACTCATCAAGAGTGTAAAGAAACAGTAAATATAAAGGGCACCGAGGAGGCGCCCTTTATTTCATTAAACACGTTACATCGCAAAAAGGCGTACCTCATTTATGAAGCACGCCTTTTTTCACATTAACTTATCTGTTCTTCTTGAAGCAGGGGCCGTAGTTAGCGCAAGCTCTGTAGTCTGCGCCTTCCTTGTCCATGCCGAATGCATTCCATGCAGCAGGTCTGAATATCTTCTCAGAATCTACGTTGTGCATACAAACGGGAATGCGGAGCATAGAGCACATTGTGATAAGGTCAGCACCGATGTGGCCGTAGCTGATAGCACCGTGGTTTGCACCCCAGTTGTTCATTACATCGTATGCGGTCTTGAAGGGAGAGCCTTCCTTACCGTCACAACGAGGAGCGAACCATGTGCAGGGCCATGTGGGGTCTGTTCTCATCATAAGTGTCTTTGTAACGTCGTCGGGAAGCTGAACTGTCCAACCCTCGGCGATCTGAAGAACCGGACCGAGTCCCTTAACCAGGTTAAGACGGATCATAGTAGCGGGCATTTCGGCACGTGTTGTGAAGGAGGAGGAGAATCCGCCGCCTCTGAAGTAGCCGTTGTCCGCTGCGGGCCATGTGGTAGCAGCAGTCATTGTCTCGATATCAGCCTCGGTTACATCCCACCATTTCTTCATAACAGCTTCGCCGTTTTCGTCGCGGCACTCACCGCAAGCGTCAAGTGCTGTAGCACCGGAGTTGATAAGGTGGATAAATCCGCCATTCTCAAGTGCCTTACCTGTTACGTCGTAGCCGGAAGCTCTCTTGCAAGCCTCGGGAGACCAGTATGTACGAACGTCGGAGAACATCTGCGCACGGTTTGTAAGCAGCTTCATGAAGAGCATGCCGAGACCGTTGAGAACGTCGTTCTCTGTAGCGAGGATGTAGGGCTCACGAGCGCCGTTGTGATCGAATGTAGAGTTGAGAAGTGCCTCGGGGAAGTCACAGTTGGGATAGAAGTCTGTCCACTGTCTCTGACCCTGGAAGCCTGCAGCGATGGCGTTGTGACCAACCATCTCTTCTTCACAGCCTGCGGGAAGGTTCTTGTTGCCGTTCATGAGG
>JAZULS010000053.1:0-10220 GCA_045603205.1 Eubacteriales bacterium | reverse complement strand
TGATTTTAAAATTATCGCCGATTGTGAATATTTCAGAGTAAGCGTTATAGAATGCGACAATGACAAAAGAACATCATTTACAGTTGACGAAAAATCATTCGCCCATCTGTTATTTACAGATGCCGAGAACGCAGAGCTTGCTGTCGGAGGACACTCGGTAAATGTGCACACAGGTGATTCATACTTCATTGCGGCAAGCAGCGGACAAGTAACGATCTGCGGCCAATGTCACGCATTACTGTCCGAGGCATGAGCGCGATTTTCTATGAATTTGATCCCACCGTAATCGCAGAGCGGTCCGTCATACAAGGAAACACATTCAAATCCGTGCTTTTTTATAAAAGCGCGGATTTTTCCACCATCCGGGTGACATTCAATATTACCCAGGAAATATACTTCCCTTTCGCATACTCCAGAGGCTCCGCCTATAAAGCCCTCGTTATATCCGGGAAGAGCGATACCTTCACGTGAAATGAGCAGAACGTCGATTCCCTCGGCTTCAGCCGCTGATGCCATCCCGCGGTCAGCAGTAATAAGTGCATTGCCGAAGCTGAGAGACGAGCAGGCGGCATAACCCTGCTTTACGTTTACGTGCCGTATACCGTAATCAAGAAGAAGCTCTGTTATGCAGGGGGACGTATATGCACGGTTAGAAAAAGCTGCAGCGTCGGTGACGAGCACGTTTAGCAAAACATCATTGGGATACACTTTCCCTCTTGGAGAAGGGTCAGAGATCACCCGAAGTCCCGTCAATGAAGATATCCTCTCGGCAATGTCTCGGTTCTTTTTCACATACGCAAGCGGCATAACAGCAACATTCTTAAGCACACACAATATCATATCTGCGTGGCAACTGACGGGGCGCGCTATTTCGTCATCGGCAGGTAACAGCACCGTATCAAAACCACCTGAAAGTATAGCTGCCCCCTCCTTAGCCTCCTTTGAAAGAACTGCCGTATACTTCACCTTACATACCCCCAATAAGTCAAAAACTCCCTCGTAAGGGAGTTTGTAACGATCGATTTGATCTATTATACTCGGGTAACCTTGCCTGAGCGCAGGCATCTCGAGCATACATATACAGTCTTGTGTGTTCCGTTAACAACAGCCTTTACACGTCTGATGTTGGGTTTCCACATTCTGTTGGTCTTGCGGTTAGAGTGGGATACGTTCTGACCGAAAGTTACACCTTTTCCGCATACAGAGCATTTTGCCATCTGAATACACCTCCGTTTTGTGTAATGTCGTATGATATACAAACTCAGCATTTGCTATTATAGCATAACAGAATTCAAATTGCAATAGTTTTTTTATATTTTTTTCGTGAGTTTTCGTCTTTAAAATTGGTTACTTTTACTTGGTTTTTTCCTGCGCGAGACTTTACTGTCCGTTATCGGGTGAAAGTATTCTGAGAACGGCACCCTTCACTTCCCCGTCGCTTGAAAGAGTAAGGCACGACACGTTTTCGCATAAGCTTTCGGTAACATCTGCAGAATACGGAGCACACACAAGTCTTGCTATGCTATTTCCGTCAGCCAAAAGGTCGCAATAATTCCCCAAAGCGCTGTCTATCTCAAGGACAGCCTTCTCACCATCCTTTAATGAAGCGATCATTTTATTGTCTCCCTTATGCAAAGCGATGATTTGACTTGCAAAATATGTTTGCGTGTCATCTGCAGGAAGTTTGTTGCAGTCGTAAGCCACGGTCAAGGTACTGCCAGGCAAAACCTTGAGGGTAGTGAAGGCTGACTCTCCCAACGTCTCCTTCTGAAGCGGAGTTTTGCCTCCATTTGAAAGGTCGAACACATACCCTGCCATACTTTCGTCAAAGGGCAGCCTTATGCGGATACTTTCCTCTCCCGTATTACTGAACACGTAAAACTTATTTCCGCTTTTTATTCTTACGGTCTTCATAAGCTGACGTGCACACTCTCGGTCAAACTCGGAAAAATCAAGATTCTTCTTTGCAAAAGTTGCGAATGTGCCGCTTCTGTACATCTTCCCACCAAATGCCGCAAATTCACCGATCTTCATTACGTCCGAGGGATCAAGTCGCACACGTCCGTCCACAAGAAGGGATCTAAAAGTGAATTTGTCGATATGTATCTCTCCGTCAACCATTTCAGCGTCGTTCACAAGTTGGTGAAGACTTACGAAACTGAAATCAGCGCCGGTTTTCATCAGCTTTTCCGCGCCTGACAACGGAATTACGCCGTCATCGCAAAGTACAGCACAGTCAGACTCGGTAGAGCTTGCGGTGTTGACCGTTGAAAGACGTTTCAGAGCAAGGCAGACTTTCTTCATATCCTCTGATTTGAGGGAAAGTCTTTCAAGATTCTCTTTTTCAAGCAGTTTTTCATCAAGGATCACTCGCACACCGCCACCGACAGTCAAAAAAGCGCCTTCTCTCATGAGAGTCTTTGTGTCGTGCGCCTTACTGCAGATCGCTGCACCGCATCCACCGCCTGCTCTCGACAAGTCGGACAGGCATTTGAGGGCACAAAGAAGTTCCCCTTCTGTGTCAGCGTGCTTCTCAAAGGCAATTTCCTTGAAAATAGGCATGGTGAAGTATCCGGCACAGGTACCTATAAATTCAAGGGGCACTTCACCCACAAGGACAAGTGAATTTTTGCGACATTTTTCTGCGAGGGGCTTTAAAAATGCCGTCTCCACCCTTGCGGAAATTGTTTTTCTGTAAGTGCGATCTCCGTCCTTCTTTATTCTCTTGTCTGATTCAAAGAACAAGGATGCAAACTGCTCTTTTGTGCCGCCGAATGACATAAACTCGGCCAACATATCGTATGACCAGAAAAGTCGGTCTTCCGCAAGGCTTAAAAGTCTGTCTGTTGCAAAACCTGCAAATGTGTTCTTGAGGTATTTTGAGTATTTTTCAGTAAAAGCGTCAAACAGCGGCAGGTAATAAGTTTCAGCGAACTCGCCGGAGAGAATATCAACATTTTCCACACAAACATCGGTCTGAACGAAGTCGTACAGCACGGCACCGTCACAAGCTTCTTCTGATACCTCTACGGCTCTGTCAGAGCTCTGTTTAACAAAGTATGAAGTCACAACCTCGTCGGTACCGTCAAGCTTTCCAGAGCATCGTAAGACTGCTTTAACCGTATGGGAGATTAACATGGGGTTACAGCTGACAATATCGGAGTCACTGCAGGACATATCCGCCATCATAGCATTCTCGTGAACGATAACCTCCATCATACGTCTCTCCGCAGACGCAAATATCTGCTCAAGCATCCCGTCGCAGTCTGTACTTTCCGTACTGCAATATACGTAAAGAGAGTCTATTCCGCATTTATGAATGAAGCTGATACGGGCGTCAACCGTTGTCAGGTCAAGCTTTGCAAGGTCCAACGGAAAAACAGGTGAGTTTACTTTTCCCGGGCGACGCCACACGTCGCATAAAATATCAAACATTATTTTCCTCCAAGGAAGTTTCATATAGAAACATTATACTACAAGAAGTTTCGTCTTTCAAGGTGTTTATGACGGAAACTCTCACATATACAATAAAGCTCCCTGCGGTAACAGGGAGCTTTATATTAAGTGTAGATCGTATCAATATCTACCGATCAGATCAAAGTGGTTATCAGCAATCACGGACGTATCTGTAATGCTGTAGTCGCCGTGAGTAGGACTGCCAAAGCATACGTTTTCGTCAATGCTCATATCTCTGTTATTCAAAATGGTGCAGACAGTCTCAACATCCTCGTCAAACTTGATATCACCGCAATCAAAGAACAGGTTGTTCACAACGGTGTTGTTCTGTACGTAAGCACTGTTAGGATTGAGCTTGTTTTCAGTGTCAAACTCTACTGCATAGTTTGAAGGACACCTGTCAAACCAGATGTCATAGTAGGGAGAATCAGGCTTAGGAAGGATATTCGCATACTGTACGTAAATTTCTCCGGAGGGATCCGTCATCTCTTCTAAAGCGCGATCGGGATTAAAATTAATGAAGAAATTACCCGTTGAAATAGAAACATTGTCGTGGATATTGTTGTCACGTCCGCAGTTTGTTACGACAGGAGTAGCAACATTATAGAAAATGTTTCCGTATACCTCTGTGTCTGTTTCATAGTCATCAAGGTACACGCCGTAAGTACCGCCCTGCATCTCAGCTACAATATCACGGAAGATGTTATATCTGATAACGTTGGTGGGACCTACAACGCCGCGACCGTTATGGATAACGCCACCGTCTGCAGATCTCTTCATACAATCATGGAAGTAGTTATATTCAATAAGCACGTCAAAGCTGGTCTTACCGAAGGATACTGCATGACGGGATGAGTTATACACTTCATTATGTCGAATCTTGGCACCGACAACGTTATCTGCAAGTTTGATTGCCGCAACGTCAGAGTGGATATCAATGAGAGCTACATCATGGAACAGGTTGTTTTCTACCAAGATGTCCTGTGACATAAGAGCCATGTAATCATATCCCTCGTCATTACGCGTTCCAACACCGACACCATTAAATCTGATACCGTAGCCTGATGTGAAAGAAACGTCGTTATTGATGAAAGAAACTCCGAGACATTCGTTAATTACAATACCATCATTTCCGTTTGTGTAAGAAACACTGCAACGGTCGATTGTGAGGTTGTCGCATCTGTAGAAATTGAAGGGGCTTGCAAGGTTACAACGGAAATTCAGGTTTACAAAGCTGAGATTATCGGAATTTGTTCCCTTGATAAAGGTTCCGTCTGTAGCAACGTAATAGTTATTACCGGGCTTATAAACGTAGAGAGTCTTGGTATTAGGGTCATACCAATATTCGCCATCGCAGTCAAGGTCCTCGGAAGAACCTGAGATATAAACGGAGGCATATTTTTCGTCATAATTACAAAAGCCGTGAGTAGGAGACTGTTTAAAGCTGATAATTCCTGTTGCCTTGTCGTAGGACTCGACGTCAAGCATATCAGAATGCCATACCTTGGAGATGTTACCGACGATCTTAACTCCGTCGAAGGACTTATAAGTATCAAGACGCTGCTTGAACATAAACTCAGCCTTGATCTTTTTCTGCTCAGTCATTGTCGCGAGAAGTCCCTGGTCACCTGTTGTAGTAGCGATCTCCATAAGTTCCTCATGGGTATGACCGGGCAACGGGATCTGCTGAACGATGTTACCGGAAATAAAGCCGTTATTGGAAGCATTTCTGTCAGGATATCTTGCAAGATCACAGAAACCGTTGTCGCTATAAAGAGTGAGAGATGAGCCAAGCTTATCTGCGAAATCAAATCCGGATAGGTCAATCTTCTTGATAGACTTTACGGCATCCTGAGGGAAAAGTGATTTTTCAGCGTCAGTCAGAGACTTAAACTGGCTCTTCTTAATGTACGCGCCGCCTGTGAAGTAAACTTCGCTGTCGCCGTATGCGCAGTAGGTAATCTTAAGATTATCGTTACCACCGTCTGCTTCAGTGAAATTAATGTTTTCAAGAGAACCGTAGTCTCCGCCCTTGAAGGCAACCTTGATCTCGCCTGAGGTCTTGGTCTTCTTGATCTCAGCTACCTTTGCCTTTGCTGCCTCAAAGGTTCTGAGAGGAGAGTCGAGCTTACCTGAATTGTTGTCGTCACCGTCGAGAGACACGTAAATGTCCGCGTCTGTTACGAGAGGATAGTCGGGCTCGGTATACTGGCTCTTCGGAACGGGCGCCTCATAAGCAAGGAAATATGAGAAGCTCATTGCATTATCGTTGTAGTTCTTGATGATTCTTGCAAACTCAGCTCTGGTTGCCTTATCCTTGGGTGCGAGAAGAACGTCATCGCCCTTTGCCTTGCCTGACAAAAGGCCTGCACCAACTGCCCACTCCATAGACTTCTTTGCCCAGTTTGCTACATTCTTAGCGTCTTTAAAGTCGGAAATGCCTTTAGTATTCTTAGTCGTGTCCACGTGCTTGTACTCAGCGTATTTTGTGAACATCTGAGCCAGTTCCTGACGGGTAATGTCGCGGTTTGCGGAGAACAGGGGACCGAATTCGCCCTCCCCGGTACCGGAAACAATACCGTTTTTGTATGCCCATACTGCTGCTAAAGAATAATACTGACCATCTTCAACATCATCAAAAATGTACTGGAATTCGGTCTTGGGTGAACCGTCGTTACGGTACAAAACGGTTACTACCATTGCGCGGGACAGATTCATGGAAGGTGAGAATGTGTCTCCCTTTCCGGTGCCATACATAAGTCCCTTCTCATATACGTACTCAATTGCGCTGTACGCCCAGTGCTTCTTTGCCACGTCCGTAAACGGAAGTCCTGCTTCTGCGGGAGAAACTCCTATCACGCAGATACCAAGAAGCATGATCAAAGAAAGAACGAGCGAAAGCATTCTTTTGATGTTCATAATAAATCTCCTTTGTTAATATTATACAAGGTTACTGTAATCATAGTAACACAATCAAACATTTTTGTCAACAATATTTATTTAAAAATAACACTGTGACAATAAAATGCTCCCTGCGGTAACAGGGAGCTTTTTATTAAGTGCCGATCGTATCAATATCTGCCGATCATATCAAAGTGGTTGTTGGGCATGGACACATCTTCCTTGGGTGAGTAATCACCGATAGAGGGGTTGACGAAGTAATCGTTTGTGTCGGTGGTAAGCTCAAGGTTGCCCTCGATCTCACCGAATTTATCAGCGATGGAACCTTCGTGAACAGAATAGGTAGTATCGAAGAGAAGATTGTTCTTGATGTAGTTTACTGTGTAGTAGATACACTGAGAACCCTTGTCAACGTCTTCGAAATCAAGATAGAAGTCGTAAAGCAGAGGCCATGTTTCACGCCACAGATCGTAGTAGGGCTCGCCTTCCTCAGGCTTACGTGTGAGGTTTTGGAAGGTTGCATTTACTTCTTCATCGGGACCGATCTTGATCTCGTCACTATATTCTTCATCGATCATATCAGAGTTATAAAGGAAGGATCCTCTTCCGATTATGATATTATCATATACTTTATTATCGCGTCCGCCGTTAAGTACGATGGTTACGGATCCTGATTCGTAGAAAATGTTACCGTAAAGGTTCCATGCGTGACCACCGTCGTTGTAGACCGCGTACTGTACTCCGGTTCTGTTAGGAATATCGGTGAAGAGGTTATAGCGTACGGTATTATCTCGGAACGTCAGACCTCTGAAGCTGTATACAACGCCGCCGTCTGCAGAATTGAGCATACAGTGGTGGAAGTAGTTGTATGCGATATCAATCTTGATACAATCATCAAAGCGGATCGCACAACGGTTGGAGTTGTAGATCTCGTTATGAGTGATCTGACTCTTTACACATCTGCTGAGGCGGATACCTGAGGTGTCAACTCCTACAGTGATGATACCGATATCGTGGATGGAGTTGTTGTCGATAACGAGTCCGTCGCTGACGAGAGCGTCGGGATGATAGCCTTCAACAGCATACTCGCTTGTGGGGGAAGATACGTGTATACCCTCGTCTGCGAAATATGCAAACTCGCTGTTTGTGATCTTGACGTTGATACATTCGTCTGCCTCAAATCCGTAAGAACCGCCTGAATAAAGTAGAGTACCCATATCGAAGGCAAATCCGTTACAGCGGCCAATATATATGGATGTATCTGTAGTACCGCGGAAGTTCAGATTCACAAAAGCGATGTTATCAGCTTTATCCATTGTAATGAACTTATCCTGATAGCTGAACAGATATGTGCCTGTAGGCTTGTATACGTAAAGGGTCTTGGTGTCGGAATCAAACAAGTATTCGCCGTCACAGTCAAGGTCCATGGGAGCGCCTGAAATATAGACATTGGCATAGTTTTCATCGTAGTTTACGAAGCCATAGGTAGGAGACTCGGTAAAGGTGATGATACTGGTTGCCTTATCATAGGATTCGATAGTGAGGTTATCTGCGTGCCAGATCTTGGAGATATTTCCGTTGATCTTCACGCCTTCGAGAGACGGATACTTATCAAGCTGCATCTTTAATATGAACAGAGCTTTGACCTTCTTCTGTTCAGTTACTGTTTTCAGAAGATCCTGGTCACCCGTTGTCTGAGCAATTTCCATGAGTTCTTCATGAGTATGGCCTTCCTTGGGAAGCTGCTGCACGAGGTTACCGGAAAGGTAACCGTTACCGGGTGCATTTGCGTTGGGATATCTTGCAACGTCACAGAAGCCTTCATCATTGAAGAGAAGAGCGGAGGAGTCAAACTTGTCAGCGTAGGGAGAGTCGGAAAGGTCGATCTTCTTAATTGAATCGACAGCGCTTGCTGCAAACATCTGCTTTTCAGTCTCGCTCAGAGACTTAAACTGACTCTTCTTCAGGTATAAGCCGCCTGTGAAGTAAACTTCTCCGTCGCCGTAAGCACAGTAGGTAATCTTCAGGCCGTCGTTACCGCTGTCGGCTGAGGTAAACTTTATGTTATCAAGAGTGCCGTAGTCACCCGCCTTGAAGGCAACCTTGATCTCACCTGAGGTCTTGGTCTTCTTGATCTCAGCTACCTTTGCCTTTGCTGCCTCAAAGGTTCTGAGAGGAGAGTCGAGCTTACCTGAATTGTTGTCGTCACCGTCGAGAGACACGTAAACGTCCGCGTCTGTTACGAGGGGATAATCGGGTTCGGTGTACTGAGATTTAAGCTTAGGTGTTTCGTACACGAGGAAATAAGGAAGCTCTTCCGCTTTAGCGTTATAGTTCTTGATGATCTGAGCAAACTCCGCGCGGGTTGCCTTATCCTTGGGAGCAAGTTTTACGTTAGCGCCCGATCCCTTACCGGAGATAAGTCCCACAGATACAGCCCACTTGACGGCATTCTTCGCCCAACCGTCAACCTTACCTGCATCGCTGTAACCGGATAAATCATCAGAATTCTGACTTAGGTCAACGTGCTTGTATTCTGCATACTTTGTGAACATCTGCGCCAGTTCCTGACGGGTGATGTCACGGTTCGCTGAAAAATAGGGGGACCCAAATTCGTCCTCGCCTGTTCCCGCTACGATTCCGTTATTGTACGCCCATACTGCCGCGTCGGAATAGTACTGTCCGTCTTTTACGTCTGCGAACAGATCAATAAAATCTACCATAGGGGATCCGTCGTTGCGGTACAGAACAGTTACTACCATTCCGCGGGAAAGATTCATCTTCGGTGAGAATGTGTCTCCCTTCCCTGTGCCGTACATAAGTCCCTTTTCATACACGTACTTGATCGCGTCGTAGGACCAGTCTTTCTTTACGTCCACGAAGGGTAGCTCATCTGATTCTGCAGGATGTACGCCGACCACGCAGATGCCGAGAAGCATGATCAAAGAAAGAACCAGTGAAAGCATTCTCTTGATTTTCATAATAAATCTCCTTTGTTGAAATTTTATAAAGTTACTGAGTTCATAGTAACATAATCAAACATTTTTGTCAACAATATTTATTAAAAAATAGCACTACGGCAATAAAAGCAGCTCCTTGTAAATTTCCTGACAAGAAGCTGCTTTTTACTGTATTTATACTTTTTCGAACACTATCTCTCCGTCTTTTACAGAAGCCTCAACAGTGTCTCCTTCTTTAAATTCACCTCTGAGCATAGCTTCGGAAAGGCTGTCTTCAACAAGTCTTACTACTGCACGACGGAGCGGTCTTGCTCCATAAACTTCGTCATATCCTTCGACACTCAGCTTTTCCGCTACCTTGTCGGAGAAGTTCACGGTAATCCCAAGTCCGCCTACTCTTCCCTTCACCTCTTCAAGCATAAGAGAAGCAATTCGCTTGATATTCTCAGCAGTAAGCTTTTCAAAAATGATAATCTCGTCAAGTCTGTTGAGAAATTCGGGTTTGAAGGTTGCTTTCAGCGCATCGTTTACGGCAGCGCGCATCCTTTTATCTTCATCAACCTTGTTATCCGTACCCCCGAACCCCAGGCGTCTCGGCTCTACGATACCAGAAGCACCGACGTTTGACGTCATAATTATAATTGTATTCTTGAAATCCACACGGCGTCCCTTGGAATCGGTTAAAATTCCGTCTTCGAGTATCTGGAGAAGAATATTGAACACGTCCGGATGTGCTTTTTCGATCTCGTCAAACAGCACCACGGAATAGGGCTTTCTTCTTATTCTTTCGGTGAGTTGACCACCGTCATCGAAGCCTACATATCCGGGCGGAGATCCGATAAGTTTTGAAACGCTGTGTTTCTCCATGTATTCGGACATATCAAGTCTGATCATGGCATCGGG
>JAZULS010000052.1:0-4326 GCA_045603205.1 Eubacteriales bacterium | reverse complement strand
GAGTCCTTGGTCGACCTCCGCAGCGGTCGAAATCCCCCGTACCCACCACCCCAAAAACTTTGAGATGGGGGCTATATGGATAAGCCAAAACGGAAAAATACCAGACTACCGATGTATTGCTATGAAGAAAGCCGAGCCTATTTCATAACGATATGCACCCATAACAGACAAAGGTTATTCGGGGAAAGCCCGATAATGCCCGAAAATTGGTATAGAGAAACGGGCGAAATGCAATATGAACGTACCCTATCATCTGTAGGGGCGCACCTGTGTGTGCGTCCCGCATCGATGGTTTTAGTTGAATATTGGATTCACGAAATACCAAAGAAATATAGTAACGTAAAGATAGATTATTACGTTATAATGCCAGACCACCTCCATTTGATTATTCTGTTGAATAACGAACGGGACGAACACGCAGGTTCGCCCCTACAGAAGAAAGATGAAGTGGAGGCAATCAAATCAAGGGTACCTGATATTATAAAATGGTTCAAAACCATGACCACAAATGAATATATCCGCCTTGTAAAGGACGGAAAGGTAAAATCTTTCGCAACTCACCTCTGGCAAAGGGGATATTACGATCACGTTATTCGTAACCGTGATGACCTCAAAGAATGTCGCAGATACATCAAAAGCAACCCAAAAAACACTGACTATTGAAACCACAAAATCAAGCTAAGGAGTGGTAAGAACATATTATGGCAGAAAAGAAGCATCAAAACGACAATATAGAATTTCCCGATCAGGTGATAGTACCTATCAATATGGAAAAAAGGGTCCGCAAGGCGTTCCTTGAATATTCTATGTCCGTTATCGTGTCCCGAGCTCTCCCCGACGTTCGCGACGGTATGAAACCGGGTCAGAGACGTATCATGTACGCGATGTACGAGGACAATCTCACACACGATAAGCCCTTCCGCAAGTCCGCGACCACCGTTGGTAACGTTCTCGGACGTTATCACCCCCACGGTGACGCCGCTGTTTACGGTACTATGGTCCGTATGGCGCAGGACTTCTCCTACCGCTATCCGCTGGTGCAGGGTCACGGTAACTTTGGCTCCGTTGACGGCGACGGCGCGGCTGCTTACCGTTATACCGAGGCGAGACTTTCAAAAATCTCCGCCGAGCTCATGGGCGACATCGAAAAGAACGTTACCGACTGGAACATGAACTTCGATAACAGCCGCCGAGAGCCTTCCGTGCTCCCCTCAAAGTTCCCGAACCTGTTGGTGAACGGAAGCATCGGTATCGCTGTAGGAATGGCGACCAACATCCCCCCTCACAACCTTTCCGAGGTAGTCGACGGCACAATTTATCTGATGGACAACCCCGACGCAGGCGTTAGTGAGCTTATGAATTACGTTAAGGGCCCCGATTTCCCCACCAACGCCACCATTTTCGGTACTCGCGGCATCTACGAGGCTTATTCCACCGGCCGCGGTAAGGTCATGGTAAGAGCGAAAGCCGAGGTTGACGAGGAAAAACGCCGCATCATCATCACCGAGATCCCCTACATGGTCAACAAGTCTGAGCTTGTAAAGAGCATGGCGGATCAGGTAAGAGACAAGAGGATCGAGGGTGTCACCGACATTCGCGATGAGTCCGGCAGAAGCGGTATGCGCATCGTCGTTGAGTACAAGCGCGACGCCAACGGACAGGTAATACTGAACCAGTTCTACAAGTATACTCAGCTTCAGGACACCTGCGCTATCAATATGCTGGCGCTGGTGAACGGCGAGCCAAAGGTGCTGGGACTGAGACAGGTGCTTGGAAATTATATCGCTCACAGAACGGACTGCACCCGCCGCAGAGTCCAGTTTGACCTTGACCGCGCCCTTCACGAGGCTCATATTAACGAGGGTTACAAGATCGCCACGGACAACATCGACGAGGTTATTACGATAATCCGCAACTCTCCCGACACGCAGACGGCAAAGGTCCGCCTTTCCGAGAGATTTGCCCTTTCCGACGAGCAGGCGCAGGCTATCGTGTCCATGACTCTCGGCAGACTCTCCGGTATGGAACGCCGCAAGGTGGAAGAAAAGCTTGTGGAGCTCCACGCGGCTATTGAAGATTACAGATCTATCCTTGCAGATCCCGAGAGAATAAAGGGAATCATCAAGGACGAGCTGACTGAGATCAAAAATAAGTACGGAGACGAGAGAAAGACGGAGATCGTTGAGTATCACGACGAGATCATGCTTGAGGATCTTATCGAGCGCCATAATTGCGTTATCACCCTTACAAATTCCGGTTATATCAAGCGTCAGCCGGCAGACTCCTACTCCGCACAGTCAAGAGGCGGAAAGGGAAGACGGGGCATGTCAACTAAGGAAGAGGACTACATCGAGCGGGTTCTCTCCGTGGATTCCCATACAAATCTGCTGATGTTCACCAATCTCGGCAGAGTCTACAGCATGAAGCCTTACCGCGTACCCGAGGCAAGCTACAACGCAAAGGGAACGAACATCGTAAACCTGCTTGAGCTGAACGAGGGCGAAAAGATCACGGCAATTCTTCCCGTGGCGGATCTTGCGGCGGAAAATATGGAGTCCGACTACCTTATTATGATTACCCGTCAGGGCGTTATCAAGCGTACGCCTCTGGCTGAGTATTCTTATCAGAGAAAGGGCGGTAAGATAGCCCTTAATCTGGACGAGGGCGACGAGCTTATCTTCGCATCCCACACCAAGGGAGACTCCGACGTGATGATCGCCACCAAGAGCGGTCTTGCGGCGAGATTCCCCGAGGAAAAGGTCAGCGTAATGGGCAGAACGGCACGTGGCGTCCGCGGAGTAAAACTTGTGGGAGACGATGCCGTAGCAGGTGCTGTAATTATCGAGCGTGACGAGGAATGGAGACGTTCACACAGACTTCTCATGATCACGGAAAACGGATTTGGTAAGCGGCTTGACGAAGCACACTTTGAAAATAAGGGACGCGGAATCAAGGGTATGTGCTGTCACAACATCACCGATAAGACGGGGGACCTCGTAGGCATAGCTACCGTTGAGGAAGGAGACGACGTTATGATGATAACGAATGACGGTACGATAATCCGTATGCATTGCGACGGAATTCCGGAATACGGAAGAACAGCGGCAGGCGTTATCGTAATGCGTCTGGGCGAAGGCTCAAAGATCGTGAACTTTACAACTACCGCAGCAGAAGAAGAGGAAGAAGAAGTTTCTGCTGAAGCTGAAGCGGAATAAAAAATCAGCGGAGGGACGACGAGTCCTTCCGCTTTTTTGTATAGGGAAAATATTTTTGTAGGGGCGGATCTATATATCAGCCGGCAACATTGATTTTAAATCAAGTAGGGTTTAAATCAACGAAACGGGAGGACAGGGGTCCACCCCTACGCATTAATTTCGGCGAAAATCCAACAAAACGGGCGACCACAGGTACGCCCCTACGATAATGGTGTAGTTATCCTTCTCAGGCGAAGCCTGTACACGGTAAAGCGGAACGATATGGCAACGCACGAAACGTTATCTATCGCCAATGCGGCACGATTTTCAAAATTGTGGAGTATGACGTGACGATAGATTCGATGTCCCCATTTCAGGAACCGAGACACAGCAGTGCGTTCACGCCTGCGGATGGGTTAGGTGCCGCGGGGGGTGAAGCTTCTCAAGGGGGGCTTGCCCCCATCGCAATATTGCGAAGCAATTTTGTCGTACTTCGCCCCGCGAAGTAGTAAGGCGTTTTTTAGTGCAGTTTTTTTCACGAAAAAAATTGCGTATAAATGAATTACGCCTGGATTTAAATCGAACATAACGGGCGATTCTTGAATCGCCCCTACGAGATTGACGGCATCGCCTCGTCAAACCCATGGGCTGCCACACAGGGCCAGCCCCTACAGGTGTAACCATAAGGTTTGCCCCCATATTGAAGATTTTCTTAGTGAATTTTCTTTTATAAAAGAAAATTCGTATAAACGAATTACGTTAAACCAAATCCAAACGAAAGCGGCGGGAGGACAGGGCCCCTCCCCTACCATTGTTGAAGATGTTTTGGTGGCATTAATTTCGTGGGGTGAAAAATCAACGAAAACACCTCATCCGTCTTTTGCTACGCAAAATCCACCTTCTCCAGCTGGAGAAGGCTAATTTCACGGGACGTACACGCAGGGTTGAGATATGGTACGGCGAAAAATCAAACGAAAACGGCGGGAGGACAGGGCCCCTCCCCTACCATCGTTGATGACGTGCGGTGGACATCAATTCCGTGTGGTGAAAACGACGAAAACACCTCATCCGTCTTTTGCTACGCAAAATCCACCTTCTCCAGCTGGAGAAGGCTAATTTCACGGGACGTACA
>JAZULS010000051.1:0-22423 GCA_045603205.1 Eubacteriales bacterium | reverse complement strand
CAAATATAAACGAAGCCATATACGGTAACAGCAAAGCGGATTTTATATCAAAGCTTCATATTTCACTTAAGGAAACCGGTGAAAGCATATATTGGCTCACGCTTCTGAAAAGAACAAATCTGATAGAATATAACTTTGATGAACTCCTTTCTCTTGCAGAAGAAATCAAGCGAATGCTGATTGCATCACTTAATACCGCAAAGGAAAATAAATGAAGATTCTTTTTACTGCCTTCAAAGGCGTTCACAACACTTCTTTTCAGTTAGTAAATCAAACGGCAGCGAATCATATTTTATTAACCAATAGCTTTCAAGGCTTGGAAAAAGACATTTCATTTATCAGTAGCGATTATAGCATAGTATATATGTTTGGAGTCGATAAGAAACTGATAGATAAAGTCACAATCGAAACGTGTGCAAAGTACAATGATGAAACGGTTTGTACAGATTTTAATGTACATTATTTAGAAACAATGCTTAGAAGCGCAGACATCTCTTACACCATATCAAATAAACCGACCCGTTAACCAACGCTTTAATTACTTGCGATGATGACAACTACGGTTCAGCAAAAGTAATGGAGAACAACGGTTTTGTATTACAGGATAAAGTACCGAATGTTGTAAACGGGAAAGCAATAACAACCCGAAGATATACAAAACAGCTATGAGTGGAGGAATTTATGGATAAGTTATATCAATTAGCAAAAGGGTATACAAATCGGTTCCCTAACGGAAATAATCCCTATCAGATTGCAACCAGAGTTCTTGAGGAATGTGGTGAAGTGGCAAGTGAGGTAAACCATTTTGAAAAAAGTGGAATCAAAGCTCAGAAACACGGCGAACCGTCAAAGCAACATTTAGCGGACGAAATTAAGCAAGCTGTAAATGCGCTCATTCAACTCGCTGTATATTACAATGTTGAATCTGAACTTGAAGCATCGATTGATCGTTCTCTCGAAAAAATGAAAGAAGAAGGTTTGTTATAAAAAAATATGGAGGAAAAGCGCATGAAAGACATAATTACCGATTTGGACAGAACATTGCTACATACCGACAAAAGCGTATCTATGTAATGCGGCGTATTATCATATGCTAAAGAAAAATCCTAATACAGTTTTCATTCATATTCCATCATTAAAAGGTATGAGGATTGAACTGATGGATAAACTGATCGCATTTTTTAACGATATATGTTCCAACTAAAAACTGCGAGAGTTCGAATTCATACGCTAAAACTGCCGAAAATATCTTTTTCATAGCCCATAGCCAAACCGACTCGATTGAGTCGGTTTTTTGTTTTTGTACCGATTGGTGGCAAACACTGTAACAGGATTCAATTTTTCGCTTCATTTTTTGACAAGGAACGCAACTGTGTTCCTTTTTTGTTTTATTCAGAGAAGCCCCACTTGTGTTATTCTTCCCGTCGTGATATAATTAATATACTAACATCCCCCATACCATTAAATGAGGTTATTTTATGAATTTCGATGTAAACGACAAAACAAGCCATCCCCGCCGACAGGTGCATCTTGATTTTCACACCTCTCCTGATCTGACCGCTATCGGATCAAAATTTTCCAAAGAGGATTTTCAAGCCTCCCTCAAAACGGGACACGTTTCCTCAATTACTCTCTTCGCCAAGTGTCACCACGGGCTGTGCTACTACCCCACCAAGGTAGGCACCATGCACCCGGGCCTTGATTTTGACCTGCTGGGTGCCCAGATGGAGGCTTGTCACGAGATAGGCGTCCGCGCCCCCGTATACATCACCGCAGGCTGGTCCGATCTTGACGCAAAGGCACATCCCGAATGGTTGGCAAGGCGCAAGGACGGAAGCGTAAACGTTAACCCTCTTAAATGTGACGACGAGAGCAGGCCCTACACTGCATGGACCGACCTGTGTCTGAACGACAACGGCTACTGTCAGCACATATACCAGCTCACCGAGGAGATCTGCCGCCGCTACGACAAGATCGACGGACTCTTCTACGACATCTGCTTCATGGGCGGTGTGTGCTACTGTGACGAGTGCCGCCGCGGTATGGCTGAAGCGGGACTTGACCCCGAGGTAGAAGCCGATGCGAGAAGATATTTTTCGGCCCGCCACATCGACTTTATGAAAAAGTGCAAGGCTATCCTTGACAAATACCACAAGAACGCCACAATATTCTTCAACTCCGGCGGAGCTGACGTTCATCTGCCGCAATACCATCCTCATTCAACCCATTTTGAGATGGAAAATCTGCCCACCGCTTGGGGGGGTTACGACAAGATTCCTTTGACATCTGCCTATTTTAATGCTACCGGCAAGTACGCCATGGGTATGACGGGCAAATTCCACCTTGACTGGGGCGAATTCGGCGGATTCAAGTGTCCCGAGGCACTGAAGTACGAGGTGGCGACAATGGCAACCTACGGCGTAGGCTGTTCTGTCGGAGACCACCTCTTCCACGACGGCGAGATGGACCCTCAGACCTACGAATACATCGGTCACGCCTACGAATATCTTGAAAAGATCGAGCCCTACTGCTACGGCGGCAAGTCTTGCGCTACGGTTGGACTCTTCGTTTCCCACGGATATTGTGAAAACACGGGAATGACAAAGATCTTAGCGGAAAGTCAGATCGACTTTAACGTGATCCGTGACGGAAACTTCAGAGATTTTGACGTGGTTGTCTTCCCCGACGAATGCACAGTCACCGAAAGCGAGATCTCAGCCCTCAAGGAATACGTAGAGGACGGCGGAAAGGTGATCTTCTGCGGTACCTCTCTCATCCGCGACGGGAAATTTCTCATTGATTGCGGACTCACAAATCCCGCACTACCCGATGGTGACGGCGACTACATAAAGCCTACTACTCTTGGCGGCGTGTTGCCGAAATCCCCCTTCTTCTCATACCTTCCCTCAGTACACGCCGAGATAACTGACGGCGAAGTCTTTGCGGAAACCTATCCCCCCTGCTTTAACCGTACCTATGCTCACTTCTGCGGCCACAAGAACTCCCCCTACGAGAAGGACGGCAAAACTTATCCCGCGGTAGTGAAAAAAGGCAACGTGGTTTACGTATCCCACCCCATCGCCACCATTTACGACAACTACGGCAGTCTCTACCACAAGAGATATTTCGTTGAAGCTCTGAAGCTGCTCTCTCCGACACTCGCCGTTGAGGTAAGCCTCGGTGCTCAGGGAAGAGTTCACATGATAGATCAGCCTGACGAAAGCCGCTACTGCATCAACATGACCTACGCCTGCCCCGTAAGACGCGGAAGCTCTGAGGTCATCGAGGATATCCTTCCTATATATAATATTGATTTTACACTCCGCACGGATAGACGGATAAAGAGAGTATATCTGCCACTTCACGGTCGTGAGCTTGAGTTCGTGCAGGCAGGAGACACCGTAACCTTCACCTTAGACCGTCTTGAATGTCACGAGACCGTCGTAGCAGAGTATGAAGCATAAAATATTTTGAAACTGAACGGAGGCAATCATGAACGAATTATTCCCGAGAACGATAGTCGGCGGAAAGAGTCTTTCCCGAATGATAATCGGCACCAACTGGATCGCAGGTTGGAGTCACACGGGTGCCGCCGCAGACAAAATGATAAAAAAGCACCATCACTCCCCCGAGACCATAAAGCCTATGCTCGAAACCTTCCTGAGACATGGCATCGACACCATTATGGCTCCCTTCGACGGCCTTGACGTGATCCTTCAGGCGGTGAGAGAGACGGAGGAGAAGACGGGACACAAGATGATCCTCGTAGACACCCCCTACATCAACGTAGAAGACAGCACCGAGGGCAGACGTGAGGCGGCAGCGAAGATAAAAAGAAGCCGTGAGATAGGCGCAGACTTTTGTCTCATCCACCATGGTGCCGCAGAACAGCTTGTGAACAAGGGAAAGCGTACCATCGAGCGTCTGGACGATTACACGAAGATGATCCGCGACGAGGGGCTGATACCGGGACTTTCCGCTCACATGCCGGAGCTGGTGGTATACAGCGACCAGAACGAATACGACGTGGAGACCTACATTCAGATATACAACTGCATGGGATTCTTGATGCAGGTAGAGGTGGAGACAGTCAACCAAATCATTCAGTATGCAAAGAAACCGGTTATGACTATCAAGCCTATGGCTGCAGGACGGACTACACCTTTCGTAGGACTAAACTTCTCCTGGGCGACCATCCGTGACTGCGACATGGTAACAGTAGGCTGTTTCTCCGAGGCTGAGGCGGAAGAGGATATTGAAATTTCCCGCGCCGCCCTTGAACGCAGAGGTGTTAAACTCGAAAAGAGAGACAGTCCCGTGAAGGATCAAGCGGCATTCGGCAAGTGATAAATAACCAAAAGAAAAACCACTTCAATCGAAGTGGTTTTTTATGTTAATGTCCTCTTACATCAAGGTCAAGCAAAGCGCAGAGAAAATCGCCGAAGAGCTCACGTCTATCGGATTCCTGACAGATCACGGCAAAGTAGCTCTTGTCCGTTACCTCGGAAAAGCCGTCGAAGGAGAAGCTGTCATGGGTGAAGTTAAGCTCTGCCGTTTCCTGTCGTCTCACCTCGATAAAATCAAACTCTGTGCCATAGTGCTTCTTTAACTCCTCGGATGAGGACTCACTCTCAACAAGAATCGCTCCCATATACTGCATACCGTTGCCGTTCCCCTCAAACCTTCCCGCCGCCGAAAGGGAGTCAAGGAGAGTCGTCCCCTCTGGCAAAGCGTGAGAGGCAAGGGCTTTTTCAACCCTGTCCGCGATGACGTTATTTGTGATAACGATAGCGGAGTAAGCCAGGATAGGGAGAAGCAAAATGATAATAACAATCGGAATAAGTTTTTTAATCATAAGGTCACCGTCCTTCTTGTATGCCTTAACAACAAGAACAAACTAATATTACTTTGTTTTCAGATCAACATAACTGGAAGATAACATATCTCCTACCGTTTTGCCATTATTACACAAACAAACAATCATCTCAATAAAAGGTATGTAAAACGTAACGTTTCTCAAAACCAGAGAAGAAATCTTGGCAGTGGCTCTACTATGGTTATCATATACTTTAATTCCGCAAATCAGTTTTCCCAGGCTGGCACCTTTAAACAGGCAATCCTTTAACAATGGCAATAAAACGAATCCCAAAGCCCCCAACAATACGCCATATGCCGAAAACATTCTTATACTTGGACGCAGTAAATACTCAAGTTCAAATCTTGGTCCTGAAATAAACAGTCCAACGCAAATAAGGAAAATTACGTTCCAGTCAATGACAAAAGCAATCGCTCTACGAATAAGGATACTTTTTGAATTTAACATACTATCACCGTCCTTCGACTAAATTATACCATAGCACTCGCCGAGGTGCAAGAGGTCTGCCTTATCAAAAAACCTCTTTACTTTTGCAAAGAGGTTTTTCCAGTCTCTCGTGTCCGAAAAACGTAGAAACAGCCGAGGATTTTATTTATACTATTCAATTTCTTCTATATACAAAATAATATTATTTCCAATATCATCCTCTATATATTTAATTTTCAGGCATTGACCGTTCTCTTTAATTACGCCTCCATAACAAGCAGGCGTATTATATCCATTTAACACTTCGAAATTCGTATACTCAAAATATATCCCACCGATTTCAAAATGCTCAACATCGTGTCCTTCTATCGGCATTGCGTGATAATTCTCGACTATTCCTTCAACCACAAGCACTTGATTATTATCAAGAACATCTTTCTTTTCTTGATAATCAACAATATGTGCTACAGTTGACAAAACAAAAAGACAAATAGCAAAGGCACCTACAATCCAACCTACCCATTTAGGAACCACATACCCCACATAGCCCCCAGAACCTTTTTGGTTTGTTCCAGGATTTTGAGCAGGATACCATTTGAACATAAAGAAAAATCCCAATCCTAAAACTAATGGAATTATCAGCACAAAGCTTTCTATCCAATCGAAATTCAGTTCGTATAGAACATTGCCCATGTCATCACCGCCCTTTTGGTTTATTATACCACATATTGGGGGGCTGTCGCAAGGGGAGGCGGAGAATGAAGCACTCACTGTCGTTCGTATGAAGCATTTCATTCGCAATGATGCGATGTTCGCCAAAATAATTAGCAAAGCGACATCATTAGGCGTAGCCGGCATCATTTGCCGAAGGCAAACATCATTAAAAAAGGGCTGTCGCAAGTTCGATTTTTTCGAACTTGCGACAGCCCCTTTGTATGTACAGTTGTTACTGCTCTTTTTGTGAGTTATCCTTGGCGTTTTTCTTCGACCCTATCAATTGCACCAGAGCAATGACGTTGTAAACCGCCGAGAAGAGTAGTAACGGAAGCACGCTGAAATCAACTATCGCCGGAAGCTCCACGAAGTCATTTAAAAAGTTAATTGTAACACCAGCTAATAAACAGCAAGCTGCAATCAGCTGCATAACGTCTGCTTTCTTCATTTTGTCACCGTCCTTTTGGTAAATCTTTTCACACATATTTCGAGAAAATGTTCACGTAACGAGAACCAAATGTGACCGAGGTGATCTCTGAATACGGAATTTCGCAGAAATCATCCTGCCAAACTCCGTCAGCATCAAAATGCTTGAAGATCACCTTGGATTTCAGCACCTTTTCGATCCTACCGATGGCAAATTCCCACTCGTCATCATCAAGGCTCTCCTTTTCGATGATGATGTTAAGGTTTAGCCTTGCAAGGGACATAAATACGCTGTACCAATCGGTAACGTCAACGTCGGGAATCTGCAAACCATCCAAGATGCCCTCCGCTTTTATGATCTCAATACATTTGTCATCCTTAAGCTCAGCTCTTTTGACATCACGAAAACGTCTTATTGAAAAACCGTCAAGGATAAAATCGTCTTCGTTAGCACCGAGGAAAAGCTTGTCGCTGACGATCAGGGGGAAATAGTATGTGTAAGAATAGTCATAGTTGAAGAACACTCTGCACAGTTCTCGCGGCTCTACCGCAGAAGCAATCAACGCTTTAATTTCGGATTTTTTCATAAAGTCACCGTCCTTTAATTTCATTATACCATATACTTAGCGGCTACACAAGGGCTCATCCTACCAACAAAAAATCCCGCCCTCTTTTGTGAACGGGATTTTTGGGTATTTTGAACTTAATGACACGAATAAAACGTACCTGAAAACCGAAAAATTTCTCAAATATTACAGTAACATATCAATAATCTGTTTAAATTTATTTTCAAAGAAAGGCGTAGTTGAATTTTGACACCCATGATTAAAATGCATATCTAATATTTCTGCTAATTGCTCAAGCTGATAACAATAAAACAATTCACATTCTGTGTCAATATCAAAAATACTTTTATAACCTTTTAATAAACTATCATAATTTCCCCAATAATGCCACTGTAAATTAATTCTGGCAAGTTCGTTTAATGGGTCACCTAACTCACATGTTTCTGCATCAATAACAAACATTTTATCATCTCTCAAGATAATATTATCAGGTCTAATATCTCTATGTAAAAGGCACTGTGTCAAAATAGGTTGTTGTTTAGAAATATTTTTACATAATCGTTCAATTTGCTCAATAGTTATAAGTTTATTGCCTACAATTCTTAAAAGTTGTGGTTTCATAAGTTTATTAATATAATATGTCAACCACGGTTCACTATTAAGCAATTCGTTATCATGAGGATTAACTTCAATTCTATTAATTTTAGCTATCGTTCTACCAAGTTCATAATAGAGTTTGGTTTTATAATTGGTATCCGTCGATTGTAAAACCGTTCTCAAACTATCGCCTTTTATATATTCTGAAATTTGGAACGACTTATCATAATATTCTAAACTGCCATCAACAACATAAACTTCGGGACACACTTTTCCGACACTATTATTTGACGTATTATAAAAGATTTTTTCTCTCTCATAAAATTCAGTATAATCTTCACATGTGCGAAAAACTATGTTTTGCCCATCAGATAAAGTAAGCAACCACGATTCTTTCCATCCGTTTTGCAAACGAGTTTTATCAATAATATCTTTATTGAAATAATGCTCTATAGCTTCTTGCATGACTTCACTTCCTTTGTAACGATTATACTATAAAACTCAAATAAAATCAACGGCATAGCCGTTGTATATCATCAATTCCGCAGGAATTGCATATCATCAAAACTTTAGTTTTGTATATCATCATTGAGAAAGTTTTTTTAATACACGCTAAAGCGTGATGATATACAGTCCTAACGGACTGATGAGATACAACGATAGCGTTGCTATCGTTGATGATATACCATTGCTTTCGCAATGGATAAAAAAACTCTCGTTCAAAAGAACGAGAGTTTTTTGGAGCTGATACCCGGATTCGAACCGGGGACCTCATCCTTACCAAGGATGTGCTCTACCAACTGAGCCATATCAGCACCGACAACACGTATTATAGCAGATACTTCCCCGTTTGTCAAGGCTGTTTTTCAAATAATATTCCTTTTAATAAAAAATATTTTTCTCTTTTTTTCGCGATTCTCCCCACAAACTCTCCGTTTTGTTGTATACTTGTCTTGTTACTTATTTTTATTATTTCAATATCGGAGGTGAACGGCGTGTCAGCCCTTCAAAGCACAAAAACTGCTTCCAAAAGCGTCAAGGATTTGACCGTTGGTAACCCATATAGGCTTATCACCGGATTTGCGCTTCCTATATTTCTAAGTCAAGTCTTCCAACAGCTTTATAACACAGCCGACGCGCTGATCGTGGGACGCTTCCTCGGCACAAAATCCCTCGCCGCCGTCAGCTCCTCGGGAACTCTCATCTTCCTGATGGTCAGCTTCTTCATCGGTATCTCCATGGGTACGGGAGTTGTCATCGCCAGATACTTCGGTGCAAAAGATTTTGACAGAGTCTCAAAGGCGGTACACACAAGCCTTGCCCTCGGCATCGTTTGCAGTGTATTCCTCACTCTCGTCGGCGTATTTCTGACCCCCACCCTGCTCTCGCTCATGAACACCGACCCCGAGATCATGCCCGAAGCGGTGCAGTATTTCCGCTATTACTTTCTCGGCTCCTTCGCTATGGTAATGTACAACATGTGCAAGGGAATCATGAACGCGGTGGGTGACAGCAAGAGACCTCTCTACTATCTCATTTTTTCATCGATCATTAACATCGTTCTTGATATTCTCTTTGTCTGGGTCTTCCATTGGGGCGTATGGTCCGCCGCTGTTGCAACGGTCATCTCTCAGGCGGCAAGTCTCGTGCTCTGTATGAAGCACCTTATGAAAAAGGGAGAGGTATTCTCCGTGGATCTTAAAAAGATCCGATTTGACAAAAACATTCTCGGCGAGATCATTCGCTTCGGTCTTCCCGCGGGCGTGCAGAACTCCGTTATCGCTCTTGCCAACGTTATCGTGCAGTCTCAGATCAACTCCTTCGGCAAGCTTGCCACCGCCGCTTACGGTGCCCACTCCAAGATAGAGGGCTTTGCTTTTCTTCCCATTACCAGCTTCAACATGGCGATGACCACCTTCATCAGCCAGAATCTGGGGGCGGGCAAAAAGGACCGAGCGAAGAAGGGTGCCAGATTCGGCATTATCGCCGCGGTTATCTCTGCTGAGCTCATCGGACTCTGCTGCTACAAGTTCGCACCGAATCTTATCGCTATGTTCGACAGCACCCCCGAGGTGATCGCCCTTGGAGTACAGCAGGCTCGCACCGTTTCACTGTTCTTCTTCCTGCTCGCCTTCTCTCACTCGGTGGCGGCTGTATGTCGAGGTGCAGGAAAAGCCTTTGTTCCCATGGCTGTAATGCTTTCCACCTGGTGCGCGCTCCGAATCACCTATATTTATATTGTGATGTACCTTTTCAGAGACATCGGATACATATACTGGGCTTATCCCTTCACGTGGACGGTCAGCTCGGTAATATACTTACTCTATTATCTCTTCTCAGACTGGATCAACGGCTTTGACAACAAAAAAGATGTGCGGTAAAAGCACATCTTTTCTTTTTCACTTTTCCTCTTTCCCCCGCTTAAAATCCCCGTATCTCACCATGGCGATAACGATGGAGCAGATCGAAAGAATATCTCCAACGGAGGAGCCGTAAGCGCGGCTGAGGAGGTTATATACGAACCAGAAGGGAGATCCTGCTAAGGACACAAGGCGGATCTTCTTTTCTTCCGTCATCCAGAAAGCGCTGGTGTGCAGCAATACTCCGATTATCGGGAGCACGTCTAAAAGTCCCTTGCCGTACCAGGCGATAACGCCGCCTGCCACGATCATACTGAGATTCACCGACACAAATATGAGCTTTGTGTGCTTTTTTATAAACGCCGAATCCTTCTTCCCTGCAATAACAGAAGACACGGTGCCGAGCACGTCCAAAACCGCCCCGGAAAATGCCCCAAGGAGCAAATATTGCAGAATATACAGTATTCTTGAGGTCACGTTCAAGAGTATGATATTTTTTCGTTTTTTCTGCAGATAACCGAGGAGAAAGGTCACAACTGCGACGATTCCGATTATCTGCGGTATGATAGGTGACATAGCGTATCTCCGTTGCCTTTATTTTTCGTATCTCTTTATGATCTCGTCCTGAGTATCACGCTGGCAGTCAATGAATCTGCTGCTGAATCCGCCCACTCTGACGATAAGGTTTTCGTGGTCCTCGGGATGCTCCTGCGCGTCAAGCATATCGTCAAGGGATGCTGTGGTGATCTGAGCAAGCTGTCCGCCCATAAGCATGAAGGTCTTCATCAAGGCGGCAACCTTTGATCTTGCCTGGGGTGTAGCCAGCGTATCCTTTGGAATCAGGACGTTGCATGTGGTGCCTCCGACGCCTAATTTCAGGGGCATTTTGGCAACAGAAGAAAGCATGGCGGTAAGTCCGCTCTTGTCAGATCCCGTGCGAGGTCCGATGGTGTTTCCGAGGGGCTCACCTGCCCGTCTTCCGTCGGGGAGGGCTCCGATCGCCTGACCCATTGAATTACCTCCGCCGAGAAGAGAGCAAGCGCCGGTGAAGGGCTGACCTCTGCGAGAGTTGTACTTGCCGATCTCCGTCCAGAAGTGTTCAAGCACTCTCGACGCCATCTCGTCTGCCCCGTCGTCATCGTTTCCGTACTTTGGCACCGCAAGAAGCATCTGTCGCACTTCTTCGTAGCCCTCGAAATTCGCTTTCAGTGCCGCGTCAAGGGTCTCGAGACTGATCTTCTTCTCATCATAGACCAGCTTTTTCATGGCGTAAAGGGAGTCGCCTACCGCACCGTGTCCGCCGGTTTCGATACAGCCGTAGTTATAAACGGAGCCGCCGTCGTCAAGGTCAAGTCCTCTCTCAACGCAGGCCTCAGTCATACAGGATTTTACAAGCTTTGACACGTTGGCAACGCGAATATCCACGCCAAGGTTGCAAAGAGCCAGGTAATATCTCGTTATGTACTCCACCTGAGTGGTGTAAGCCTTCCACAGCTCGTCAAAGGTCTTATAGTCACAAAGTCCCCCAAGGTCAAGTCCCACCTGACCGTTGTGTAACGGGTCGCGCCCGTGATTCAGCGTGTACTGAAGGATCATCGCCAGATTGATGCTTCCGTCCTCACAGCCGAAATTGCTCTTACCGGGGATCTCGATCTCCTGACAGCCGAGAAGAGTATAGTTTCTCGCATCCTCAAGAGAGACACCGTAAGAGACCAGCCCCTCGATGATGTTTTTGTCCGATGCTATCGCAGGGTCGGACATTCCCTCGCTCCAGTTGGTGACGATAAGGTCTAAAAGCTCCGCGGGGGTGTTTTCGTGGATACGTGCGGAGACTCTCGGGTGAACCCCATGGTTTGCACGGATTATCTGAAGGATAAGATAGGAAATATCGTTCGTACCGTCAGTTCCGTCGGGCTTTACGCCGCCTATCACAAGGTTATGTACTCCATGCTCCCAGAATTTCATCACCAGGTCAGCGATCATCTGCTTATGCTCTGCCGTTCCATCATAGAAGGGGTACATATACTGGTCGAAACGTCCGATGCAGTCTACCCAATCCCAAAGACAAAATCCCCACATAAGCTGTCCCGCTTCTCTGAGAGTAGCAGGAGCCGCTGTGGACACCCTCTCGCAGGTAGCAGCAATCTCAAGAAGTTCTTCACGCCACCAGAGATCTGTCGCTTCCGCTTCTTTTCGGGCAGCGTCGGCATATTTTATAAACCAAGCGGACATACCCTCCATTATGATGCGGCACGCTTTGTAGAAATTCTTCTTTTTCACGTTTCCCGCGGGGGTTATGGAGTCGTAATAGTCGATCTGCTTCAGAGTTCCGCCGATACCAAGGCTGAAAAGCTTGTCGTAGCTCGGAACGGTGTGTCCCTGATATCCGCCCACCCACCAGAGCCAGTCTGCCGTGTAAAAAGCCTCTGCGCCCATCATCTCGACGCCCTTTTGATTGATATATTCTCTTGTAAGCGGTCTCATTCGGGGCTTTAGACGAACAGCTCTCTCCGAGGACTCAAAATCTCCGATGATTCCGTTTGAAAAATGCTCGTAAATGGGACGATTTGGTCTGGGATAACCTATGAAATACTCGCCTTTAGTGATAAAGGGCTCGCTCACCATCCATGAATCCACTATGCCGTGAGCAAGACAAATAATGTAGTCTTCATCAGGGCGACTCTCGAAAGCGTCAAGAAAAGGCTCCCGTCCGTCGTTAGGCAGTCCCGTGTGTCCGTCCTCTCTTTCGTCTCTTGATTTAAGTCTGGCAAGAACCTGTTCTCGCACTTCGGCATTTCTGCCTTCGAAAATAAAAATATCATCAACGCGGCTCATATTTAAACCTATGCCTTTTCTAAAGTTAATTAAAAAGCGGGACGAAAACAACTGCATGGATGTGATGAGTGTCGGTCCCGCTTTTTATTTCGTTTGAACGTTTAAGGATTTAAAGCTTACTTCTTTTTCTTCTTCCCGAGAAGGATGAGCGCCGCTCCTGCAAGTCCGATAGCAAGACCCGCAGCGCCTACTGCACGGTAGTTGATCTTCTTTTGAGGTGCTACTCTTCTTCTTACGTTGGAGAAAAGCCAGTTAATGTTGGCAGGGTTCCCGTAAACGTCGTCCCAGATGAAGTGACCCTTGTCATCCCATTCGGTGTATCTGATCTTACCCTTACCCTGCGCTCTGATCGCCGCGTACATCTCACGGGTACCGTCGGTGGGGACCTGATCGTCGATAAGACCGTGGAAAGTGCGGATCGGGAGATTAGCCAGCTTTGCCGCCTTAGAGGGGTCTCCGCCGCCGCAAACAGGCATTGCCGCCGCGAACATCTCACCGTGACGGGCGATAAGATCCCATGTTGCAAATCCGCCCATGGAAAGGCCGGTGACGTACACTCTGTCAGAGTCAACGTTATATTCTTCGATGGTGTTTTTGAGGATCTCCACAACCGCCTGAAGCTCCCGGGACTCAACCACCTCGTCGATGGAGTAGTTGCCCTTTGCCCAAGGAGTGTATACCCACTGCTTTCCTTCAGGACACTGGGGAGCGATAACGATAGCGTTGTATGCGGGAGAATCGGGATTTTCAAAAACCTTGGGAAGACCTACCGTAACCTGTGCTGTGTTACCGGAGCCTCTCTCCCCTGCACCGTGCATAAAGAGCATCAGAGGATAAAGAGCGCCGCAGTCGTAATTCTTCGGGATATAGAGTCGGTAGGGGAGTTTGAATCCGTCAGCACCGATATAGGTTTCCTGTGTAAAATCGTCTTCCGGAACAACGGGAGTAAAACCTTCGTAATTTGCCATATATTTCTCCATTCCTCCGCACTTCTGCGGCTTAAATTCAATTAGTTTTGGCCCGTGCGACTTGATTTTGCCGCGAATCGTACCTATATAATATTATGAAACATTTTGAAGGCTTTGTCAAGGGCAAAGTGATATTTTGGCAAACTCCAAAAGCCTGTTTATACTGCAAAATCAATAAAAAGACCATGATATTCACACCGATACCCTTGCAAAATGAAGTAAAAACTGTTATCATTAAGACAGACAATCTAATCTCTAAGGAGAAGCCTTATGTTCATTAAATTTGACAAGTCGAAAAACGCGTTTCTTCTGAACACAAGAAACACCACCTACTCCTTTTGCATAAAGGACGGGAAGTATCTCGTACACACATATTACGGCAAGAAGGTTGCGGAAACTCCCAATATACCCTACATTCCCTATCAGAACTTCTCTGCATACCCCGTAGACGGAACCTATGAGTTCTCCCTTGATATCGCCATGGCTGAGTTCCCTCAGTTCGGCAGCGGAGACTATAGAGGAGATGCTCTCCGCGTAAAGAACGGAAACGGCGATTGCGTGACTCTCTACACCTATAAGGACTATAAGATATTTGATGGCAGACTTCCTTTGGAGGGCCTTCCCTTTGCCACTGCCACAGAGAACAGCCAGACTCTCGAGGTAACTCTCTTTGACGACCTTACCTCCTGTACGCTAAAACTTTACTACACCGTCTTCCCCGAGGAGGACGTGATCTCCCGTTACTTCACCCTCACCAACGAAGGCGAAAGCGATGTTTATATCGAGCGCGGAATGAGCCTTGCGCTGGACCTTCCTCCTGCAGAATATGAGCTTATCTCTGCTCATGGTGCCCACGGCCGTGAGAGATTTCTTCAGCGACAGATCCTCACCCGTACAGGTACCGTTATGGAGTCCCGCCGCGGTTCTACCAGCCATCAGATGACAAACAGCTTCATCCTTTCCGAAGTGGGTGCCACCGAAACCGAGGGCAGTGCCTTTGGCTTCTCCTTCGTATACAGCGGAAGTTTTATGAACTCCGTTACCCCCGACCAGAACGGCACAACCCGTGTGCTTATGGGCATCCATCCCGATTGCTTCTCGTGGAAGCTTGAAAAGGGCGAGACCTTTACTTCTCCCGAAGGAATCATGACAAATGCTGAAAACGGCATCGGTCAGGTATCCCGCAACCTCCACCACTTTGCGAACCGTCATATCATCCGCCCCCTCGGACGTTCAAGCCACCCCGTGGTTCTCAACACCTGGGAAGGTAACTTCTTCGACATCGACGAAGAAAAGATGATCGAGTACGCCAAGGACGCGGTCAAGTGCGGCTTTGATATGCTGGTCATGGACGACGGATGGTTCGGCAAGCGAGTAAGCGACCTTGCAGGGCTTGGTGACTGGCAGGCTAATCCTGAAAGATTCAAAAACGGACTTTCAGCATTTGTAAAAAGAATTAAAAACGAAGGTATCGACTTCGGCATCTGGATCGAGCCCGAAATGGTAAATCCCGATTCTGACCTTTACCGTGCGCATCCCGAGTGGGTGCTGTGCGCCAAGGGCAGGATCCACTCTCTGACGCGACATCAGGCGGTCCTTGACTTCACGAATCCCGATGTGCTTGACTATCTCAAGAAGAGCTTTTCCGAGACCTTCAGCGACGTACCCCTCGACTACATTAAGTGGGATTTTAACCGCAACCTTACCGAGGTAGCCTCAAAGGTTCTTCCCGCTGACAGACAGGGAGAAGCATTCCACAGATACATGCTCGGCGTTTACGACCTCTACCAGTGGTTCTGTGACACTTATCCTAACGTAATGATAGAGAACTGCAGCGGAGGCGGCGGAAGATACGATCTTGGTATGATGAAGTATTCTTCTCAGATATGGACCAGCGACAACACCGAGCCAAACGACAGGATCAACATACAGTACGGTTCTTCGATGTTCTATCCTGCTTCCGTTATGAGCTGTCACGTTTCCAACCACGGCTCTTCCGTCGAAGATCCGACGCTTCTTGACTACGGCTTCCGTGTGGCTATGCAGGGTGTTCTGGGATATGAGTTCGACATTACAAAGGTGAGTGACACCGCCAAGGAGACCATCAAGAATCAGATCCGAGAGTACCGCAAGTATGAGAAACTCATCACCGAAGGCGATCTCTACCGTCTGCTCTCACCCTTCCGGTGCGGAAAGTCCGCCTTCTACTACATGAACGAAGCAAAGGACGAGATCTTGGTGTTCTTCTATCAGCCCAAGGGAGAAGAGCCTCAGGAATACCGTCTGAAGATCGATGTGCCCGAGGACAGCAGATGGATAGCAACGCTGAACCGCGATTCAACCTACCGCGGCAGTGACCTGAAAACAGGACTCGTGGTAAGAAGCAGCTCCGAAGACGGCTTTGCTACCATGTTTCACTTCGTTAAGCTAAACAAAGGCGGTGCCGTTAAGGCAGAGGAAGAAAGTGATCTGATTCCCGATTCTTCCATCACCGACGATGGCATGGCTGACATCAAAACGGCGCTGAAGGGCGAAACAAGGTACGACACCCTCTTGGAAAAGGGCAGGATCTTCCGCGTTGACTCCGTTGACGCTCCCGGGAAGGCGGCGTACTGCGTGGTAAACGATGAGGGAACCGAGCTTCTGGCAGTGTACGTTCAGAAAAAAGCTGACGAAGAGGCAAATCCCGAAGAAGTCCGCATCAAGCTCCCCGTTGACGCCGATTCAAGATGGACAGCGACCCTTAATCGCTATTCTCCCTACCGCGGTTCCGATTTGCGAGTAGGACTTATCGTAAGAGGCTCAAAGGAAGACTATTACACCGAGCTTTTCCACTTTATCAAGCAGTAATATAGCAAAAACACACATCCGACCCGAATTTTGGCAGATAAAAGCGGGTCGGATGTAAATTTATGCCCAAAAGGCTTTATTTTTATCGCGTTTTGTGGTACAATTAAAGTGTATATTTATTGAAAATTTTACCGAAAGGGTCTGACATTCAGACAAGCGAACATAAATGAAAGAAGTCATCCTTTGTAAGTATGGAGAGATCATTCTGAAGGGCGCTAACAAGTCTACCTTCGAGAGTATGCTTCTTAAAGAAGTAAAAAGAAGAGCCAAGGCTATCGGCAACTATTCCGTAAGATATATGCAGAGTACTGTGTACGTGGAGCCTCTGGATGAAGATGCCTGCGACAACATCGCGGAGATGTACGATCAGATCCGTCACGTCTTCGGCTTTGCGGGAATCTGCCGTGCGGCGTGCTGTGAAAAGGACATGGACGTTATCAAAGAAACTGCCGTGGAATATCTGGCAGACACCCTCCCCCGCGGAATTTCCTTCAGAGCGGAAGCAAGACGAAGCGACAAGAAGTTCCCTCTCGGCTCTCCCGAGATTGCAGGTGAGGTAGGCGGTGCTATCCTTGAAGAGCGTCCCGACTTGAAGGTTGACCTTAAGAATCCCGACGTCACCGTGAGAATCGAGGTTCGCGACAAGGCGGCGTACATCCACGCTGGTCAGGAAAGCGGTGCCGGCGGAATCCCTGCGGGAAGTGCGGGTCGCGGTCTGCTCCTTCTCTCCGGCGGAATCGACTCCCCCGTTGCAGGATACATGATGATGAAGCGCGGTCTTACCATCGACTGTCTCCATTTTGAGAGTTTCCCCTACACCAGCGAGCTTGCCCGCGAAAAAGTTATGACTCTCGCTAAGGAGCTGACTGAGTACGCAGGTAAGATGAGAGTTCACGTTATTTCCCTGACGAAGATTCAGGAGGAGATCCGCGACAAGTGCAACGAGGACTACTTTACGCTGATCCTCCGCCGCTTTATGATGAAGCTGGCATCCCGTTGTGCTGAGGAAAACTTCTGCCCCTGCATCATAACAGGCGAAAGCCTCGGTCAGGTTGCGTCCCAGACTCTGCAGGCTCTCTGCGCTACGGAAGCTGAGGCGACAGTACCCGTGTTCCGTCCCTGCATCGGTCTTGATAAGGACGAGATCGTGAGAATCTCACGCAAGATCGGCACCTTCGAAACCTCTATCCTCCCCTACGAGGACTGCTGTACCGTATTCACCCCCAAACACCCCAAGACCCGTCCCGTTATTGAGAAGATCGTGGCTGAAGAAGAAAAACTTGATCGCGACGCTCTCCTTGAAGAGGCGTGGGAATCAAGATATACCGTAATCCATAACCAATTTGAATAATATAATAAGGAGTGTATAAAAATTATGATGAAGACAGATGAATACAGCCTTGCCCTGCTGTGTGATTTTTACGAGCTTACCATGAGCCGCGGATATTTCCATTCCGACGTTAAAGACAAGATCGCTTATTTCGACGTGTTCTACAGACGTGTGCCGGACGGAGGCGGATACGCTATAGCTGCCGGACTTGAGCAGATCGCGAGATATATCGAAAACCTCCATTTCACCGACTCCGACATTGAATTCCTCAGAAGTAAGAACGTTTTCGACGAGGAATTTCTTGAATATCTCAGAAACTTCCGTTTCACCGGTGACATCTGGGGCGTACCCGAAGGAACGGTCATCTTCCCCCACGAGCCCGTGCTGACTGTACGTGCCCCCATCATCGAAGCTCAGCTTATCGAGACCTACGTGCTTCTCACCTTCAACCATCAGTCCCTTATCGCAACCAAGGCTGCCCGTATGGTCAGAGCCGCTGAAGGAAAGCCTATCTCCGAGTTCGGCTCCCGCCGCGCTCACGGTGAGGATGCGGCTGTTCTCGGTGCGAGAGCGGCATATATCGGCGGCTGCAACAGCACAGCTTGTACCATCTCTGAAAAGCTTTACGGAGTTCCCGCTACAGGTACTATGGCTCACTCTTGGGTTCAGATGTTCGACACTGAGTACGAAGCCTTCGAGACCTTCTGCAACATGTACCCCGACAGCCCCACCCTTCTCGTTGACACATACAGCGTATTTAACTCAGGTATTCCCAACGCTATCAAGGCTGTAAAGAACGTGCTTTGGCCCAAGGGATATAAGAAGTGCGCTATCCGTATCGACTCCGGTGACATTACCTACATCACCCGCAAGGCAAGACGTATGCTTGACGAGGCAGGTCTTGTGGACTGCAAGATCGTTGCGTCCAACTCCCTGGACGAATATATCATCCGCGACCTTATTTCTCAAGGAGCAAAGGTTGACGCCTTCGGTATCGGTGAGCGTCTTATCACCGCTAAGAGTAATGCTGTTTTCGGCGGCGTTTACAAGCTTGTAGCAACCGAAGAGGACGGCGTGATCACTCCCAAGATCAAGATCAGCGAAAACATTGAGAAGATCACAAACCCCGGCTTTAAGAAGGTTTTCCGCTTCTACTGCAACGAGACAGGAAAGGCTGAGGCTGACCTTATATGCATGGAGCACGAGTCCATCGACTACGACGAGATCGAGATATTTGACCCTGAATACACATGGAAGAGAAAGACTCTCACCAACTTCACCGCTCGCGAACTTATCGTTCCCATCTTTGAAAAGGGTAAGCTGGTTTATAACTTCCCCGAGCTGAAGGAAGTTCGCGATCACTGCGCCCGCGAGATCGCTACCATGTGGGAAGAGGTTCTCAGATTCGAGAATCCCCACCATTATTATGTGGACCTTTCCGAAGAGCTGTGGGATCTCAAGCACTCCATGCTTAATCACAAAAAATGACCTTCTGCACTCTGTGCCCCAGAGAATGTGGCGCTGACCGAAGCACGACCGTGGGATATTGCGGATGCGGGGATGAAATAAAAGTCGCCCGCATCATGCTCCACCGTTTTGAGGAACCCTGCATCAGCGGAAAACTTGGCAGCGGCGCCGTATTCTTCTGCGGTTGCCCCCTGGGCTGCGTCTTCTGCCAGAACGGACCTATCAGCCGGAAAAACGGAGAATATTTTGCCAAAGCAAAGACCGTGACTGTAAAGGACCTTGCCTCATATATGATAAGTCTTCAACAGGCAGGCGCTCACAACGTGAACCTCGTCTCCCCCACTCAGTACACCGCTCAAATTATTGACGCTGTGGCAAAGGCAAAGGCTTTGGGGCTGACTATTCCTGTAGTGTGGAATACGGGCGGATACGAAAAGCCCGAGACTATAAAGTTGCTTTACGGCACGGTGGACGTGTTTCTGACGGACGTGAAATACTGCGACGGTGAGCTTTCCGCCGCCCTATCAAAGGCTAACGACTATTTTGAGTATGCACTTTCTTCCCTCGAGGAGATGGTTCGCATCACGGGAGAAGCGGAGTTTGACGAAGACGGCATTATGAAGCGAGGCGTTATCCTGCGTCACCTTGTCCTCCCCGGATGCCGACTCGATTCGGAGAAAATTCTCCGTAAGCTCGCGGAAAGGGGACTTGAAAAGAAGGTCCTTCTCTCTCTTATGAGTCAGTACACCCCAGATTTTTTTGCAGGGTGCGGCGACGTCGCTCTTGACAAAAAGCTACGCCGCAGAGTCACCACCTTTGAATACAACTATGTTTCTGAAATCGCTTTGGAGCTCGGATTTTCAGGCTTCGGGCAGGACAGAACATCAGCAATAACAGATTATACTCCCCTGTGGGAAAATGATGCCCAAAACTTCCTGTGACAACGGAAGTTTTGCAGTTTTATGCCGAAAAACTCGGCAGAACGGAGTTTTTAATGGACAAAACAAATCTCTCCAAAGAAAAAGCCGCCCTCAGAGCAAATGAGCTGAGAGAGCAGCTTCGTTATCACTCCAACAAATACTACAACTTAGATTCTCCCGAAATTTCCGACTACGAATACGATATGCTCTTCGAGGAGCTGAAAAACATTGAGGCGGCGTACCCCGAGCTTGACGTTGCCGACTCCCCTACTCATACCGTCGGCGGAGTTGCGTCCGAGAAATTCGCAAAAATCCCTCACGCGGCAAAAATGGGCAGTCTCACCGATGTATTTAGCTTTGAGGCTCTTGAGTCTTTCCTGGAGCGCACTACCGCAACTCTCGTGGAAGCAGGATATGACAGAAGTGACGTCGTTTACTCCGTTGAGCCGAAGATTGACGGACTTTCCGTTGGAATCACCTACGAAAACGGAAGACTTGCTCTCGGACTCACGAGAGGTGACGGCATCAGCGGCGAAAACGTCACCGACAACGTGATGGTGGTAGGTAACGTGCCGCGAGAGCTTACGGAAAACGTGAGTCTCACCGTCCGCGGCGAAGTATTTATGCCTCGCGAGAGCTTTGAAAGGCTAAATGAGGAGAAGGAGAAAAACGGAGAGAAGCTCTGGGCTAATCCCAGAAACGCGGCGGCAGGATCTCTGAGACGACTGAACTCCGCCGAGACGGCAAACGCCGGTCTTTCCATCTTCGTTTTCAACTATCAGGCGGGGGATCTGTACCTTGACGGCAGAGAGCCTCAGACTCACGGGGAGACCATCGAGAGAATGGCGTCCCTCGGATTTAAGGTGATCCCCACGGCGGCGCTGACGGCTTCGCACGACGAGGTGATCGACGCAGTTAAGCGCATCGGCGAAGAGCGGGAGGGTCTGCCCTACGACATTGACGGTGCGGTTATCAAGATAGACTCCCTTGAGATGCGCCGCGTCCTCGGAGAAGGAACAAGCACACCGAAATGGGCTGTTGCCTTCAAGTATCCCCCCGAGGAAAAGAAAACTCGCCTTCTCGACATCGAACTGCAGATCGGCAGAACGGGAGTTTTGACTCCTGCCGCCGTACTTGAGCCCGTCCGCCTTGCAGGAACCACCGTTTCCAGAGCAACCCTTCACAACATAGACATCATCCGCGAGCGCGATATTCGCATCGGCGACAACGTTATCATTCGCAAGGCGGGTGACATTATCCCCGAGATCATCGCCTCCGTTCCCGAAGACCGAGATGGCAGTGAGAAAATATTTAACTTCCCCGAGAACTGCCCCTCCTGCGGCGGAAAGCTTGTTTTCGACGACATCCCCGAGGAGGAAGACGAGGCAGGCGGCGCTATCCGCTGTCGAAATCCTCTCTGTCCCGCACAACGCGAGAGGCGTCTTATCCACTTCGTTTCAAGAGGTGCTATGAACATCGACGGAGCGGGTCCCGCGGTTATAAGACTTCTCCTTGAAAAGGAGCTCATACGTGACGCCTCCGATCTTTACACTTTGACGGCAGCCGACGTTGAGACTCTACCCCGAATGGGCAAAAAGTCCGCCTCCAATCTCATCGCCGCCATCGAGAAGTCGAAAACTGCAGGACCTGCAAGAGTTCTCTTCGCTCTCGGTATCAGACATACCGGCGAAGGCGCTTCGGAGAACATCATCTCCGAATTTGGCGGCATCACCCCTCTTATGAACGCCACGGCGGAAGAGATCGCATCCGTACACGACATCGGCGAGATCACGGCCTCCGCTATCGAGGGCTATTTTGCTCTTCCCGAATCCCGTGCCCTTGTTGAAAAACTCAAAAACTGCGGCGTGGTCATTGACGTTGACAAGTCAGCTGAGCCTGAGGTGCCCAAGACTGCAGATCTCTCGGGACTCACCTTCGTTCTCACGGGAACTCTGCCGAATATGACCCGCGACGAAGCCTCCGCTAAGATCAAAGCGGCAGGTGGTAAGGTCACAGGCTCAGTTTCCGCGAAAACCTCATACGTTGTGGCAGGAGAGGCGGCAGGAAGCAAACTGACCAAGGCTGAGA
>JAZULS010000050.1:0-4677 GCA_045603205.1 Eubacteriales bacterium | reverse complement strand
GCCATATCTACCATGAAGTATGCACCGACTTCGTCAGCGATCTCTTTAAATTTTGCAAAGTCTATGGTGCGCGGATATGCACTTGCACCTGCTAAGATGAGTTTGGGCTTATGCTCGAGGGCAAGAGCTCTTACGTTATCGTAATCGATCATGCCTGTTTCATCGGAAACACCGTAAGGAACGATGTTGAAATAATTGCCCGAGATATTTACGGGCGAGCCGTGAGAAAGATGACCGCCGTGAGCAAGGTTAAGACCCATAACGGTGTCGCCGGGATTTACCAGCGCAAAGAATACAGCAAGGTTAGCGTTAGCACCGCTGTGGGGCTGAACGTTTGCGTGGTCAGCACCGAAAAGCTTACAAGCGCGGTCACGAGCGATGTTTTCAACCACGTCAACGCACTCACAGCCGCCGTAGTAACGCTTTCCGGGAAGTCCCTCTGCGTATTTGTTGGTAAGAGGAGTTCCTGCTGCAAGAAGTACCGCCTTGGAAACGATATTCTCAGAGGCGATCAGCTCAATGTTGTGTTTCTGACGGGTCAGCTCGGCGTCGCAAGCAGCGGCAACCTCTGCGTCATACTTTTTAAGTTCGTCGAAAAAGTTCATATTAACTCCATTCCGCCGCCATCACGGCATTTTTTATGACTTTAGTGAAGTACAGTTAAATTTACAAAGCAAAACAAAAACATTCTGCCATTTTATAAATCTAATTTATTGTAACATATTTTGTAGCGAATATAAAGGGATTTGAAAAAAATATGCTCTATTTTTGAAAAAAAGTGTGTCTTTAGTCAAACAACATCCTAAAGACACACATGAAATTTAATTTTTGATTAAACGGTCTTGTTTCCGCCGCACCATACGTGCTTTACGTTAATATCTTCGTCGAAGATCACAAGGTCTGCGTCAAAGCCTGTCTGAAGTTTTCCCTTTCGTCCGTCTGCGTGAATCTCCCTTGCGGCGTTTTCCGTCATCATCATTACCGCCTCATTAAGGGGAACTCCCGCCTGCTTCGTCATAACTCTGATAAGGCGGTCAGCTGTAGCCACGCTTCCCGCAAAAGAGATTCCGTCGGGCATATGGGCAATTCCGTCGAAAACGGATACGAGCTGTCCTCTTTTCAGACTGCCGAGCAGATATTCTCCGTCGGGCATTCCGGCACCTCTCATAGCGTCGGTAACGAGAACGATTCTGTCCTTCCCCTTAGTCTTATAGATAAGTTTCAGCAGAGAGGGAGGAAGGTGCAGTCCGTCAGCTATGACCTCAGCGCATATCTCATCGTGAAGGAGGGACGCTTCGAGAAGCCCCGGCACACGATGACCTCTTTCTCTGATTATGGTGGACATACTGCTGTAGAGGTGAGTTGCCATAGTGTAGCCTGCCTCTATGGCTCTGACTGCATCGGAATATTTTGCCGCGCTGTGTCCCGCAGAGAAGATAATTCCGCTGTCCTTCAAAGCCCGGCACATCTCGTCAGCACCCTCAAGCTCCGGAGCTACAGTCCAGATAAGAAGCTCCTTACCGCCGACCTCAGAAATCCTCTTCCAAGACTTGTCAGTGGGGACTTTTATATATTTCGGATCCTGCGCCCCTGCCATTTCGGGAGCAACGTAGGGTCCCTCAAGGTGAAGGCCGAGAATTTCGGGGAAATCTCTCGCCGCCTCGGATTTTTTTACACGTCTTGCAGTATTAAATACTGTCTCAAGCTCCTCATCCTCTGCTGTGAGAGTGGTGGGAACCATTGAGGTAGTCCCGTGCTTCATGTGAGACTCCATCGCACCGATGAAGGCTTCCTCGGTACCGTCCATAAAGTCGTGACCGCCGCCGCCGTGAACGTGAATGTCAATAAATCCCGCGGAAAGGTAGTTTCCTTCCCCATCTACTACAGAATCCACTGCAGGAAGGATCATCTCACCGTTTTTGCCTACGTACTCGATCTTTCCGTCGAAAATCAAAACCGCCGCGTTTTCGTGAACCCCGTCACGGTCGACGAGTTTTACATTATTTATTAATGTTCTCATTTCAGTCTCCGTTCTGTCCTTTTGTGAGGCTGTGACTTAAAGAGTTACGCCGTCCTTGAAGATAGAAATTCCCTTCATTCCGAACTCTTCGTTGTGAGTCTTGACTTCACCCGACGCCAGCTTTATAACGTAATCGAAAAGGTCCTCGCCGCAAGCGTTGATGTCTCCTGTCTCGCAAACCACACCTGCGTTAAAGTCGATCCACGCGGATTTTTTCTTGGCAAGGGGTGTGTTGGAGGAGATCTTAACTGTAGGAACGGGACAGCCGAAGGGAGTGCCGCGTCCTGTTGTGAAGAGCACGAGATGCGCGCCGGATACAGCCAGTGCTGTGGACGCTACAAGGTCGTTTCCGGGAGCGGAGAGCAGGTTGAGCCCCTTCTTTACTACGGGGTCACCGTAGCCGATAACGTCTCTTACCTCGGCGGTGCCGCACTTCTGGGTACAGCCGAGAGACTTGTCCTCGAGGGTAGTGATTCCGCCCTTTTTATTTCCGGGAGAGGGATTTTCATACACGGTCTGATTGTAGCGCATGAAATACTCCTTGAAATCGTTGATAAGCTTTACAGTCTTGTTGAAGACCTTTCTGCTTTCGCATCTCTCCATAAGGAGAGTCTCAGCACCGAACATTTCGGGCACCTCGGTGAGGATAGCAGAGCCGCCGCCGTAGACCAGCATATCGGAGAACACACCTACGGTGGGGTTTGCGGTAATTCCCGAGAATCCGTCGGAGCCGCCGCACTTGAGTCCAACGATCAGCTCGCTGGAGGGCACGTCAACTCTCTCGTCCTCAGCAGCGATAGCGCAAAGCTCAGCCAAGATCTCACCGCCTACCTCAAGCTCATCCTCTACGTCCTGGCAGTTGAGGAAGCGTACTCTGTCGGGGTCAACCTCACCGAGAATCTTTTTAAATTCATCAAGATTGTTGTTTTCGCATCCAAGACCAAGCACGAGAACACCGCCTGCGTTGGGATGGTGAACAAGGCCTGCCAGAGCCTTCTGAGTGTTCAGATGGTCGCCGCCAAGCTGAGAGCAGCCGAAGGGGTGAGTAAGAGCAAATACTCCGTCAACGCTTCCGCGAACGTACTTTGCCGCGTACTTTGCAAGGATCTCCGCAGGAGAGTTTACGCATCCAACTGTGGGAATGACCCAGATCTCGTTACGGATGCCCACTTTGCCGTCAGCTCTGCGGAACCCCTTGAAGGTCACTTTCTTACCCTCCTTCTCGGGAATATCCACGGGATCGTACTTGTACTCAAGAATACCGTCAAGGTTAGTCTTGGTGTTGTGTGTATGGACCCAGTGGCCCACTTTAATATCGGTTGTTGCACTTCCGATGGGGGCGGAATACTTAATTACGTTCTCTCCAGCGGAAATCTCAGTGAGAGCGAACTTGTGACCTGCGGGGATATCCTCAGCGAGAGTCACATCGAGAGCCACTTCGCCTGCACTCATATCAACGAGAGCCACCGCCACGTTATCAGCGGGAGCTATTTTAACAAATTTCATTTTTTGATCAATCCTTTACTGTACTTTGTTCCGCTTCGGCGGGAAATCTTATTTTACAGATGCCGAAACTGCTTCTGTCATAGCCGCAGACGCACCTTCACGTCTGATAAGATCAAGATACTTGCACGCTTTCTCGGTAAATCCGGGGATTTCGCAAAGATTCATGCCCCAGAAACCGGTGTTAGCCGCAAAAAGTTCCAGAACGTTATCCTTTGTTCCGTTTTCCGCAAAGAACTCGATAACAGCGGCATCATCTGCGATCTTGTAGCTGATTTTCTCGCTCTTTACCTCTCTTTCGCCTACAAAACCGTCGTCAGTGAGAGTTCCCCTTGCATAAAATTCGCAAAGAGCGGCAAAAGACATGGTCAGGCACTCGGGAAGTGTGCCGTTTTTCTCAGCACTTTCGAGAAGGCTTTTCATAACTCTCGCCTTCCACTTGGAAACGGAGTTGAGGCAGATGGAGATCAGCTCGTGGTCGATAAAGGGGTTCTCAAATCTCTCGCAAACGGAGTCAGCGAAAGCACGGATCTCATCCTCAGGAAGAGTGAGGGTGGGCATGATCTCGCGATATATACAAGTGTCTATAAAGCTTCTGATAGTTTTGTCGGACATACAGTCTCTTACGATACTCTGCCCTGATAGGAAAGCCGCAGGAACGAAGGAGGTGTGTGCACCGTTGAGAATACGCACCTTTCTTTCACGGTAGGGACGCTGATCCTCGGTGAAGATCACAGGAAGTCCCGCCCTATTGAGAGGAAGAGTCTTCTCTGCTCTTTCGATGTCAGAAGCCTCAATTACCCAAAGTCCGAAGGGTTCGCACACGTCAAGGAGATTATCCGTGTAGCCAAGCTTTTCACAAATACCGTCAGCTTCTCCGGGGCGGCGAGGGTAACCCGTAACGATTCTGTCAACAAGTGTACTGCAGAACATGCAAGCTTCACTCAGCCAAGAAGTAAATTCTTCCCCAAGGCTCCAAAGTTCCGCCAGTTTCAAAACACACTCGCGAAGTTTCTTGCCGTTGTCCTCGATCAGCTCTACGGGGTAGATAACGAGTCCCTTTGATGTGTCTCCTTCGAAAGAAGTCGGAGGCCAAGCGGTCTTAGGAAGACAATTAGAGCTCCCAACTCCTTGGCTCACAGAACGACATGGCT
>JAZULS010000049.1:0-11750 GCA_045603205.1 Eubacteriales bacterium | reverse complement strand
GATCGTAGCCATGTCGTTCTGTGAGCCAAGGAGTTGGGGGCTCTAATTGTCTTCCTAAGACCGCTTGGCCTCCGACTTCATCAAGGCTGTTATGGCGGCGACCCTTGCGTAAATTGCATAAATGAAATCCCCTTTGATGTGTCTATCATCAAAGGGGACTTTTTGCTTATACAAATAATGGTGCAGGTGTTTTTTAGTCGGTTACTCAAGAAAGAATCTTTTGCCGTTTTGGTGAATTTCTATCCGAATCTCGCTAATATACTTGTCGTTATTGTGGTGCTTGAGGTCTGAAAACAACTCAAGCATAATAGTGTCTTCTCCGGGGAAAAGCTTTGCGATTGTATCAATGCCAATAATTTCAATATGTATCGGTCTGCCCACCATATCGGTAAGACAGTCCCAAAAGGCATCCCAATTTTCACCGTAATGATCAGGAAAATCAAGGGAATCTTTTATGACCTTGTGCATTTGAAGATAATATCTTACATCTGTGAAGTCGATTGTGTATTTGTCTTTGAAACTATACATGCTTATCTCCTGTCGGTAATTTCATAGAAAGTTTTATAGTGGTCAAATGAAACAAACATTAATCCATCGTTTGAATAAAGAATTCGGGAAGAATTTCTGAATCCATATTCGTAATTAATATCGGCTTCGTACCAAATTCGAGAAATAGAAGAGGGTAATTTGCCGTTTTTGTTTTTATAAATATTTCCCCCTATCATTTTTCCGGGCAATATTTCGTCTAAATTCCCTTTGTAACTAACCCAGCCGGAATTTTCTGCATACTCTTTTGTAACATAATAATCAGGTAGAGTTCCATACAGTGACAAATGAACATCTGCACCATCCCATCCATTTTTTGTTACATCTCCCAAAACTTTTGTACGCATGTATTCAGCATAACACAGGCAATTTTGATGAGCTGGTATAAAACTAATTATTGGATCATTTGGATGAAAGATTTTTCCGTGATTTTTTGCGCAGTGTAAACAAGTTGTGATTGTTAGTGCTGAAACCCAATTTTTCCAGTTCAGGCTGTTGCCAATTATGTTTCTGTCTGGACTCAAATTCATAATAATACCTCCGGGTAAAAATGTCAATATGCGAATAAATGATTTATGTGTGATGATTGTACTATGCGAACATGTGTTTGCCAATAGATTTGGATGATGTAGGTAAAAAGTTGAGAAATAGGTGAGATTACTAAAACACAGCCTGTTAGAATATATAAAAAAGCATGTGTGATTTTGTCTATATCCACAAAATTACAGTATTTTTTGCGGAACGGTTGACAAACGTCAACCCGTGGGATATACTATAGTTGACAGATGTCAACCGAGCTTGTTGCACGAAGAAAAATATAGATCGAGAGGTAATTATTATGGAAAAAGTACTGTTATCTGAGGGCGAATGGAAGATAATGAATCAGCTTTGGAAAAAAAGTCCCGCAAGTCTTATGGAGATAGTCCACGGACTTGAAGAGGACACCGGTTGGACCAAGTCCACGGTGTTCGTAATGATGAAAAGGCTGGTGGGCAAGGGAGCTGTTGAGCTTGACACAAGCGGTAAGGTGCAGACATATACCCCCGTCATCGAAAAGTCTGAGGCGGCAGAACAGGAAACAGGCTCCTTCCTTTCAAAAGTGTACAACGGAAGCATCGGACTCATGGTTTCGGCTCTTGCCGGGCAGAAAAGCCTCTCAAAAAGCGACATCGACGAGCTGAGACGAATCCTCGATGAAGCTGAAAACGAACTTGAAGAGGATGGTGACTGAAATGATGCTGCCTTACATCGTTGTCTGCGGACTTCTTGTGGGAAGCATCGCGGCATTTGCGATAGTTAAAAGAATCGACTCTGCAGAGGAGTCAAGTGATAACAGGGAGGAATAGACAATGCTTACATACATCATATCCCTTACAATTTTGACACTTGCCGTTATTGTTCTGCGTTGGGCGTTTAAGAAGAATGTTTCTGCACGCCTGACATATGCAATATGGCTTGCGGTGGTGCTGAGACTGTGCCTGCCCTTCGATTTGGTGCAGGTAGATATGCCCACGATGAGTTTTGACAGACTTGAGACGGTTGTGGCTGAAGAACTGAGCGTAGATGTTAAGGATCTGCTTGGCAGATTCGATAAGGCACCCGCGACGGAAGAGGAAAATGCTCCGCCCGAGAACGTGATGGGACAAAATCCTAAGCCTCAGGTGGACGTGAAGCCGCAGGCGGGCGTTACCCAGAACGGAAGCTTGACAGGGAACAGCACCGTAACAGGCAAACCGAACACGGGTGTGGGGAATCCTGCGGCGAATGAGAATCCTGCCGTAAACGAAGGGATAACTCAGACTCCGTCTCCGAACGAAGAGGTTTCTTCGACAAACGCCGAAGAAAACAAAGCGCCTTTGACAAGCGAAACTCCCGCGGAAAACACCGTGTCCGTAGCGGAAGTGCTTGGTGTTATCTGGGCGGCAGGCTCTGCTCTGACTCTTTGTACCTTCGGTGTGTCTTACGCAGTATTTTACGTAAAGCTTAGACAGGGCAGACGCTTCTATGGCAAGACGGGCAAAACCAAGGTATTCGTTTCTTCTTATGCAAAGACACCTTGCGTCATTGGCATAGTACCCGCTATATACATTACGGAAGAGGCGGCGGAAAGCGAGTCCTTGTCCGTGATCCTGATGCACGAAAAGACTCATATCGCCCACGGAGACCATCTGTGGAACCTGTTCAGAGTTGTGGCGGTGTCTGCTTTCTGGTGGAATCCTGCTATCTGGGCGGCGGCTGTGCTGTCCATGAGAGATGCGGAACTTGCCTGCGACGAAGCGGTGGTATCCCGACTTGACGCGAAGGACAGACTAGAATACGCGCGCCTTATAGTTGACGCGGTGCCCGTGAAGAATTTCGCGCTGGGATTTTCCGGCGGTCCTATCAAGGAAAGAGTTATGAAACTGACCCGCGAGCACAAAACGGGAATCATCGCGGCGATCGTTGCGGTGATCCTCATCGGTGGATGCTTGGCGGTTGCGTTTATCGGCAAACGTGACGACGTGCCCGTAGACGGCGAGACTACACAGACGGAGACCGAAACCGACCCCACACCCACCGACCCTGAGGAGGTAAATGATCTCGAGGCTTATAAGGAGAAGTTCCATATCCAGGATGAGCTGACGGCACTTCTTGACATGAAGGTCGCGGAGATTGAGAAAAAATACGGTAAATTGGTTTTTGAATATGTGGAGTCCGATACCGAAGATCCTGTACATTCCATTGAAAATCTCGATGGAGTACAGCTTGTATTCTATAGCTACCATAGAAATCTTTCAGAGGACGACATTCCCAAGGAGGTCATCGTTCTTGATTACGGAGAGGATGTTTTAGGACTTTCAATTGGCAAAAACGTTGAGGATTGTGACTACCCCGTGAAGTGGAATGAGGCTTACGGTTGGAATGATGGTTCCGATTGCCGTGTAAGGGGATTTGCAGCTAAATATAACCTTTCGCTGATTCTTGAGAATAAGGACCAAATAACCTCCGAGGATGAAGAATATTGGGATAACTTTAAAAATGATCCTTCGGGAAAAATCTCTCAGGTCCGCATTAGCAAGAGAATGACGCCTTATGGCAATTTGACAAACTATTTCAGAGTTCTTGAACCGGTTTACGAAAACTTTGTTATGTTCGAGGAGGCAAACATAATAAGGTACGATGCCTCTACGGGCGAAGAAACCTTTGATCTTCTCTTGGCTCCGTATGGTGACATCGAGGATTTCAAGATAACACGTCTTACCTGGGACGAATACATGTATCTCGATAAAGAAGAGACAATTCACGAAATAGGTTCGCTCAGGAAAGATAAAGATGCTTTGCTGCTTACTGTTGACTCGGTGGAAACTATCGGATATACCGGAGTTTCTTATAAAGAAGCTGGTGGATTTGCTTATCGAGCATACCCCGCACAATACGGTATAGACGGCACTGCGAACTTAGTAGAAATCAGCGAGCTTGAGGTTACGGGTGAGATCACATATGCGGGGCTTCCTCGTTATGACATCACAGTTAAAGAGCCTGACGACCTTTACGAGGAACTGGAGAAGCTGAGAGAGAACGACGAATTTATGGCTTGCGAAAGCAAAGTCGTTGTGGCAGAAGGACTTTCCGTACCCGTTTATATCGAGTTAGGCGAAGGCACGAACATAAGCTCAGCTAAGGCTTACGGAAGAGAAAACCACGCATACAAAGTATATGATTCTACGAATCTTTGCGGTGACGTTGTCACAAAGCTTTATGAGGCTGAGGGTGCAATATTCCTGAGCTATGATTGTGGAGAGGTTGGCTGTACCATGGTGTTCTCCAGTGGCGGTTGTGGCGTGTTTAACATGAACAAGTTGGAAGCTGTCACCTTCCGACTTGAGGATGATGGAAGCGTAAAATATACACGCTTTGCCACTAAATTTGATGAGGCTCGTGAGAATGAATACGCTCCGCTTACTCTTGCAAGAGGTCGTGACGAATTCATTCGTGAAACAGGAAGCATAAGTATAAATAATTCCGGTACGGTAATCTTATCTCCTGAGAAGACGGAGACCGTTGGAGAAGCCTACGACCTTGACGCGATTTACGAGGAATATAAGAACGAAGACTGGTTTAAGGAAAACTACCCGAGCTGCAACTCTGCTGATGACGTGATGCTGGCAAACCGAAATCTTATAACTGATATTGAAACAGTAAAGGCTAAGGCTGATGAGGGAGACGAAAGATTTAAGTGGATAAAGAACTTCCTAGAGTGTGACACAGAAGAGTTTGCTAAAGTGCTCTACCATTCTTCGAAGGGACTTTTTAGGGATGCTCTTGATGCCGCCTTCAACGGTGTTGTATTCGGAGAATTTGTTGTCGAGGAATTGATGGATTCTTGGGGAAATGAATATATGGCGTTTGAGTTTGAGATAACGTCAAGCGACTCCGATGATTTCCCTGTAGGAGATTACCTGATCAGAATAAACTATCATACTAGTGACAATAGTATTGCAAATATCAGCTTTTTAAAACGAGCAGGGGTCCTGTTCTTAGACTACGAGGGATACGAGGACTATTTCACCCGTAGGATATTTAACTACTTCTGTAATGAATACACGGATGTTACCTCTCCTATTGCTACATTGATCGCGTATAGCCTTTATACGAAAGTGAATGATGGATACAATAAACAGCCTGAACTCACACAGGAGCAGATTGAGGAGGTCGGCAAGATCATTTTCGGTGAAGGGTATGAGTTTGAGGATTATCGCCTGGTATGTGCCATGGAAAAGGATGGAGTGAAATATTATCATCCCGTGGGAATGGGTGGTACCTCCGCGTATCACAGTATCATCTCCCGCACCGAGACCGACGAGACGATAACCTACGATGTTCGTTACCACGCAGATAGCTACTACCTCACAACAGCCTTCGTGATGAGGTACACCTTTGAGAAAGTGGATTCCGAATATATGTACCGATTCGTTTCCGTGGAGCTGCTTGAGTCTAACGGGCTTGACAACTACACTTTTAGCACCTAAATCTCCTCCAAAAAACCTCAAAAAAACTTGCAAAAACCCCTTGACAAAATTATACCGTAGTGATAAACTGTACTATATTAAACAAAGGCTGTGACGAAGACGGCGACGGAATAGCGAGTTTTCAGAGAGTCAGCGCTTGGTGAAAGTTGACAACCCGTGTCCGAAATGCCTATCACTTCCGAGCCGGAAGCCCGAAAGATCAGTTGCCAGTAGCTGCATCAAGTAGACACTTCCCGTGATTGCCGCGTGAGAGCATAGGAATTGATTGATTCCGAGAGTGGCAGAAAAATTATCTGCAATTTGAGTGGTACCGCGGATGTATTTAACACCCGTCTCAAAGAAATTTGAGGCGGGTTTTCTAATTTTTCTATTTTTTATCAGCCAAAGACGAATTTTGGCAGAACGGAGGTCACAATGGCTAAAGAAAACACTAAACTTTATGAGGTCGCCCTGCGAATTAAGGAAATGCGCGATATTTTCGGATATACCGAAGAAGAAATGGCGCAAAAGACCGAAGTTACCTTAGAAGAGTACAGACAGTACGAGCTCGGAGCACTGGATTTCCCCTTTACGTTTATTCACAAGTGTTCTTTGGCGTTTGATATCGGAATTACCGACCTTCTTGAGGGACACAGCGCACATCTGAAGTCCTATACCGTAACAAGAAAGGGCTGCGGTCAGGAAACTGCCAAAGAAGCAGGTATCCAAATCCAGAACCTGGCCCCACTTTTCAGAGGTAAGATCGCGGAGCCCTATTGGGTACGCTACGAATACAGCGAGGAGCTTCAGAATAAGCCTATCCACACAACAAAGCACTCCGGTCAGGAGTTCGACTTCATCATGAGCGGCAGAATGAAGATCCAGATCGGCGACAATATCGAGTATCTTGAAGCAGGCGACAGCATCTACTACAACAGCTCCGCCCCCCACGGTATGATCGCCGTTGACGGTGAGGACTGTCTCTTCGTCGCAGTTGTTCTTCCCGGTGAAAACGAGGCTGAGACCGTAGTCCGCGACACCTTCCTTCCCAGCCACGGCGTCGCAAGTGCAAGACGTATGATCGCAGACGAATTCATCGACTGCGTTGAAGATGAAAACGGATGTCTCAAGAATATCTCCTTCAAGAACGAGGATAAGTTCAACTTCGGATTCGACGTGGTTGACGCTATCGCAAAGCGCGAGCCCGACAAGCTGGCTATGGTTCATATCGCTGAAGATAAGACCGAGCGCCGCTTCACCTTTAACGACATCAAGCGTGCGTCTAACCAGTGCGCTAACTATTTTAAATCCCTCGGAATCAGAAAGGGCGACAGGGTAATGCTTATCCTCCGCCGTCATTATCAGTTCTGGTTCTCTATCGTAGCGCTTCACAAGCTTGGTGCTATCGCTATCCCCGCAACTGACCAGCTTCAGGCTCACGACCTTGAGTACCGCTTCAACGCGGCAGGCGTCAGCGCTGTTGTTTGTACCGCTGAGGGCGGAGTTGCTAATCAGATCGAGTCCGTTCTCGACAGCTGTCCTACACTCAAGACAAAGATCCTTGTTGGCGGACCCCGCGCAGGTTGGCACGATTTTGACGAAGACTATAACCTCTACAGTGCACACTATTACAGAGATAATTCCACCGCTTGCGGAAACGATCCCATGCTCATGTTCTTTACATCAGGCACAACGGGTTATCCCAAGATCGCAACACATTCCTATAAATATCCCCTTGGCCACTACATAACCGCAAAATACTGGCACGGCGTGGATCCGGACGGACTTCACTTCACCATCTCCGACACCGGTTGGGGTAAGGCGCTTTGGGGTAAGCTATACGGTCAGTGGCTTTGTGAAGGTGCAGTCTTCACCTACGATTTCCGTCGCTTCTCCGCGGCTGATATTCTGCCCATGTTCAAAAAGTACGGTATCACCACCTTCTGCGCTCCTCCCACAATGCTCCGCATGATGATAAAGGAAGACATCTCAAAATACGACCTTTCCTCCATCCGCCGCATGACAACGGCAGGCGAAGCTCTGAACCCCGAGGTCTACAAGCAGTTCGAAAAGGCAACCGGAATCCAGATCATCGAGGGATTCGGTCAGACCGAGACTACACTTTCCGTTGCTAACCTGAAGGGATACAGCCACAAGGTCGGCTCAATGGGAAGGCCCTCACCTCTTTACGATATGGAGATCGTAAACGAGAACGGTGAACCTGTGGCAGACGGTGAGACAGGTGAGATCGTGGTTAAGACCGGTGACAAGGCTCCTGTCGGACTCTTCCTTGGATACTACAGAGATGAAGAGAAGACCCGCGAGGTATGGCACGACGGCTACTACCACCCCGGCGACACCGGTTGGCGTGACGAGGACGGCTTCTATTGGTACGTTGGTCGTGTGGACGACGTTATCAAGTCCTCCGGATACCGTATCGGACCCTTCGAGATCGAAAGCGTTATCATGGAGCTTCCTTACGTGCTGGAGTGCGGCGTTTCAGCGGAGCCTGACGAAGTAAGAGGTCAGGTGGTTAAGGCGAGTATCGTTCTTGTCAATGGAACTGAGCCTACCGATGAGCTGAAGCGTGAGATCCAGCAGTACGTAAAAGATCACACCGCACCCTATAAGTACCCCAGAATCGTTGTATTCCGCGATTGGCTGCCTAAGACCATCAGCGGCAAGATCCAGAGAAATAAACTGTAAGAGTTTGACGCAAAAACTCTGAAAAACTATTGACATAGATACAAAGCTGTGATACAATACTTAAATATAAAAGACGTTGACGAAGAGGGCGCAAGGTCGGCTCATTCAGAGAGATGGCGGTTTGGTGAAAGCCATTTGAGACGGTTTTGGTGTTTGTAGCTTCTGAGTCGGGAGGAAGAAAGGCGTTTTGCTTAGTAGAACCTCTCCGTGATTGCCGCGTCAGGGCATAGGGGTTGATAGACTCCGAGAGTGGCAGATTGTTTTATCTGCAATTTGAGTGGTACCGCGGGTGTTATGTTATTTGCACACTCGTCTCAAAGATTCAGCTTTGGGACGGGTGTTTTTTCGTCCCGCAACGGAGGAAATGATGGCTCAGATTACAGGACTTGATTTTAAAATTCAGGAGATGGCGGGGCGAATCCGCGCTCTTCGCGAGATCGTGGGCTTTACAGCTCACGAGATGGCTGCGAAGACTGACGTTCCCGTTGAAGAATATCTCCTTTGCGAAGAAGGAAAGAGCGACCTTAACTTCGCCTTTATCTACAGATGTTCACTTGCTCTCGGCGTAAACGTAACGGACATCATCGAGGGTTACAGCCCCACACTTCGCTCTTATACGGTTACGAGAAGTGGCTCCGGTCAGGAGATCTCCGAGGCTCACGGTATGACCTACTATAACTTGGCGTACGCGTTCAAGAACAGAATTGCGGAGCCCCTTTACGTTATGAGTAAGTACGACCCCGAGGCACAGAGACGTGACATTGAGCTTACGACCCACTCAGGACAGGAATTAGACCTTGTTATCGAGGGTAAGCTTACCGTACAGATCGGTGAACATAGAGAGACTCTCGGCCCCGGCGACAGTATCTACTTCGACAGCTCTACTCCCCACGGTATGATCGCCGCAAGCGAGGAAGGCTGTAAGTTCTACGCTATCGTACTCAATCCCACGGGAGAGCCTATCCCCGAACTTTCAAGGGAAAAGGCTATCTCCGACGCATATATTGCGCCCCGCGATACCGAGGAAAGAGTATACCGGAACTTTATCGACGTGGAGGAGAACGAAAACGGCACTCCCACATCTATTGAATTCAAGAATACCGACAACTTCAACTTCGCCTTCGATATTATCGACAAGGTTGCCGAGGTTCGTCCCGACAAGCTGGCGATGCTTCACGTGGCAAAGGATAAGACAGAGCGCCGCTTTACATACAAGGACCTGAAAAAAGCGTCCTGCCAGTGCGCGAACTACTTTAAGTCTCTCGGCATCGGCAAGGGCGACCGCGTAATGCTTGTCCTCAAGCGTCACTATCAGTTCTGGTTTGCGATGCTTGGTCTCAACAGACTTGGCGCCATCGCTATCCCGGCAACAAATCAGCTTCAGGAACACGATTTTGAGTACCGTTTCAAGTCTGCGGGCATCAGCGCTATCATCTGTACCGCTGACGGCGAGACATCAAAGCAGGTTGACATTGCCGCAAAGACTTGTCCTCAGCTGAAGACCAAGATCATGGTCGGCGGAGAGAGAGAGGGTTGGAGAAACTTCGACGAGGAGTACACTCTCTACAGCACTCACCACAACAGAACGAAAAACTCCCCCGGTGGAGACGATCTGATGCTGATGTTCTTCACATCAGGTACATCCGGATACCCCAAGATCGCGGCGCATAACTATAAATATGCCCTCGGTCACTTCCACACCGCGAAATATTGGCACACCGTTGACCCCGACGGACTCCACTTTACCATCTCCGACACGGGCTGGGCAAAGTCCATGTGGGGTAAGATGTACGGACAGCTTCTCTGCGAGGCGGCGATCTTCGTTTACGACTTCGACAGATTCGATGCGGCTGAGATCCTGCCCATGTTCGCGAAATATCACATCACCACCTTCTGCGCACCTCCCACAATGCTTCGTATGATGGTAAAGCAGGATATTTCCAAGTACGACCTTACCTCCATCCGTCACATGACCACCGCAGGAGAAGCGCTTAACCCCGAGGTATACAAGCAGTTTGAAAAGGCAACGGGACTTCACATTCTCGAAGGCTTCGGTCAGTCAGAGAGCACCATGATCATCGGTAATATGGTAGGTGCTCCTCATAAGATCGGTTCTATGGGACGTCCTGCTCCTATATATAAGGTTGACATCGTTGATCCCGACGGAAATTCCGTTCCCGTTGGTGAAACAGGAGAGATCGTCATTGACGTTCGCGACGGTGTTCCTTGCGGACTCTTTACCGGTTACTACAGAGACGAAGCCAAGACCGCTGAGGTTTGGTACGACGGCTCCTACCACACAGGCGACACCGCTTGGCGTGACGAGGACGGCTTCTTCTGGTACGTGGGCCGCGTTGACGATGTTATCAAGTCCTCCGGCTACCGAATCGGACCTTTCGAGATCGAAAGCGTTATCATGGAGCTTCCTTACGTTCTTGAGTGCGGCGTATCTCCCGTGCCCGATGAGGTAAGAGGTCAGGTCGTTAAGGCAAGCATCGTTCTTGTACCCGGCACTGAGCCTACGGAAGAGCTGAAGCGTGAGATCCAGCAGTACGTTAAGTCAAGAACCGCTCCCTATAAATACCCGAGAATCGTTGTGTTCAAGGATAGCCTTCCCAAGACCACCAGCGGTAAGATCCAGCGTAACAAGCTGTAAGATTTAACATATTATGAGAGAATATAAGCACATAACGCTCCTGTGCGGTCATTACGGCAGCGGCAAGACAAACGTTGCCGTGAATATGGCGCAGGACTTAAAAAAACAGCACGGAAATACGGCAATAGCGGATCTTGACATCGTTAATCCGTATTTCAGAACGAGAGACAGCGAAAAAGAACTGAAAGATCTCGGAATCAGAGTTATCTGTTCGGAATATGCGGGAACAAACCTTGATGCTCCCGCACTTCCCGCGGATATGTACGCGATAACCGAGGATAAGACCATGAAGACAATCGTAGACGTAGGCGGAGACGACAGAGGAGCTTATGCGCTTGGTAGACTTTCGTCTAAAATCACCGGAGAGGGTGATTACGAGATGCTTCTGGTTATCAATCGGCACCGTCCCCTGACTCCCGACGCCGCTTCTACCGTCTTGGTGATGCGTGAGATCGAGGCGGCGTGCAGAATTTCCTTCACCGGAATCGTAAACAACTCCAATATCGGCAGGGAAACTACGGCGCAGACCGTTCTTGATTCCGTTTCCTATGCCCTTGAGGTGTCAAAGGCAAGCGGACTTCCCGTTGTGGCAACTTCCGTTAGAAAAGACCTTGCAGAAGCCCTTGAAGGAAAGATCGAAAATCTTCTTGCGCTGGAATTACAAAGCTCACCCGTGTGATAAGCACGATTTATACAAATGTCAAAGAAAGGTATGGCAAAGTAAAATGGCAAAACTTACGTTTAACACAGATAATTGCAAGGGCTGCGGACTTTGTATCGACGTATGTCCGAAGCACCTGCTCACACTTTCACCCGATAAGATCAACAAGAAGGGTCACCACCCTGCAGAGATC
>JAZULS010000048.1:0-3200 GCA_045603205.1 Eubacteriales bacterium | reverse complement strand
CGGACTTATGCAGGGTAAGGACGGCGGTAAGTTTGCTCCTAAGGCAAACGCAACCAGAGCAGAAGGTGCTACTATCATTATGAGAATGCATCCCTCTCTCGCACATGAGCTTACTCCTACCGAAACGATGGAGGCTATGGTCGAGGAGCTTCTCGGCAATTATCAGTGTGCTACTCATGATGATATCACTATTATCAATAGTAGCGGTTCTTCCCACACCAATGAAGCAATCTGTGATGCGATCGCTACCATTATTGGTCTTGATACCGATACTTACAGCCTTACCGTTAGTGCCGGAGAGGTGCCTAACACAGGTGTAGGACGCGGACAGAACGACTACGGGGATCTCGAGTTCACATTTACACACATCGAAAGCGGTGAGACTGTGACCTTCGCAACAGGTGTTATCTGCTACAAGTACTACAATATAGGTGCTAACGATGAGGACGGCACCGTAAAGTGCTTCCACGCAGATCCCATCTACGTTCTCCCCGTTGGCTGTCCCGATGACATCAGCTCCATCACTGAGCCCAAGATTGCTGAAGAAGCTCTTGCAACACTTCCCACAGAATTTGCTGTTGCAGATTATACTTATGAGCATATTTGGAATGCAATCAACGATGCCCTTGTTTATGATGCTAAGATGGACTTTGAGCTCGTTCTCAACAAGGCTGAGCTTGATGCCGTTATCGCCGCTGTGAATAAGGAAGACGGTACTTCTTCAGGTAAGCTTACAGTTAAGCTTGAAAGACTTACCAAGGGTGAAGTAAACGCATCCGTTGAGATCGATGCTACCTTCACGCTTAAGGCTGTAACCGAGATGGAAGAGCTTGCTAACGCATTCATTGACAAGTATATGTGCGTAACTCACTCCGACGTTATCTACAGCCACAACCGCGGCGATTCTATCGTAAAGGAAGATTACGAGAAGGTCACAGCCGAGGCTATTGGTCTCGATACCGACGTATACTCCTTCACGTTCAAGGAGTTTACTATTACCAACAACTACTGTAACCGTGGTGACGGTGAATTTACCGAAGATAACGCACCTCTCGTAGGTGTCATCACACATATTTCCACCGGTCTTACTTATGAGTTTGAGTACGGTGCAGGCTCACTCAAGTACTACGACAGCGGTGCCGAGTACGATGAGGAATCCGGTCTTGATGAGACTAAGTTCTTCATTGCTCCCATTCAGATCCTTCCCGAGGCTTGCCCTGAGGATATCAATTCCATCACAACTAAGACTGAGGCAGAGGCGCTCATCGCGGCTCTTCCCACGGAGCTTTTCGTTACTGAGTTTACTCACAAGGGTATCTGGACAGCTATCAACGACGCTCTCGGACTTGCTGTTGACCGCTATGAGCTCGTTCTGAAGACAAGCGAGATCAATACTCTTCTTGAAGACGATCTTTCCGATTTCGAAGCAACAGGTACACTTACTATTTCCGTACAGAGACTCGGTAAGGCTACTGCTAAGGGAGAAGCTGCAGTTGAACTTACCTTCGTACACAAGACCGCTATGGAGATGCAGGAAGCAATCGATGCATTCCTTGATTCCACTGAGTGCGTACACGGAGATTACAACTTCATGTTCACCTACGGCGGTTCCATGACCGTTGAATCAACTCTCAACGCAGTTACTGCCGCTATCGGAAACGAAAAGTACACAGTAACTCTCGACGGTAGCGAGGAAGAGTCCGGATACACTGCTATGAACGAAAATTACCTTCTCTGCGACTGGCAGGCATATTCCGGCGGCGGAGTTGTTAAGTTCCTTCTCAACGATACTGAGACAGGTACACAGGTACCCTTCGAGTTCAACTTCAGAGGCATAAAGTGCTTCTCTCTCATTGATAACCGTGCAAACGGTCTTGAAGATTTCCACAACACCGACTGGGACAACGCAGGCGGAAACAATGCAGAGGGCTACTGCGACGGTATCGGCATAGGAACAACTCCTTTCTATGCTCCTTGGTGGTGCAACGATAACTACGGCGACCTCCAGGTTTCCAAGTACGGCGATGAGGTACTCGCTCAGCTCGACGAGCTCAAGGACGAAAGCGGCACTGTAGTCGTTTCCGTTGCGGATCTTAACAAGATCACAGAGCAGGTCGGTACATCCTACGGTAACGTATGGTATGCGATCAACGACCTTCTCGAGTACGACTTCCCTGAGTACTATATGGTTCTTACCGCTGACAGCGTTCACGATCTTATCGTAAACGGCGGCGAGGGCACACTTAAGATCAAGATCACATCTTCCTCCAGCTACCCTGCACTTGGCAAGGGCGGAGCATTCAGAGATACCACCTTCAAATTCGTTCAGGCTGAAGCTGAGGCTTGATTTAATTGAAATAAACCCGCCTTCGGGCGGTTTTATTTTTGTTGGTGCGCCCGACATGGGCAATAACTTGGTGGTGAAAGTCCACTATGCGCTCGGTAGCAGGAAGCATTAGCCGAAGGCAAGGGTGTCCATCGCGAGGTGGAATCTGAAGGAAGCCGGATGTAGAGGCTGAAAAGTGCCTCTACGGGCAAAGTTCCGGATTGACGAACAGAAATCGCATATAAGGCTGACTTGGGACGGAGGACTCTGCCAAATAAGAAGAAGTCCAATGCTACCCGAATCCCATACAGTAGATGCGGCGGTTACGGAATGAAGGTTATTGTTCTTACTCGGGGAGGTCTGCAAGGCACGCTCCCATCTTCCCATAGGAGTAAGCCGTGTCGAAAGGCAGCGGTTGAACTTGCAGAAGTCAGCTCCACTCATAGTACCGAAGAAGTGGCTAATCACCACAGAGGGAAGGAGTGGACGATAAGAAGTTGTGTGAAATCAAAGGTGAATGATTGCGATTGAAAACAGTTGCTCTACGGAGATTGAATGACTGAGGGTAGGTTGGAAACCGAGAGTAGATGTCGCGAATGTTTAGCAATCATCAAAGGAGAAGTCACAAGCAACAACTTATCGAAACGCCGTGTACGGACCCGTACGCACGGTGTTGTGGGAGGACGGGGGTTAGTCGCCCCCTCCTGCCCGAACAAAAAAAGTTAAAGAATTTTTGAAAAAGGGGTTGACAAAAAAGCAAAAGTGTGCGGTGGAATTTATTAGCAAACTAATAAAATCGACCCCTGTTAAAAGAGGGAAAAAACCCTATTTACAAAGGGAAAAAAAAAAAAAAAACACACCCAAAAACATCAAA
>JAZULS010000047.1:0-2891 GCA_045603205.1 Eubacteriales bacterium | reverse complement strand
GAGACGAAACACAGCAGTGCGTTCACGCCTGCGGAGGATTCAGCGTGCCGCGGGGGGTGAAGCTTCTCAAGGGGGGTATCCCCCATATTGAAGGCTTTTTTAGTGCAGTTTTTTTCACGAAAAAAATTGCGTATAAATAAGTTACGTGTGGTTTAAATCAACCGCAACGGGCGGAAATAGATTCCGCCCCCACAGGGTTGAGGTGTGGTGCGGATAAACCCATGGGCTGCCACACAGGGACAGCCCCTACAGTATTTCAATATCGTGCGGCGGAAAATCCAACATTACGGGACGTACACGCAGGTAGCCCCTACAGGGGTTAGTGTGCGCAATCAAAAATGGATCGTCCCCTACACATCTATTAACTATTCTTGCTTGACTGCCACAATCGGAGGTAAATTATGAAAATTATTGATATACTTAAACGCGGTACTCCCTCAGTGTCCTTCGAGGTGTTTCCACCCAAGACTGACACCGCATTTGAAAACGTAAAATCCGCCGCGGAGGAGATCGCGGGACTCAACCCTGCGTTCATGAGCGTTACTTACGGTGCAGGCGGCGGCACAAGCCGCTTCACTCTCGACATCGCCCGCGACATCGAAGAAAACTTCGGCGTTCCCACCCTTGCCCACCTTACCTGCGTTTCCTCCACCCGTGAGACCGTGGCTCAGCGTATAGCTGACATGAAGGCGGCGGGGATAAAGAACGTTATGGCGCTGAGAGGCGACCTTACCCCCGAGCTTATGAACTCTGACCGAAGCCACCTTGACTACAAGTACGCTTCCGAGCTGGTCCGCGAGCTGAAGGCGTCTGATGCAGACTTTTGCATAGGCGGAGCTTGCTATCCCGAGATCCACCCCGAAAGCAATAGTTCCCGTGACGACATCTCTCACCTTAAAGAGAAGGTGGAGGCAGGTGTGGACTTCCTCACCACCCAGATGTTCTTCGATAATAACCTTCTTTACAATTTCCTCTACCGCATCCGCGAAGCCGGCATTACAGTCCCCGTTGTGGCAGGAATCATGCCTATCACCGCGGCAGGTCAGGTAGATAGAGCAATAAAACTGTCGGGTTCCTTTATGCCTCAGCGCTTCAAGAGCATCGTTGACCGCTTCGGTCACAGCCCCGAGGCTATGAAACAGGCGGGAATTGCTTACGCCACCGATCAGATCATCGACCTTTTCGCAAACGGCGTAACTAACATCCACGTTTACTCCATGAACAAGCCCGAGGTGGCACGAAAGATCATGGAAAATCTGTCGAGCATCATTGGCCTCGACACTCCCGAAGCCTGAACGAAGGAATTTTCCGTAAAAAACCGAAAGGATAACAATATATGGCTACAAAACAGTCGCAAAAATATAACGACCAGTCCATAACCTCTCTTAAAGGTGCGGACCGAGTCAGAAAACGCCCCGCGGTAATCTTCGGCTCCGACGGAATCGAAGGCTGCGAGCACTCCGTTTTCGAGATCGTGTCCAACTCCGTTGACGAAGCACGCGAGGGATACGGCGACACCATAACCGTTACCGCATTCAGCGACCGCTCTGTCTGCGTTGAGGACTTCGGACGAGGAATTCCTCTCGGCTGGAACGAGTCTGAGGGACGCTACAACTGGGAGCTTGTGTACTGCGAGCTTTACGCCGGCGGTAAGTACGACAACAACAGCGACGGCGCGGCTTACGAATATTCTCTTGGTCTTAACGGCCTCGGTGCCTGCGCGACACAGTATTCCAGCGAATTCTTCAAGGTTTCCTCCTACGACGGGCATAACGTGTCCGAGATGGAGTTCCGCGTGGGTGAGCCTGTTGGTGAGCTTCAGGTTCGCGAGCTTTCCCGTAAGGAGAGAAGAACGGGTACTGTGCAGCACTGGAAGCCCGATCTGAAGGTATTTACCGACGTAAACATCCCGAAAGAGTATTACACCGATATGCTGAAGAGGCAGGCTGTGGTAAACTCGGGTATAAAATTCATTTTCCGCTGGCAGAATGAGGACGGCACCTTCGAGGAACAGGAGTTCTTCTACGAAAACGGCCTTGTGGACTACGTTTCCGAGATCGCGGGCACCACAGCGGAGACCAAGACCGCACTCTGGCACCTTGAAACCAAGGGTCGCGACAGAGAGGATATGCCCGACTACAAGCTGAAGTGCGACATCGCCTTCTGTATGTCGAAAACCGTCAACACCCTTGAGTATTACCACTGCTCCAGCTACCTTGAGCACGGCGGCTCTCCCGAGAGGGCGGTAAAGACGGCTTTCACCTACGCCATCGACAAGAGGCTCAAGAACACGGGAAAATACAACAAAAACGAGTCCAAGATCACCTTCGCGGACATCGAGGACTGCCTGATTCTGATAACCAACAGCTTCTCCACCCAGACTTCCTACGCAAACCAGACGAAAAAGGCTATCACCAACTCCTTCATCGCCGAGGCAATGACCGCCTTTATGAAGGAACAGCTTGAGATCTTCTTCGCGGAGAATCCGGCGGACGCTGACAGAATCACCGCGCAGGTGCTGATCAACAAACGCTCCCGCGAGAGCGCGGAAAGTGCAAGACTTAACATCAAAAAGAAGCTTGCAGGCGGCATGGACGTAACTAACCGCGTGGAAAAATTCGTTTCCTGCCGTAGCCGCGATGTGGACAAGCGTGAGCTCTACATCGTTGAGGGTGACTCGGCGATGACCTCATGTAAGCTGGGCAGAAACGCAGAATTTCAGGCGATCATCCCCGTCAGAGGTAAGACGCTGAACTGTCTGAAGGCGGGATATGACAAGATCTTCAAGAATGACATTATCGTTGACCTGCTTCGTCTTCTGGGATGCGGCGTTGAGATCAAGGCTAAGGTGAAGTGGGGCATCGTTCCCTTCGACCTTGATTCTCTCCGCT
>JAZULS010000046.1:0-70970 GCA_045603205.1 Eubacteriales bacterium | reverse complement strand
TTAATAAAGATCAAATCATAGTTCTGATTATCTCTTATTAGCACTTCTTTTGTCCGAGGTTCGTCAAAATACCAATTTGTAATTTCTTCAATTACATAATCTTCCTCAGCAGAAACATAAGTCTCTTGGGTATAATGTGTTACGAATTTGCCATAGTTAACGATTACCATATCAGCAAAAACAAATGGAAACATTAGTAAAATTGGCAAGATGACATTAAGGATAAAATTGAATTTTCGTTTTCTAATAATTATCAAAACAAGGGCTATTGCAGATGTCAGCAAAAGCACAACAAAAATAATCGGCAAAAACATTTGCACATAAAATAGTGAATTTATAAAAACCGAAACTCCAACAATCAGTCCTATGCGTATTTTTACGAACAAAAGCAGACCACATTGGACCAATACTAATATTAATGCTAATAATTCCAATGCTTTTGAACTTAAATGCGGACTCCAGTAATAATCTCCGCCTGAAATTTTAAAACAAATTATACAAACAGCCAAATAAAGTATTGGTATAAGTGAATAAACTAATGCAACCTTGTCTATCGTCTTTAATTTACGAAACCTATTTATCATAAAAGTCCTCCGCTCTATGTATGAGACGAACTTTACCTACCTTAATTATACACCACTGCCGAAAATCTGTCAAGTTTGTCGTAGGTGTAACAAAAAGCCGCACGGATCATCGTACGGCTTTATCAGTTATATCCTAAAGAATCTCTTTGCATTTTCCACGGTGAGGGCGGCGATCTCTGCTTCGGCGACACCGCGAAGCTCTGCTACGGTCTTAACGGTCAGGGCAACGTAGCCGGGATAGTTGAGTTTTCCCCTGTGAGGTGTGGGCGGCAGATAAGGAGAGTCGGTCTCAACGAGGATGTTTTCGTCCGGCACGATAGTTGCGGCTTCCTTTACCTTTGCGGCATTTTTATAGGTGACCGGACCGCTGAAGGAGATCATCCAGCCAAGGCTTGCGAGCTGCCTTGCCATCTCCGCGCTTCCGCTGAAGCTATGCATCATTCCCTTAACCTTAGGGTACTTACGGATGATGTCCATAACGTCTCCGTGGGCGTCTCTGTCGTGAATCACAACGGGAATATCGTGCTCTTCTGCCAGCTGCATTTGACGTTCAAAGGCATACTTTTGCACGTCTCTGTCGGTGTCTTCGTAGTGATAATCAAGTCCGATCTCACCGAGAGCAACCACCTTGGGGTGAGACTGCAGTTCAAGCATCGTTTTGATTCCCTCGTCAAGCTTATCGCAGAGATACTGTGCCTCAGAGGGGTAGACACCAACTGCGGCATAGACAAAAGGATATTTTTCCGCGAATTCGATAGCGCGGCGGGCATCCTCGGGGTTTGTACCGATGTTTACAACTCCGCAGATTCCGGCGTCAAGACAGGCTTTAATCATGCCTTCAGCGCCGCCTTCAAACTCATTTGCGAAACGCTCGTCATGAAGATGGGCGTGTGAATCAAAATATTTTATATTTTCCAAAATTAGCACCTTAGTTTCCATAAAAATCAGACAACTCCGCGGAATTGTCTGATTTTTCTCATTTATCTTACTTTTGATCCAAGGGGAGTTTCGTCGGGAAGGAAGATTACGTTGATCTTTTCTTCGCCTGAAGCGAGAATCATACCGAAGGACTCGTTTCCGCAGAGCTTTGCAGGAGCAAGGTTTGTAACGAGAACGACCTTCTTACCGATAAGCTCTTCGGGCTCGTAGAAAGCGGCGATTCCGGATACAACCTGACGCTTTTCGAAGCCAAGGTCCACCTGAAGCTTCAGCAGCTTCTTAGCCTTTTTGATCTTTTCACACTCGATGATCTTTGCGCATCTGAGTTCAACCTTTGCGAAGTCGTCAATGGTGATCTGAGGAAGATGTTCGGTATCCTCAGTTACGGGTTCACCCTTTGCGGCAGCCTCTGCAGCGGCTCTCTCAGCCTCGATTTCTTCCATGAACTTAACTTCGTCAATTCTTGAGAAGAGGGGTTCGGGAGTACCAACGGGGTTACCGGAAACGAGAGCACCAAATGTTTCGGTAGAGTCGAAGGATGTAATATCTGTGCCGATCTGAGCGAAGATCTTTTCGCAGGATGCGGGAATCACGGGAGAAAGGAGAACGGAGCAGATTCTGATAGACTCAAGAAGGTTATAAAGCACTGTGCCAAGTCTTCCCTTGAGGGATTCATCCTTTGCGAGGGACCAGGGGGTTGTCTCATCGATATACTTGTTCGCTCTTCTGAGAGCTGTGAACACCTCGGAGAGAGCGTCTGCGATGTGGAAAGTATCCATACCTGCAGCATATTTCTTAGCGGCAGAGAGCACTGTAGCCTTCAGGTCAGCGTCAAGCTCAGTTTCATCAGCAGGTGTGGGAATTACACCGTCGAAGTACTTCTTGGTCATTGCAACGGTTCTGTTTACATGGTTACCGTGGTAATTTGCAAGGTCAGAGTTGAATCTTGCAAGGATAGCCTCGTAGGTAACGGAGCCATCGTTTGCATAAGGCATTTCGGCAAGAGCGTAGTATCTTACGCCGTCAACGCCGATCTTATCTGCAAGTGCATCGGCAAATACCACGTTGCCCTTGGACTTGGACATCTTATCCTGACCGAAGTTGAACCAGGGGTGGCCGAAGATCTTCTTAGGAAGAGGCAAATCAAGGGACATAAGGAAGATGGGCCAATAGATGGAATGGAAACGCATGATGTCCTTACCAATGATATGAACATCAGCGGGCCAGTTCTTCTTGAAGGTCTCGGGCTGCTCCTCCAGTGTGGGATCATATCCGAGAGCTGTGATGTAGTTGCAGAGAGCGTCAAGCCATACGTAAACTACATGCTCGGGGTCAAAGTCAACCTGAATTCCCCACTTGAAGCTGGTACGGGAGACGCAAAGATCCTGAAGTCCGGGTTTTAAGAAGTTGTTGATCATTTCCTTCTTACGGGACTCGGGCTCGATGAACTCGGGATTATCGTTGATGTACTGCATCAGTCTGTCAGCGTACTTGCTCATTCTGAAGAAGTATGCCTTTTCGCTGGTCTTTTCAACGGGTCTGCCGCAATCAGGGCACTTTCCGTCTACAAGCTGGCTTTCGGTGAAGAAGGATTCACAGGGTGTGCAGTAAAGACCCTCGTACTCGCTGAGGTAGATGTCGCCCTTGTCGTACATCTTCTTGAAGATCGCCTTGATAGCGTCCTCGTGATTCTTGTCGGTGGTTCTGATGAAGTAGTCGTAGGTGGTGTTCATCTTGTCCCACACGCCCTTTACTTCACCTGCAATATTGTCAACGTATTCTTTGGGGGTGATACCAGCGTCAGCCGCCTTCAGCTCGATCTTCTGTCCGTGCTCGTCGGTACCTGTGCAGAAGAATACGTCATATCCGCGAAGTCTCTTGTAACGTGCAACTGCGTCGGACATAATAACCTCGTAAGTGTTACCGAAGTGAGGCTTTGTGGATGCATAAGCAATAGCTGTTGTTAGATAGTATTTTTCCATGTCTTTCTCTGCCGTTCAGTTTCAGATTTGTGATGCCACATACTGACGGCGTTTTAGTTTATTTTCTCGCCTGCCGCATATACCGCGTCAAGACTTATGTTTTCTGTGTCGTTTATGAGGAGAATATCCGCTCTCAGTCCCTCTTTAAGCTGTCCGCAAACGTTATCAACGCCCACCATTTTCGCAGGATTTAAAGTAGCAGCCACAAGTGCAGTTTCAAGGGGTGTCCCCGTGAATCTCATATAGTTTTTTAGCGCGGTAAACATATCAAGAGTGCTACCGGCAAGTGCTCCGTCGACGTTTATCGCTTTGCCGTCCTTGACGAAGACTTTTTGACCTGCGATTGCATACTCACCGTCGGGACAACCGGCACCTTCCATTGAGTCAGTGATAAGCACGAGTTTATCGGATGGTTTGAGTCTTGCGAGCATACTGATCATTGCGGGATGAACGTGTTCTCCATCGCAGATTATTTCACTATAAGCGTCACTAAGTAGAGAAGCAGCAATGTTGCCGGGTTCTCTGTGGTGAAGGGGGCGCATAGCGTTAAAGGTGTGGGTAAAGGATATTGCCCCTTTTTCAAGAGCAGCGGTTGCCTCGTCGTAGGTCGCGTCACTATGGGCGATTCCGAGAGTAGCACCGCGGGAAAGTACGGTATTATAGAAACCATCGTCTGCAAGTTCAAGAGCCGCGGAAACGTGAGTTTTATTGGGGTGTACCCTATCAATAATAGAAGAGACTTCGTCAGCGTCAGGGGCAGCAAGAAGCTCTGTCGCGTGAGCGCCTCTCCGTGTGACGTTTAAGTATCTTCCCTCAAGGTGTACGCCGATGATATTTGACGTTCCGGGAGTTGTCTCCGCATTACTGCAGATAGCGTCGCATGAGTCGTAAAGGCTTTCGATGGGGGCAGATGCAAGAGTCGCCATGACGGACGTAGTTCCCACCTTTGCGTAAGAATCACGCATCTTTTTTATATCTTCTGAGGTGGCAGTGTTGAAGTCAAAGCCTGCCCGTCCGTGGGTATGAACGTCCACAAGGCCGGGGATAAGGTATTTTCCCGTGCAGTCCACCGTTTCGTCGGCTTCGGCGGTGATGTTTTCGCCTATCTCCTCAATATATGTATCGTTCACGAGAATATCAGCGCTTTTGAATGACCCGGATTCGGTATTATAGACCTGGCCTCCGTGAAAAAGCTTTCTAATTTTAACCGCCTCCTTATTTAGTAATTGATCCTCATTAAATTATAACAGAATTTAACTGTATTTACAATATAAAATCTGCTGTTTAGCTATATTTTGCGGGGGAATTTTTATTCGGAAACGTAAAGCTTATAGATGTCGCTCTTGGAAACGCCTCTCTGTTTTGCGGCGGCTTTCATCGCGCTCATTCTGTCAAGTCCGCCATCTATCAACATATTTACGTGTACGGTTACGTCTTCGGGATATGAGTCCGACTTTGATTCGGGAGCACCTTCGATAACGAGAACGTACTCGCCTCTCGGTGCGTTTTCCGTGTAATACTCAACAGCCGCGGGAATTGTCGTTCTAATTGCCTCCTCATTAAGCTTGGTAAGCTCTCTGCAAAGGGTAATTTTGCGGTCGCCGAAGTGTTCAAGCAGATCATCAAGCGTACTCTTTAGCTTATGGGGGGCTTCGTAGATAATCACAGTACGTTTTTCTTTGGAAAGTTCAGCAAGTCTCTCGCGGCGCTCGGACTTTGAGGTAGTGATAAATCCCTCGAAAACGAATCTTCCCGTGGACAGAGCCGACAGAGTGAGAGCAACTATCGCCGCGCAGGGACCGGGGACAGAAACTACGGGTACGCCTCGTTCTGCGCAAAGCTTTACGATGTCTTCGCCGGGGTCGCTGATGGCGGGAGTGCCTGCATCGGTCACCAGAGCGCAAGACTCGCCTGCTTCGATACGGGCGACGATCATCTCTCCCCTCTCTCTTTTGTTGTGTTCGAAATAGCTGACCATGCTCTTGGAAATTCCAAAGCGGGAAAGTAGAAGTCCAGTGTTGCGAGTATCCTCAGCAGCTACAAAATCAACTTCGGAGAGAACTTTCAGCGCTCTCTCTGAAATATCAGCAAGGTTTCCGATGGGAGTAGCGACAAGATAAAGGGTTCCGCCCAAAATTTCGTTCTTTTCACGGAATTCCGTATGATTTTTAGATAGACTCATAATTTTCTCCATTATCGCTCTGTGATATGAGTGAGCGTAAAATCGGAATATATCTTCTCCATATCGTCGGTGTATTCACGAGAACCGTTTTTATAGATAATAAGAGGTCTTGTGATGATCACCCCGGAGGCGGCACCTTTTTTTCCTTCTACGAGGACGAGGGAGGGCTCCTTCGTAATATCCGCGTAAACGAAGACGATCTTCTTAGGCTCAACCCCTGACTTTCTCATGGCATCGGTGAGATCAACAAGCCTTTCCGGTCTATGTACAACGTAAAGTCCGCCACCGAATTTAAGGATCCGTCCTGCCGCGGCGCAAAAATCGTAGATCGTGCCGCAGACCTCACGCCTTGCGATATTTTTTTCGTCATATTCGTTATTTTTACCGCTGTCCGACTTCATGTAAGGCGGATTCATAAGTACAGCATCGACTTCACAGCCAAGGTCATGGCTTTTCAGTTCACTAACATTCTTCCCTATTATCTCGACCTTATCGCATAGTCCGTTGAGGGCGACGTTTCGTCTTGAAAGGCTGACAAACTTATCCTGTAGCTCTACGCCGTACACCTTGGCAAACTTCCCTTTGGACGCACAAAGGAGAGAGATTACCCCCGTGCCGCAACCGAGGTCCGCCATAATTCCTTTGGGGCAAGGTTTTGCAAAAGCCGAAAGTAAATATGCGTCCGTACCGAAAGTGAGACCGTTTTTACGTTGTATCAAGGAAAGATCTTCGTTTATCTCATCAATTCTCTCGCAAGTTTCATCAAACAAAGCTTCGTTTTTCATAAAAGGTCTCCTTTCGTGTAGTGATTTTCAGTTTATCCTTACCTGGCAGGGCGAAGCTATCGTCCCGTCAGGTAAAGATAAAGGCGAAGTTGCCTCCGCCTTTTACCTTTATGTAAATATAGTATGATTACTCAGCCTCAGGAGCATCAACAGGGCATACGCCTGCGCAAGCGCCGCACTCGAGGCACTCGTCTGCGTTGATAACGTACTTTCCGTCCTGCTCAGTGATGCACTCTACAGGGCACTCAGAAGCACAAGCACCGCAAGCGATGCAAGCATCAGAAATCTTGTAAGCCATTTTGTTTCCCTCCGTATTATAATTTTCTCATCTATTTTAACACATATATGTGAAAAAATAAAGACTTTTTTTAAAAATAACTTTAATTATCTTTTTTGGGAAGAGTTTTTACGTTTTCTCTATCGTAAACCTTTATAGTCTCTCCCTTTTCTTCGTTGAATTTCACCTTTACAAGACCCGTAAGCACGTGTGTCTCGCAAACAACACCTACGCCGTCCTTCGTCTGCACTTTCGCACCAACCTTCGGAGTGCGTGCAATTTCCCTCTCATAGGTCTCATGCTCGTATCTGAGACAGCACATGAGTCTGCCGCAAGCACCGGAGATCTTTGTAGAGTTGAGAGAAAGGTTCTGTTCCTTTGCCATCTTGATAGATACCTGAACGAAGTCGGAAAGGAAGGATGAGCAGCAGAAGGGTCTGCCACAGATACCTATACCGCCTAACATCTTCGCTTCGTCACGTATACCCACCTGTCTAAGCTCAATTCTCGTCTTAAACACGGAAGCCAGGTCCTTTACAAGTTCTCGGAAGTCAACTCTTGACTCCGCGGTAAAGTAGAACATAAGCTTAGTGTTATCAAATGTGTATTCAGCCTCTATAAGCTTCATCTCAAGGTTGTGCTCAGCTATCTTCTGACGGCAGATATCCATAGCTGATGCACCAAGCTCAAGGTTTCGCTCGTACTGTTCGGTATCCTTTTTGTCAGCGATCCTTACGACACGTCTGAGGGGCTGGACGATGTCCTTTGAAGGAAGAGTATGATTACCCTCGGAAACAAAGCCGTACTCAAGTCCGCGGGCGGTCTCTACGATAACGCACTGACCTGCCCCAACTGTCAGCTTTCCGGGATCAAAATAGTATATCTTCCCCGCCTCTTTGAATCTGACGCCGACTATCTCATAAGATTCGGCAATCTGAGTTTCAGGTGTGGGGGTGTTTTTATTTTCACTCATAGTATTCTCCGTTAATAGGATTTACCTTTTATAGGTAGAAATTTTAAAGGCAAGATCTGTAAGTGCGATCTTTACCGAAACGTTGGTCTCAAGCTTTGTAATAGCACGGCAGATCTCTTCATGAAGATAGAAAAGCTTCTTCACGGGAACGGAACCTGCGTCCTCCATTGCAGCTTCGACTGAAGTGTAGAAAGTCAGCTCAGATTCCTCGTTTTTCTTGATAGCCAACATATCGCGAACGGCTGAATCGGCAAAAGCGAGAACGGTCTTAGCTTCGGCACTGTTTTTGATTGATTTGCCAAAAGCAAGCTTCAAAAGCTCGGAGGTCCTTCCACGTGCGATGTATCCCACAAGCTCTGCAGCTAAATTTCGGCAGGAGATCAGCTCAAGGCTATCACTTCTTTCGCCGAGAAAATCCACCGCTCTGCCGAGGGATCCTCCCGCAAGTTTTACTGCAACCTTGAATTTTTCGGGATTAGACTTCTTTATTCTTGCTCCTTCCACCGTCTTGGAAAGATATTCTTCAACGGTTTCAGAATCAAAGGTCTCCATGCGAACAAGCTTTGCGCGACTTCTAACGGTATCAAGAAGCTTTGTAGAATCCTCTGTAAGAAGAAGGAACACGACGAACGACGGGGGTTCCTCAAGGGACAGGAGGAGTGCGTTTTGAGCCTGCTCAGTCATCTTTTCTGCAGGATAAATGATATATGTGCGTACGTCGGAGTCGTTTGGCAAGGTCAAGAGTCCGTTTTTAAGATCTCGGATCGCACCTACACCGATAGAGGCGGAGTCACCGTTTGTTATCCACACAACGTCTCCGGAGATTCCCTTCGAGATACGTTTGCAGTTGTCACATTCTCCGCAAGGAAGTGGTTTGTCGCCGTCTGTTCGGTTTTCACAGGAAAGAGCGGCGGAAATAAGCTCTGCGGCAGTCCGCTTTCCGCTTCCCGCGGCACCCTCGATAATATATGCGTGAGACCAGTCTCCGCTTTTTATATCACGGCCGATATGCTCTTTAACCTGACGGTTACCTATCAGACCACCAAAAATCTCACTCATTTATTTCTCCGTTACATCTTGTTCGTTAGTAAGCTGCCTAATAATTTTAACACGAAAACGAAAATTTCTCAATACATATTTCGATAAATGTGTATAAATATTTTTGCCTTGAGTGCATCAGTTTTCCTGAGATATGAACTGACTGTGATATATCTCGCTGTAGAGTCCGTCTTTGGTGATAAGCGTATCGTGGTTACCCGTCTCGACGATCTTACCGTCCTTCATAACGAGGATAATATCGGCATTTTTGATAGTAGCAAGTCGGTGGGCAACAACAAAGCTCGTCCTTCCCTTCGTAAGTTTATCGAAGGCAGACTGAATCCTTGCTTCGGTCCGTGTGTCGATAGAAGAGGTAGCCTCGTCAAGGATAAGCACGGGGGGCATAGCAAGCATAACTCTGGCGATGGAGATAAGCTGTTTCTGACCTGCGGAGAGGACGATGGAAGTATCTCCTATCACGGTGTCGTATCCCTTAGGAAGTCTCTTAATAAAGGAATGTGCTCTGACAGCCTTAGCCGCGGCGATGATCTCATCTCTTGTAGCGTCAGGCTTGCCGATTGCGATGTTTTCAGCTACGGTGCCTCGTCTGAGCCAAGTATCCTGAAGCACCATACCGTAGTTGCTTCGCAGTTCGTGACGGGATATATCTCTGATATCAACGCCGTCGATGGTTATTCTTCCTGCGTCAACGTCATAAAAACGCATCAAGAGATTAATGAGAGTGGTTTTGCCGCATCCGGTGGGACCGACGATAGCCACCATCTTTCCTGCAGGGGCGGTGAAGTTTAAGTTTTCGATAAAGGGCTTTTCGCTGTCGTATGAGAACGAAACATCAGAGAAAACAACTTCGCCGGAGGCAGACTCGGATGCATTTCCCTCCTCCACGTCCACCTCACTTGGTTCATCAAGAAGTTCGAAAATTCTGTCAGCACAAGCAAGGGCGTTCTGGAACTCTGTAATGACACCGGAGATCTCGTTAAAGGGCTTGGTGTACTGATTTACGTATCCGAGGAAACAAGTCAAGGCACCGACGGTGATAACCCCGTATTTCACAGAGAACAGCGCTCCCACAAGGGCTACTACGGCGTAGATTCCGCTGTTGAGAAATCGTGTGGAGGGGTTTACGAGGGATGAGTAGAAGATTGCGCCGAGAGAAGATTTTCTCAGGTTTTCGTTGGCTACTTCAAACTTCTCTATCATTTTTTCTTCCGCACCGAAAGCCTTGACGGTCTTCTCGGAGGAAAGAACTTCCTCAACGATAGAGGTTTCTTCTTCCTTTGCCTGAGCCTGCTCTCTGAAGAGGCTGAAAGTCTTACCTGCGATGAACTTGGAAATAAGGAAAGATCCCGGTGTGAGGACTACGACAATGATAGTGATCTTCCAGTCGATCATCAGCATGAACACGAGAGTTGCTACAATCGTAAGAAGTCCCGTGAAAAGCTGTGTAAAGCCTAAAAGCAGACCGTCGGAGAAAGTATCAACGTCGGAAATTATTCTGCTGAGAGTCTTTCCGTGACCGCGTGAGTCAAGATAGGATACACTGAGAGTCTGCACCTTTGCAAAAGCCTCGCCGCGAAGCCCTTTTACAATTGCGTAGGTCATACGGTTATTAAGAACACCGATGAGCCACTGAACGATACCCACAACGCAGATAACGACAGCCATGTTGATAAGGAGATTAATAATTTTTTCGAAGTTTACATTCCCCGCGCCTACGGCAAGGTCAACGGCGTCGCCGACAATTATTGGAACGTAGAGCATAAGTCCTACGGAAACGAAGGAAAGCACAAGAGAGATAACGACCATGGGAAGCTGAGGCTTGATATACTGAAGTACTCTGCCAAGGGTGGCGGAATTTTTATTCTTACGCATTATTTCCACCTCCGTTTGTGCCGAACTGAAGCTCATGTATCTCGCGGTAGGTCTCACAGCTTTCGAGAAGCTCAGCGTGAGTCCCGATTCCGACGGTAGCGCCGTCGTCGAGAACGATTATTTTATCTGCGTTCATAATAGACGAAGTTCGCTGTGAAACAATGACCGTAGCACGAGTACTTGTCCGCTCGCTGAGCGCACGTCTGAGAGAAGCGTCGGTTGCATAGTCAAGAGCGGAAGAAGAGTCATCAAGAATGAGTATCTCCGGTTCTCCCACAAGGGCTCTGGCTATGGTGAGACGCTGTTTTTGACCACCGGAGAAGTTTCTGCCGTACTGTTTAACGGAAGCCAAAAGTCCGCCGCTCTTACTTTCGATTATATTACCTGCCTGGGCAGTCAAAATTGCAGATTCAAGCTCTTCGTCGGTTGCGCCTGTTCCGCGAAGGTCAAGATTTTCTTTAATTGTTCCCTTGAAAAGTGTAGTATTTTGCATAACGACACCAATCTTTTCCCGGAGAGCGTCTATATCGGCATCACAAACGGAAACGCCATCCACCAAAACTTCGCCTTCACTTGCGGGATAAAATCCGGGGATAAGGTTTACAAGGGTGGTCTTACCACTGCCCGTTGCACCGATGACGCCGAGAGTTTCGCCTTCGTTTACGGCAAAGGAAACGTTTTTGAGGGATTCTTCAAGGGCACCTGAATATCTGAATGACACGTTCCTAAACTCAATTACGGGAGTACCGATCTTTGAGGTGGGAACCACGCCACCGACAGCCTCGCCGCTGCCAGAGTCCATAACAGCCTGAACACGCTGTCCGCAGGCAACAGATTTTGTGATGGTGATAATAAGATTTGCAAGCTTTACAAGTTCAACGAGGATCTGAGTCATGTAGTTATACAGTGCTACAAGCTCACCCTGAGAGAGAACACCGGAGTCGATCTTCACCGCACCGCTGTACAGAAGCGCCATTATGGACAGGTTCACGAGAAGGTAGGTGAGAGGATTCATGAGAGACGTAATTCTGCCGACGACTCTCTGTGAAGCTTCAAGACGGGAGTTAGCCTTAGAAAATCTCTGTAATTCGGAATCCTCCATACAGAAGCCGCGGAGAATACGGACACCTGTCAGGTTTTCTCTTGTAATTCGGGTTATCTCGTCAAGGTTACCCTGCACATTTTTATGAAGAGGTACTGTGCCGAGGATAATATAGAACACCACAACGGACAAAACTGCGATCATTACGGCAAATATCAGCGACACTGAGGGGTTGATGGTAAGAGCCATTATGGCAGAGCCGAAAACTATAAAGGGAGAGCGCAAAAAGAGTCTTAGAGTGAGGTTCATACCCGACTGGACCTGATTTATGTCGGAGGTCATACGGGTAATAAGAGTTGACGTACCAGCAGAGTCAAGCTCGGTGAAGGACATGGACTGAATCTTTGAAAAAAGGGCGCTTCTGATATTTGTGGCAAAGCCTACAGATGCTTTTGCGGCAAAATACTGTGCTGTGACGGAAGCAGCAAATCCAACAAAGCTGAGAAGAAGCATGATAAGCGCCATTTTCCAGATGTATCCCGTATTTCCGCCTATTATACCAACGTCAATTATCGCGGCAACAACAAGAGGGACGAAAAGCTCAAAAAGAGCCTCCAGAAGCTTGAAAGCGGGGGCTAAAATCGTTTCTTTTAGATAAGCACGAATATATCCGAGAAGTTTTATCATTTATGTCTCTCTTTCGCCCGAAAAGGCAGGAAAATCTATGTTAACTTAGATTATTATACCACCTCAGGCGATAAATCGTCAATAGGCTTTGAAAAGTTGACCTTAAGCGTAAAATATATTAAATTGATATTGACATTTTATATTTATTTGTAGTATAATCATCATTGTATGAATGCTTTTTATACCAAACAGCGGTGATGGAGACACGCTCTGTTAAAATGCTACACCAAAGCGAGTCGGAAGACGGTGAAAGTCCGACGTTAGCCCTGACAGCAGTATCACTCCTGAGTTTCGGATGAATAAAGTCCGAACGGATTCCGACCGTTACAGCGGAAGTGCATAATGCCTTAAACGGCACGTGCTCGGGTGGTAATAAACGAAGGCTCTTCGTCCCGTGCGGACAGGAGTTTTTTCTTTTTTCACACAAAAAATTAAGTTAAAAATACAAAAGGAACGGTGAGAAAATGTACAGAAAGGTTTCTACTAATCTCAACTTCGTGGACAGAGAACGCGAAGTGCTCAAGTTCTGGAATGAGAACAAGATCTTCGAAAAGAGTATGAATATGGGCGAGACCCGCCCTGCATACACCTTCTACGACGGTCCTCCGACCGCGAACGGCAAGCCTCACATCGGTCACGTTCTGACCCGCGTTATCAAGGATATGATCCCCCGTTATCACACGATGAAGGGTGCTAACGTGCCGAGAAAAGCAGGCTGGGACACTCACGGTCTTCCCGTAGAGATCGAGGTTGAAAAGCTTCTCGGCCTTGACGGCAAGGAGCAGATCGAGGAATACGGACTTGCGCCTTTTATCGACAAGTGTAAGGAATCCGTTTGGAAGTACAAGGGTATGTGGGAGGACTTCTCTGAAACTGTCGGCTTCTGGGCTGATATGGAAAACCCATACGTAACCTACGACAACAACTTCATCGAAAGTGAATGGTGGGCTCTCAAGCAGATCTACGATAAGGGTCTTCTTTACAAGGGCTTCAAGATCGTTCCCTACTGCCCCAGATGTGGAACTCCCCTTTCCGCCCAAGAGGTTGCTCAGGGATATAAGGACGTTAAGGAACGCTCCGCTATCGCTAAGTTTAAGGTAAAGGGTCAGGATGCGTACATTCTCGCATGGACCACCACCCCCTGGACTCTTCCCTCCAACGTTGCACTTTGCGTAAACCCCTCCGAAACCTACGTTAAGGTCAAGGCAGGTGAGGAAACTTACATTCTTGCTGAGGCTCTTGCTCCTAAGCACCTTGGTGAGGACTACACCGTTCTCGAGACCTACGTTGGTCGCGATCTCGAGTACATGGAATACGAGCCTCTCTTCGACTTTGTTTCCCCCAAGGAAAAGTGTTGGTTCGTTACTTGTGACAACTACGTTACTCTTACCGACGGTACAGGCGTAGTTCACATCGCTCCCGCCTTCGGTGATGATGACTCTAAGGTAGGCAGAGCTTACGGTCTTCCCTTCGTTCAGCTGGTTGACTCCAAAGGTGAGATGACTAAGGAAACTCTTTGGGCTGGTACCTTCTGCAAGGACGCTGACCCTGAAGTTCTCAAAAATCTTAGAGAAAGAGGACTTCTCTTCTCCGCTCCTGCATTTGAACACTCATATCCTCACTGTTGGAGATGTGACACTCCTCTGATCTACTACGCTCGTGAGTCCTGGTACATCAAGATGACCGACGTTAAGGACGATCTTGTACGCAACAACAACACTGTAAACTGGATCCCCGAATCCATCGGTAAGGGCAGATTCGGCGACTGGCTTGAAAACGTTCAGGACTGGGCTATCTCCCGTAACAGATACTGGGGTACTCCTCTTAACATCTGGGAATGCTCCTGCGGTCACAGACACAGCATCGGCAGTATCGAAGAGCTGAAGAGTATGAGCGACAACTGCCCTGAGAATATTGAGCTTCACCGTCCTTACATTGATGAGGTCACCATTAAGTGTCCCGAGTGTGGCGGCGAAATGCACCGCGTTCCCGAGGTTATCGACTGTTGGTTCGACTCCGGCTCCATGCCCTTTGCTCAGCACCACTATCCCTTCGAGAACAAGGATCTCTTTGAGGCTCAGTTCCCTGCTGACTTCATTTCCGAGGCTGTTGACCAGACAAGAGGTTGGTTCTACTCACTTATGGCGATCTCCACACTTCTGTTCAACAAGGCCCCCTACAAGAACGTAATCGTTCTCGGTCACGTTCAGGACGAGCACGGTCAGAAGATGTCCAAGTCCAAGGGCAACGCTGTTGACCCCTTCGATGCGCTCCAGACCTACGGTGCTGACGCTATCAGATGGTACTTCTACACCAACTCTGCTCCGTGGCTTCCCTCCAAGTTCAGCGGCAAGACTGTAACCGAGGGTCAGAGAAAGTTCATGGGCACTCTTTGGAACACCTATGCGTTCTGGGTACTCTACGCTGAGATCGACTCCTTCGATCCTACCAAGTACGACCTTGACTCTCTGCCTCTGTCTGTAATGGACAAGTACATTATCTCCCGTCTTAACACCACCGTTAAGATGGCTGACAAGTATCTCGCTGAATACAAGATCCCCGAGACTGCAAAGGCTCTTTACGAGTTCGTTGACGAGCTTTCCAACTGGTACGTTCGCCGTTGCCGTGAGCGTTTCTGGGTACAGGGTATGCCTGAGGACAAGGCTGCAGCTTACATGACTCTCTACACCTGTCTTGTAACCATCGCAAAGGCGTCCGCTCCCATGATTCCCTTCATGACAGAGGATATTTATCAGAACCTCGTTTGCACAGTTGACGAAAATGCTCCCGAGTCCATCCACCTTTGCTCCTTCCCCGAGTGCGATGAAGCTAAGATCGACGTTGACCTCGAGCGCAACATGAAGACTGTCGTTGACGTTGTTGTAATGGGCAGAAGTGCAAGAAACGGTGCAAACGTCAAGAACCGTCAGCCTCTTGCGGCTATGTACGTTAGAAGCAGTGATTCTCTTGATGAGTTCTTCACCGACATCATCAGAGACGAGCTTAACCTTAAGTCTGTTGCGTTTGTAACCGACGCTTCTGAGTTCTCTACCTACAATTTCAAGCCTCAGCTCAGAACTGTAGGTCCCAAGTACGGCAAGTTCCTCGGTAAAATCAGAGCAGCTCTCGCTCCCGAAAATCTTGACGGAAACGCTGCTAAGCGCGAGCTTGATGCTAACGGAAAGATCACCTTCGACTTTGACGGAAACATCGTAGAGCTTACTCCCGAGGATCTCCTCATTGACGTAACTCAGAAGGAAGGCTACTACTGCGTTGCTGAAGGCGATACCACAGTTGCTCTCGACATCACTCTCACTCCTGAGCTTATCGACGAAGGCTTTGTTCGTGAGATTATATCCAAGATCCAGACCATGCGTAAGGACTCTGACTTCGTTGTGACCGACAAGATCAAGATCTTTGTTGATCCCAGCAACAGAGTACGTGAGATCTTCGAGCTTCACGCTGACAAGATCCTTCCTGCGGTTCTCGGTGTTGAGTACACTGTAACAAGTGAACTTCCCGAAGGTGCCAAGGATTGGGACATCAACGGCGAGTCCATCAAAATCTACCTCGAAAGAGCGTAAAGTATTAAAACGTACAAAATCCCGTGAGTTTTTCTTCTCACGGGATTTTTTGTCACAACTAAATTTTTGCGAAATAAGAAAGCTGTATCGACGTTCGGAGTCAATACAGCTTTCTCTTTGTCTGTGTTCCTTAGAAATCAGAGGTACTTCTTCTCAGCTTCTGTTGCTTCTTCAACAGGGAGAGAAGAGGTCATTACGCACTTAACATTTTCCTTAGTAACGAGAGCGTCTACCTTTGCGAGGAATGCATCGAATGTAGCCTGGTCGTTTCCGCAGATCTTAAGAGCAGAGTCGATAAAGAGATCGGAAACGTCATGGTTACTTGCAAGGATACCTGCTACGAAGCCGTAAAGAGCCTCTGCATTATTAGTTACCTTGTACTCATCTGTATCTATAAGACGGCAACGGTAGCTAATGTCGAACTTAAGCTTGTCACCCTTTTCAATACAAACAACAGCACCGTTTGTATCATTGAGAGCACCGTTAACGAGTTCGATCAAGGTCTTGGTCTTTCCGGTACCTTTTGCGCCGATAATGAGTTTTAACATAGTGGAGTCCTCCTGTGTTTTATTTAATTCTGGCTTCAAGAGCCTCTTTTTCTTTTTCATAGCCGGGCTTGCCGAGAAGAGCGTACATATTCTTCTTGTAAGCCTCAACACCGGGCTGGTCGAAGGGATTTACGCCGAGCATGTAGCCGGAAACTGCACAAGCAAGCTCGAAGAAGTATACGAGCTGACCGAATGTGTGCGCGCTTCTGTCAGTGAGCTCGATAACGATGTTCGGAACACCGCCGTCGTTATGTGCAAGAAGCGTACCCTTCATAGCCATGGAGTTTACGAAGTGGAGATCGCGTCCGGAGAGGAAGTTGAGTCCGTCGATGTTGTTGGGGTCATCGGGGATCACAACGGTATCGTTTGAATTGTCAAAGCTGATGACAGTTTCAAACATGGATCTCTGACCTTCCTGTATGTACTGACCGAGAGAGTGAAGATCGGTAGAGCAGATAACGCTTGCGGGGAACAGACCCTTGTTATCCTTACCCTCAGACTCACCGTAGAGCTGCTTCCACCACTCACAGAACATCTGAAGAGCGGGCTCGTAGGAAACGAGGATCTCCATGGACTTTCCCTTATTGTACATTACGTTACGAAGTGCTGCGTAAACTACTGCGTTGTTAGCGTTGACGTCATCAGAGAGGTACTCTTCTCTTGCGTCAGCAGCGCCCTTCATCATTTCGCAAACATCGATTCCCGCAACTGCGATGGGGAGAAGACCTACTGCTGTAAGAACGGAGAAACGTCCGCCGATATCATCCGGAACTACGAATGTTTCATATCCTCTATCGGTGGAGAATTCCTTGAGCTTACCGCGCTGTCGGTCAGTTGTAACGAAGATTCTTTCTCTTGCGCCCTCAACACCGTACTTATCCTCGAGCATTTTTCTGAAGATTCTGAAGGTTACTGCAGGCTCCGTTGTTGTGCCGGACTTAGAGATAACGTTTACACAAACGTCACGTCCCTCACAGATACTCATAAGGTCAGCAAGAGCTGAGGAACTGATGCTGTTACCTGCAAAGTATACGTCGGGAGTATCCTTTTTGAGATTATTATAGTAAGGAGACTTTACGAACTCGATCGCTGCTCTTGCACCGAGGTAGGAGCCGCCGATACCGATAACTACGAAAACATCGCAGGACTTCTTGATACGCTCGGATGCGTCAAGAATTCTTGCAAACTCTTCCTTGTCGTAGTCTACGGGGAGATCGTGCCATCCGAGGAACGCGTTGCCTGCGCCACTCTTTGTACGTACGAGTTCCAGAGAAGAAGAAGCGATGTGAGAGATCTTTTCAAGCTCACTGCTACCCTCTTCAAGAGAGATAAAGTCTTTAAGATAGTTAGTGTTGAGTCTTAATGCCATTGTTTCCTTTGCTTTCCATGACTAAAGGTTGCTGCCGCCCGATAGTCTCCGGAGCTAAAATTTGCGGTGCGCCACAACTCCGGTCTTCCTATATGTTATATATTATATAATACAACATTTCGTATTAATTTTCAATAGGAATTTGATTATTTTTATCTTATTTTAATAAATAAGATGCTAAAATTCGGGAAAACAGTTCAAAAAAACCGATTTTCGGAACTTCCAAGCATGCCTTGATCTCACTCTCGCCAATGCACTCCCCGTCAAGCAGATAACGGCAGATCCCGATGCGCTGTCCTTCGGCAATCGGCGCCTTGATCTCGGGGTCAAATGTCACCTCGGTTGTGACCTTTGGAGCTTCTCCCCGACCAAGTAAAATCTGAAATGGATCCGTATATCCTTCGACTGAATTAACAGTTCCGGATTTGACATAGGTGGTACCGCAAGTCCCTCCTTCGGCAGAATAAACAGAATATTTAGCAAAACCATAGTCGAGAAGTGCGGCGGCTTCGGCGTTCCTTATATCTCTGTTCTCTGCTCCCATGATGACCGCTATAAGGTGAAGTCCCTCTCGCTCTGCCGTTGCGCTGATACAGAATTTCGCCTTGGCCGTGGAGCCTGTTTTCAGCCCCGTGGCACCGTTATAGAATCTTATAAGACGGTTTGTGTTAGTAAGTCCGAATTCCCCGTTTCTGACGGACTCCATCCACTTGGTGGAGAACTCGAATATTTTCTCATGCCTCATCAGCTCTCTCGACATAAGCGCAATATCCAGGGCACTGGTCACGTGGTTTACTGTATCGTCGTCAAGCCCGGTTACGTTTTCAAAATTGGTGCTATCCATACCAAGGCTTTTTGCTCTCTCATTCATCAAGGCAACAAAAGATGCTTCACTCCCCGCTACTGCCTCAGCCATAGCGACAGCCGCGTCGTTTGCCGAGGCGATAACGATACTTTTTATCATATCCTCAGCTTTCATTTGTTCTCCCGCTTCAAGAAATATCTGAGAGCCTCCCATTCCTGCGGCATACTCGCTGACGGTAATATCATCTTCAAGGTGTATTTGCCCCTTCTCTATTGCTTCCATTACAAGAAGAAGAGTCATAACCTTTGTGACTGACGCAGGGGGCAGAGATTCCGTGGAGTTTTTCTCAAAAAGTACTGTTCCCGTGTTGTAGTCCATAAGTATAGCGCTTTTTGCCGTTATGCTAAGCTCAGCGTTTACAGGTTCTGACACTTCCCCGCTTGTCTGAACCGAAGTTGCCATATCTGCACTGACAGACACGGTCAAATATAAAGTCAAGATGGTCGTAATCAACAGAAATATTAAAGCTTTCTTCATTTTATCAAATCTCCGTTATGTATTTATTTCGATTTCACGGTGGCTCTATGGTAATTATATTGTCTCTTGAATCAACTTATTCAAGGGAAGATGAACAAGTCCGCTCCATACACTCCAATTATTAAAAATTCAAGTTTATATCTTGATTTAAGATATAGATAATGTTAAAATTATAATGTATATTTTTGCGATAAATTTTTCAAGGAGGAAAGACTTAATAATGGAAAAAGGCATCAAACACGAGGAAAGTTTTCCTCATCCTCCAATAAAAGAGGCGACACCTATGCCGCCTTACCTTCGTGATATTCTCAATTCTCACGAAATCAATGCCGACGAGGTCATAGCTCACGGACTGACTGATCTAAGCGTTGAGAATATGCGATGCGACACGGTTTGTGTACTCACGAAATCTACCCTTTACGTTATAACGGGTGCATTGGGCATTACTTCAGAAAAGAAAACGCTTTTCAGGCGTCAAAAAGCAGTTGAAACCTTTAAAGAAAGTGATTTTCAGGAATATTCTTTGTCTGATTTCAGCAAATTTTCTTATGAAGAATTCAACTACAGCGCGGCTATCGTAGGTTCCACTTCCACAGGTGAAGACAAGCTTCTCGTTATGGCTACAAACTCTACGAAATCCGAGCTTTCACGGCTGTCCCACGAAATGAATCTCGAAGCAAAAGATGAGGCAACAAAAGAATCTGCCATGACGCATCCGCCTCACGGTTTCCACGGTAGCATGCCGCCTCACCTTCACGGAAAAGTCGGAGAAGACGGTAAAATGAGCCCTAAGGGTCCCCTTTACTGCCCTAAGTGCAACAAAAAATATTCGGATCCTGCAAGACGGATTTGCACAAACTGCATGGACAAGGGAAAAATAATAAAACGCATCCTCAGTTTTGTTGTTAAGTATAAAAAAGAAGTCATCCTATCTATTCTTATACTACTGTCCACATCAGCTCTCGGAATTCTGACCCCATACATAAGCTCAGGATTCTTCTATGACGAGGTTCTGAATGAAGCCGGCAAATTCTACGGACAGCTAATACTCGTTTTATCACTTATCATCGGCACCCGCCTTCTTTCCACCCTCGTTTCAATAGTCAATCATATCGTCAGCTCAAGAATAGCATCTAAGTTGCAGTATGATTTGAAAAACGTTATTTTTGCTTCTATCGAGCGTCTGTCGCTGAGATATTTCACCGACAAACAGACGGGAGCTTTAATGACGCAGGTTAATCAGGATGCCGGAACCATACATTGGTTTTTCTCAAACGGTATTCCCTACTTCCTGATTAACATAGTACAGATAATTTGTATCGTTATAATTATGTTCCTCATACAGCCAGTCCTAACTCTGATGTATCTGGTCACCATCCCTTTTATCTTCTTCGTAGGAAGGTTCCTGTTCACTAAAATGAACAAGTACCACGAAAAGAGTTATGCGGGACGCAGAAGAATGAACGCCTTCGTCAGCGACACTTTTTCGGGAATGAGAGTCGTCAAAGCTTTCGCAAAAGAAGAAGAAGGCTCTGTCAGATTTACTTCAGTAAACAAAAAGGCTGCCGAAGGGGATATGGCAGCGTCAAGATTCAATATTTTCACCTCACCGCTTGCCAACATACTGATGTTATTAGGCAACTCCTTGGTACTCGGGTTCGGCGGATGGATGGTAATTCAAAACAAACTTGACTACGGTTTGCTCCTAACCTTCACTGCCTATACGGGAATGATCTACAGCCCCATGCAGCAGTTCGTGTCTATGTCATACGATGCAACCAAGGGACTTAATGCCATGAACCGCCTTGTTGAGGTCATGGACGCCGAACAGGAGATTTTTGAATCGGAAAATCCGATTCATAAGGAACGTTTCGATGGAGACATCTCCTTCAAAGACGTTAATTTCGGTTATGACAAATCCAGACTTGTGTTACGGGATATTGATTTTGACATAGCAGGCGGCACGATCCTCGGTGTTGTCGGCCATACCGGAGCCGGAAAATCTACCCTTGCCAATCTGCTTCTCAGAATGTACGACGTAGATTCCGGAGACATCAGAATAGACGGTCATTCCATACGTGAGATCGAGATCCCATCCCTCAGACGAAACATAGCTATCGTTTCTCAGGAAACTTATCTGTTCGTAGGAACGATTCTTGACAACATCCGATATGCAAGGCCCGATGCTACCGCTGAGGAGGTTATCAAGGCTTCCAAAATTTCAGGCGCACATGATTTCATCGTAAAGCTTCCCGACGGATATCAGACCCGTATTGGATTCGGTATGAGAGAGCTTTCCGGCGGAGAAAGACAGCGACTATCTATTGCACGGGCTATTCTGCAGGATCCGTCCATCCTTATCCTTGATGAGGCAACGGCTGCAATGGATACTCAGACCGAGCGAAAAATTCAAAATGCACTTGAAATTCTGATCAAGGGCAAGACTACCATCATGATCGCCCACCGACTCTCTACCTTGCGAATAGCAGACAGGTTAATAGTGCTGAAGGACGGAGAAATCTGTGAAAGAGGCACTCACGAAGAACTCATCCGAGCCAAAGGCGAATATTTTAAGCTATATTCTCTCCAGCTTGCGGCATTAAAGAACGTAGGCGTAGAAGAATAAGTTTGCCCGTATAAATTTAAATTTGAGGTAATGTTCAATGGATAAAAATTCGGAAAAACAGCTGCTTGAAGCCGCTGGAATACTGTATCTCACCCCCGAAAACTGCACTTTCGAAAAAAGAGGCGATTTTTTAGGTACGATAGTTTCCACAAGCGGAGAAGAAAGCAAATATTCGAGGGTAAATCTGCACCGAAACTTCCCTTTTGATATGCCGTGGAAGTTCATCTCCGTACTCGACAGCGATTCTGTAGAGATAGGCATAATCGACAACTTGGACGTTTTTGGTGAGACTGAAGCAGAGCTTTTAAAAAAGGAACTTCTGAACAAATACTACGTTTGCTGTCTTAAAAGTGTAATTTCCGTTAAGGAAAGGTTCGGTTCTTCTTTTTGGAAATGCATCGGTGACGAGGGAGAGATTTCTTTTTCAACCCGCACGTCCGGTTCAAACGTTATCGTAAACAAGTTCGGTGATATCATGATAACGGATATTGACGGCAACCGTTTTAAGCTCCCGCCTTTGAGTCAGCTTGACAAGAAAAGCAGACGAATCGTTGAGCTGTATTTGTAATTAAGAGGTAATTTAAAATAATGTACAGTATTGAAAAACTGCTCTTCTCTGCCGTCACTCTCGGTTTATGTGAAAATGAAGAGGACGCGAGGATAATTTTCCCCTACAGCCTCAGTCTTGAGACTTCACAAAAGATCAAAGACGGTTTCGTTCTTGTGACGAACAAGGAGATATTTTCTTCGGAGGGCGGCAACGTTGTAAAGCGTCTGAATTTAGGCGAAATCTCAGATTACTCCATAAACAAAGGCATCGGTTGTGTATCTGTCGAGGCAGAACTCACAAACGGAGACACAATCACGCTTTGCCGTGGCGACAACGTTTCCGTTGATATGTTCATATCCGCCTGCGGTGACCTTCTAAAGCTGAAAAACGGCACTTTATCAGGTGCTCCCCGAGAATACAAAACGGGATCGGTGTGCCCTAAATGCGGTCGTCCCTTCAGACGAGGCAGCAAGATGTGTCTCCACTGCGCAGATAAAACGTCCTATATCAAGAGACTTCTTGTGATCGCTTCTCCTTGGAAATGGACGATAATCGCATCAATTGTGTTGTATTTTGTCGCCGCCGCGGTTAATCTGATCCCGCCATATCTTAACAAGATTTTGGTGGATAAGTATATAAACGGCGTGAACCCTCTGCTTGCCGGCTTCGTAACGGTTATCGTTTCGATCTTTGCTGTGAATATACTGAGTCTTATTTTGTCTTCCGCACGCTCTCTTCTTATGTTGAACGCAGGAACGGGGCTGATCGCACGGCTGAGACAGATAACATTTGACAAGATTCAAGCGTTGTCCATTGCGAAGATCCACGCACGTACTGCAGGCAACCTCATCCACAGGGTATCTCATGATACGCAGGTTATTAAAGACTTTCTCGTGCATCAGCTTGGCGAGATCGTTCAAATGTTGGTAACCCTTGTTGCCGTTGGCTCGTTCCTGTTCTTTTACAACGCAAATATAGCTCTGCTTGTTCTCTGCCCCTTGCCTGTCATCATATTTTTAAACAGATTCGTGATGTCGAGGCTACATAAGTATTTCAAGCTTTCTTGGATTACCTCTTCAAAAGCTTCATCCGTGCTTCACGACACATTTTCGGGAATCCGAGTGGTCAAGGCTTTTGGTCAGGAGCAAAAGGAGATCTCGCGATTTGCCAAGGCTTCCGGTGACGAACGTGATGTTTCGATCAGAACCTCAACCTTTACGGGCAGCATTATGCCTCTGCTTGGTTTTATCCTCGGTATTGGTGAATTCTTTATCCTTTATTTCGTCGGTAATGAAATTCTGGGAGGCAGGATGACTATAGGTGAGATGGCACAGTTTTCCTCTTACGTAGCTATAGTATACGGTCCTCTTAGATGGATCTCACGTCTTCCCGATATTATCTCACGTACATCCACCTCGGTAGCTAAAATATTCGAGATCATCGACGAGGAGAATGAGATAGTTGATGCAGTGGAGCCTGTAGAGCTTGACATCGAAGGTCGCATTGATTTTGAAAACGTCAGCTTCTCTTACGACGAAGGCACACCCGTACTGAAAGAGCTGAATTTCAGCATAAACAAAGGTGAGATGATCGGTATCGTTGGTCGTTCGGGCGTTGGAAAATCCACACTTATAAACCTCGTAATGCGTCTGTACGACCCTCAATTCGGCACCATAAGAGTGGACGGAGTGGACCTTAAAGACATCTCACAGGCTTCCCTGCGCTCTCAGATGGGTGTTGTACTGCAGGAGACATACCTTTTCTCAGGAAGTGTCTACGACAACATCAGTTACGCCAAACCCGGAGCGACGAGAGAAGAGGTTATAGCGGCGGCAAAGCTGGCGGGAGCTCATAAATTTATCGTAAAGCTTCCGGATGGATACAACACTTATGTAGGAGAGAAAGGATACACTCTTTCGGGTGGTGAGAGACAGAGAGTTTCCATTGCACGTGCTCTGCTGAGAGACCCGAAGATCCTTATTCTTGATGAAGCCACCTCCGCTCTCGACACTGAGACAGAAAAGGAAGTTCAGGATGTGCTATACAAGCTGACGAGGGACAGAACCACTCTTGCTATCGCTCACAGGCTTTCAACCCTCAGAAACGCTGACAAGATACTTGTACTGGACCGCGGGAAGCTTGCTGAATTCGGTCCTCACGAAGAGCTGATGAAGGCACGCGGCATCTATTACGAGCTTGTTATGGCTCAGCGACAGATGTCCAAGTTTTCAAAGAAATAAATTATAGGGAACGGTAAAAATTCCGTTCCCTATTTATTTAGATTAAATATTTATTTAGTTGGATTTTCGTATTGACTTTTTACGCCTTTTGTAGTAAAATAACATCGTTGCTGGTGTGGCTCAGTCGGTAGAGCAGTTGATTCGTAATCAACAGGTCACCGGTTCAAGTCCGGTCACCAGCTTAACTCCCCTTTTGGGGAGTTTTTTGTTTTACTTAGCTCCGATCCACCTTTTTGACCACGCAAACAGGGTCTCGGACATTGATGCAAAGTCCATCTCGCCACCGTTTTTCAAGTGCAAAAAGATTTCCGCAATGGCGTGTTCCTCGGACGACACCACATCAAGCAGTTCCTTTTGATGACGGATATATTCACCCTTCTGTTTAAAAACGATTGCCTGTACAACAAAAGAAGCCGATTTATACAGACCTCGTAAAACCTCTTCGCTCTTTTCGTGAAGCATATTGTGTACGCAGCCGTGGTAAATGTTGCAGGCGCAGATTTTTATCGCTCTGTCAACTGCTCCCTCGTCAATTACCGAAAGCAGTTCATCAAGACTTCCTTTTATAGGTGTTGTGTCATTATAAAATTGAAAAAGGTCGGATGGCTCCCAGTTCAAAATCTCTTCTTTGCCTGAAATAAATCCGCAAACCAGTTCTCTTCTCGGCAAGGTATTCAGCATTGCATTATATGATTGAATATCTAAAACAGATAATTCATCAAGTATTACAACAGCATCAATATCGCTGGTTTCTGTTGCTTCGCCACGGCCATAACTGCCTTGCAAACCAACAAACCACACACGGTCGCGGAATGTGTCATTTAACTTTTGCAAAAAATCATTCATCCAAGCAGTAATATCAATCATCTTAATGACCTCCTAAAAATTAGCATTTGTCGAAGAAAAGCATTTTTTTAGTATGTATTCTGTAACTTCATTGACAGACATTTTTTCTGTATCAACTACTTCGCCATGAATGCTGCCATCAAAAGCTTTAATACATCTGTCAATCTGCTGTTCTGCCCAAGAGCCTTTTTCCTCTCCTCGATGTATCAGACGCTCTACTATAACATCTTTCGGTGCTTTCAAGATAAAGTGAAGCAATTCTATTCCATCTGCTTGTAATTTGCCAATGATTTCATGATAATAATCGGGATTCACAAGTGTCATAGGAATAATAATGTGTCCGTCAAAATTATGATAGATATATTTTATATATTTGTAATTAAATTCTCTCCACAGTTCAATATCCTGAAAATCACCTTTGCGTTTCAAAGGGACGGGAAAATTATCCCATAGAAAGGCTCCGACCTGCTCTGGGTCATAAATATGTGAGTTTTCTATCAAACCTTGCAATCTGTTTGCAGTTTCTGTTTTACCTACTCCAAAACAGCCATTTATCCAAATAATCATAAACTTATTTCTCCCACATATATTGGAATTTACTTAATTCTGTCTCTAATTCTTTTTGCTATTTCGGAGTTTACATCTTTTATATCTTCTTTATAAGTCCACCCAAAGCCATCTCCTATATATCTTGGAAAAATATGTAGATGATAATGTCCTACATCATTAAACTCTCCACCATTCTGCATAATACTATATCCATTAGGTTTATATATTTCCTTCAAAGAAGATACAATTTTCTTTGATACAATCATCAAATGTGAAAGTGTTTCATCTGGTATTTCATCTACATCAAGATAATGTGCTTTTGGAACAAGAAGAATATGCCCTTCATTTATAGGGTCCATATCCATAAAAGCCATTACCACTTCATCTTCATAAATAATATCTGTGACTAATTTTTCCTTATGGCAAAAAACGCACTCCATCATACTCACCTTACTTTAAAATTGAAATTTATCTGCCTAATAAGAAGTTGTTGGCCTCTGTTAATATTCTTTTACTACTCTCAAATTGAAACAAAGTCATAGCAGTTTCGTAATCCAGCAATAAAGCATCCGTCAATTCTTCTTTTTGATAAGTAAACTCCTGGTCGCAATACTCACCAAGGAAGTACACGATTTGCTTAATGGTATTTTCTTTTTGTGGAATAGGGTGTTCATCTTCACTTCTAAAGCCAGGAAGAAATTTCACAACAACTCCCACTTCTTCAAAGACTTCTCTGAGTGCTGTTTGTTCTTCGGTTTCGCCTTGTTCGACATGACCTTTAGGGAATCCGTATATGCCTGTTAAATTTCTTATTAACAAATATTTAATTTTGTTATTACTTCGGCTAAAGACTACCGCCCCACATGATTTTTCATATATCACAAGACCCACCACCTCGCCGAATTCCAGTTTATCGAACTAATTTTCTTCAATTATACCACAAGCAAATGAATAATTCAACTAATGTTAGGCTACCTAAACAGTTCAAACATTTCTACTAACGCAAAAACAGCGAAGGCTTCCCTCCGCTGCTTTATTTTAAAGAATATTTACGTCGAATCTCTGGGAACACTTGGGGCATCTGACGGTGTGCTTTCCCTTTTTATAGGGGAGCTTGATTATCGCCTTGCAGTGCTTACATTTACGGAATCTCGAGGTCTTTATATACTTGAATCTGTCAACAAACAGCTTCAGTTCGGTTTTTACAGGACCCCAGACCTTCAAAAACTTTCTGTTTTCAGCACTTCTTTTATAGAAATTTCGGGACATGAGACGGAACATAGCATAAATTGCTACAACTATGGTTATAAGCTGAATAACGTACGATCTGAAAATAGCGTTTATTACACAAAGGACAGCGTAAAAAATAAGCAGGAAATATCCGAAGCTGTCAAGGCCGTATCTGCCCGAAAAAAAACGCTGAAGTTTTGCTCTGAATCCGTTCAACTATTCGTACCCCTTATGGATTTATTTGTTTATCATATTATAACCTTTTTTTATTAAACAAATAAAACCATAAACTGAACTTTTTTAGTACAATATGTTAACAGTTTAAATACATTTAACGGCACATGGCTATTATCTTCTCTGCAAGTGCTTCCGTATAATTCGACAAAGCTTTAAAATCTACACTGGACGAGTATATTCCCTCAAGGGCAAAATGCGCCTTTCCTGCCGCCTCAAGTGAGACCTTTACCTCATCTAATATTGAACTACAACACTTTGCTGACAGCCTTAACCATCCTCGGCGTGAGGACAATTCTTCACTTTTTACGAATCTATGCATATTGATATGTCTGTCGGCATTATCAATTTGCTCTACTGTGACAAGCACAGAGGCGGAAGGCACAAAAATCTCGCAAATATGCTCTGGACAAATAGGATCGAAGCTATATTCAAAGCTCAGTTTGGCGAATTTTAATTTTTCCGCAAAACAACGCATGTATTCGTAAGCCGACGAATATACGTCGGAAACCGAAATCAGCGTTTGCGCAGAGGTTTCGAATGTGTCAAGACGATAAAATCCTTTCATTCCCACAGATCTCAAGATCCTTGGTATCGCCTTACCCTCCCCGTCAGATTTACCCAGTCCTTTCACCAATCGGTCAAGACTCTTATTTAGTTTAGGTAAATCTAAAACTTTTTTTATATAATCAGAGTTCTCAAGTCTTAATGTCCTGACAGCTCTGAGTTGTCTGTATGTATTCTCATAACTTTGCTTCTTTTGCTCAGTTAAATTTATGATTTCGCCACGTTTCTCCACAAGCTTAGAACTGTCCCAGAATTTAGATAGATCTATAAATTCTGAAGAAGCTCCCGGAAAAGCAAGATCGTGACTGTGGGGTGATGTACCGTCTATAAGTGCCACTTTTGAGTTAACAATTATTAAATCAAGGGAATCCGGATCAGAACCGCAAGCGTAACGCTCCACATTATATCCCGCCTTTTGGGCTTCTGCCGTAACGGTTTTCATTATGGTGCTTTTCCCCGTTCCTGCTGCTCCTTTAATTACGTATAACCGTCTCAGTTTCTTTTCATCAACCTGATCTATATATTTTCCTACAAATCCTTCGAAAGAGTTGTATCCAACGAAGTATTCTCCCAAAACGTCTGACGAAAGCTTTTTATATTCGGTAACGTATTCCATATTAAAGTAAATCCTCCGATAGTTTTGCTGTCTTTACCATAATATGATAAAGAGATAACGTTTGCCAAAAAGATCGTTGGAATTTTATATTAAGCAGCAAAAAACAAGGAGTACGTCTATATTGCATACAAAAAAGCTTGCACGGAAAACCGTACAAGCTTTTATTTTTGGAAAAATTACTTCATTGCGTCGAAGAGTGTGTAAGCAACGGGGAATGAACTGTCAAAGCCTTCTACTATCTCTTCAGAGAGAAGTCCCTTAAGAAGAGCGTTGAGCTGAAGTTCTACAACAATTCCGGAGATTCCTGCATCATAACCTTCTGCATCAAGATCATTAAGCTTGTTCATGTACTGATTGGACAGAGTTGTAAGCTCATTGATCTTTGCGAAGCCGATCTGCTCCTTAAACTTTGCATCAAATCCGATGTAGGGGTTAGCAACGGAATCAAGGTTCTGCTGCATTGCATCCTTCCAAGCATTCATGGAAACGCCTTCTGCAGGATATGTGAGGTATACGTTACCTGTATCAACGATATTCATAGCATAGTCTTCGCTGATAATATCGATAACGGTTTCGCCGGACTCAAGCTTGGAACGCCAATGTGTACCCTCAACACCGTACTGAAGAACAGTTCTGAATGTCTCGTCAGTATTGAGATATGTAAGGATCTCCACAGCACGGGTTACGTTCTTGGTATAAGAACTTACGCAGAATACGGACTCGAAAACATCATCTACTGTAGCCATAGGTGCTGCATGGATGTTGATATAGTAATCATCAGCATACTGCTCTGCAACAGTATAGTCACCTGAAACAACGCCGACAGCAAACTTCTTGTTGTTCTCAAGGTTACCGTCACCAACGTAACCGAGCTTGTTAAGACGCTTCATCATACCGTATACAACAGGATAGTCTGTTTCGGTGATAACATTTACAGGGAATGCGGTAGGATTCTTGTAGGATGTACCGGACTTGATCTGTGCTCCGATAAGTGACCAACCGCCGTTAGATGAGAAATACACCATATTAGCGGGCTCACACTGGCCGAGAAGAGGTGTTACACCCTTGATGTTCTGACTTCCGATATCCTTGATGAATGCTTCACATTCTGTAAGAGTGGTAAGCTCCTCAGGGCTGTAGTCATACTTTTCAACAAGTTCCTTATTTACAAGGAGGTACTCATATTCACCAATTACGTGGTTATTGGGAATTCCGTATGTAGAACTATTAACCTTAGCAAGTTCGAGGAAGGTGGGATAAATGTAGGATCTGAGCTTACTTCCTACTTCTGCGATAGCCATATCGAGAGGTTCAACGAGCTCATTTTCTACGTAATCCATATAGGAATCGTATCCCTTAACAAGGAAGATGTCAAGCTGATCGTCCTCAACCTCGGGATATACAACAACGTCATCGTCCTCAGAAGCCTCTTCCTTCTCGGGAGCTTCTTCAGTTTCGTTTCCGGACTGAGACTCGAGAAGTGCCTCGTTACCGTCGCGAATGATACCGGCTTCAGCGTCTGCGATCTGCTGGAGTCTTTCAGATTCAGCGGCTTCCTCAGCAGCACGTTTAACATCGTCGATGCTGGTAAGCTTGTTCTCGATCATAGCCTCGTATTCGTCTTCAGCAATAGCGTTAAGCTCAATAGCTGTGTTATACTTTGCGGTAGTGAGTCTGTTGATCTCAGCTTCAACCAGTTCAAGTGCTTCTTCTGTAGTATTTTCGTTTGTGGGAATCCACAAGGACAAAGTCAGCGGTTCGCGAGTGGTCTTTTCCTCAGCTGCTGTACCCTCTTTTTCTGCTTCGTCAGTGTTGTTACAAGCAGTAAGTACGGGAACAAGCATCATAATCAGACACAAGAACATACATAAAAGCTTCTTACTCATTTTCGGGGTCCTCCTCAGTCTCGATATGATCATTAATATACCGATTAATCATAAAATATTATACACCTTACATCAAAATTTGTCAAGGCGTTTTAGCGTTTTGCCGCGGTTTACGCAGACATATTTATTAAATAATTTATTAAAGTTTTTTGACAATTGTTGATATTAAACAAAAACCCAAAGCCCTATTTGTCGGTTATAACAACCCTACATTTTACCTTAGTTCAGGTAATCCTTAAGTCGCTTGGAACGGCTGGGATGTCTGAGCTTACGAAGCGCCTTAGCTTCGATCTGACGAATACGCTCTCTTGTAATGTTAAATTCCTGTCCGACCTCTTCAAGTGTTCTCGCGCGACCGTCAGTAAGACCGAATCTGAGCTTTAAGACGAGCTCTTCTCTGGGTGTGAGAGTAGCAAGTACGCTGTTAAGCTGTTCTCTCATGAGCTGATAGGAAGCAGCGTCGGAGGGAGCCATAGTCTCGCTGTCCATGATAAAGTCACCGAGGTGGCTGTCGTCTTCTTCGCCAATAGGTGTTTCAAGAGAGATGGGATCCTGTGCGATCTTCATGATCTCTCTAACCTTATCGGCATCCATTCCGATCTGCGCACCGATCTCGCTCGCTGTAGGATCACGTCCCAGATCCTGAATGAGCTGTCTTGACGCTCTTGACACCTTATGGATAGTCTCTACCATATGTACGGGGATACGAATGGTTCTTGCCTGATCAGCGATTGAGCGGGTAATAGCCTGTCTGATCCACCAAGTCGCGTAGGTAGAGAATTTATATCCCTTAGTATAGTCGAATTTTTCCACAGCCTTGATAAGTCCGAGGTTTCCTTCCTGGATAAGATCAAGGAAGTACATTCCCTTCCCGACATATCTCTTAGCAATGCTGACAACGAGTCTGAGGTTAGCCTCAACAAGCTGATTTTTTGCGGCTTCATCGCCTTCAAGCAGCTTCTGGGCAAGCTCCACCTCTCTTTCGGCGGAAAGAAGCGGCACTTTACCGATATCCTTGAGATACATTCTGACCGGGTCGTCAACGGGAAGGTCTTCCTGCTTGAGGAAAGACTCAATCTCCTCGGGAGACGTACCGTTGATGGTATCCTGCTCAATTTCGGCAAGTTCTTCAGACATCATGAACTCATCGGCATCCATAGACATATTGTCAGGATCGAAACCCTTGGCAAATACAACGTCAGAGTCTCTGTCGAACTCTCTATCGTCAGAATTGATGGAATTTGTTGAGTTACAGATATTTTCAAACATTTCTGCGTTAATGTTGTCGCGGTTTTCCATATTGTTATCGTGCATCATATTAAAATCAAATACCTTTCCTTTGGGAAATTTGAGACAATTTTAATGTTCAATCGTCAAATCGCTCAAGTCAGACACTCAGTTGTCACTCAAAAAGCCTTTCAAAAGTTTTGAACGGCTCTGATGTCTCAGTTTACGAAGAGCTTTGGCTTCGATCTGGCGTATTCTCTCTCTGGTGATATTGAATTCGGCCCCGACCTCTTCAAGAGTGCGAGGACGGCCGTCATCAAATCCGAATCTGAGTTTTATAACCATTTCCTCTCTGGGAGAGAGTGTGTGAAGAACCTTATCAAGCTGTTCCTTCAGAAGTTGGAAGGACACAGCCTCCGAGGGAGTGGGAGTAGAATCATCCTGTATGAAATCCGCAAGATGTGTGTCTTCCTCTTCACCCACGGGAGTTTCAAGGGAAACGGGCTCTTGCGCGGTTTTGATGATCTCTCTGACTCTGTCGGGGTTCATTCCAAGCACTTCGGAGATCTCTTCAATGGAAGGTTCTCTTCCAAGCTTTTGGAGAAGCTCTCGGGACGTTCTGGACACCTTATGGATGGTCTCCACCATATGAACGGGGATTCGAATGGTTCTTGCCTGATCGGCGATAGCTCTGGTGATGGACTGTCTGATCCACCAAGTCGCGTAGGTAGAGAATTTATAACCTTTGGTATAATCGAATTTTTCACCCGCCTTCATAAGACCAAGGTTACCCTCTTGGATCAGATCAAGGAAGTAAATACCTTTACCGACGTAACGCTTTGCAATACTTACTACAAGTCTCAGGTTAGCCTCGACAAGCTCCTTTTTAGCTTTTTCGTCTCCTGCGGCAATTCGCTCGGAAAGCAGCTGCTCCCTCTCGATAGTAAGAAGAGGAATACGTCCGATATCTTTCAGATACATTCTGACAGGGTCATCAAAGGCAACTCCTTCCTCGGAGAGAACCTTGTCGATTCCTCTGTCGGACTCCTCGCCTAATTCCTCATCAAGTCCTTCACCGTTCTTGATCTCAATACCGCTTCCTTCTATAAGCTCACAAAGGTCCTCAAAACGGTCCGGTGTAAAGCCGTTTTTCTCCGCCAGCTGAATTACGTCTGATTCGCTGACGCTTCCCTGTTCCTTTGCCTTCTCGATAAACTGTTCTAAGTTATTTTTTTCTGAATATTCCATGTCACTCCGTATGTCATTCCCCGTAAGTTGGGGCTCTGCTGTACTGTCCTACTTAATGCTTGTCTCTTTTACGGGCAATAATGTCTTCAAGTGAATTACCCGAGTCTTTACTCATCTCACGTTTGAGATATTTTACGTTGACCTTGTACGATTCTTCGTTATTTGTAAGTTCACGACGGGCAAGGTGCATCTTCATTGCTCTTGAAACTTCGTCGTGGGTAAAGCTCTCCGAAAGACTGCTGACGCTGAATCCGTCCGCTTCCTCGGATTCCTTGATGAAGGAAAACAGTTTTTTACCGAATTCCGTGAAGAAATCCGTTGCCTCAAGGGAAGCATCTTCGTCTTTGACGGAGAGAAACTCGGGATGGATCATAAGCATTCCGAGCAGATCCTCTTCGATCTTAGCGATCTTAGGCCGTTTTGCAAAATCGGGATTAATTCTGTCGGAAAGTCCCGAGGTTACTCTGATAAGGTCTTCCGTTTGTTTCTTTTTGTCTGCCTTTGCCGCTCGTTTTATTGCAGCATCCACGTCAAGCGCAACACTTTTCGGGTCAAATCCCAGGGCTTCGGCAGTTTTTGCGATGTATATATCCCGTTCGATCTTGGAATAGGTATTTGCGATCTCACGGCACAATTCTGCTCCTGCTTTTATCTTGTCGTCGGCGTTTGCCATATTGTATTTTTTACAGGTTTTCTCGATAATATAATCGAAACGGGACCTGCTTTCGTCAAGAAGTCGTCTGAACGCTTCTCTACCGAACTTTTTGATGAATTCATCGGGGTCCTTGGCGTCTCGCATAACGAGGATCTTTGAGTCAACTCCCGCATCGGCAAGAAGTTTCACTGCTCTGTCGGAAGCTTTTTGACCTGCCTCGTCACCGTCGTAAGCAAGGACTACCTTTGAAACGTATCTCTTGATTATTCTTGCATGCTCCGGCGTGATAGCGGTACCGAGAGTCGCCACCGCATTTGTAAATCCCGCGGCATGGAGGGCGATAACATCCATATAGCCTTCGCAGATTATAAAGAAGCTTTCTTCGGTCTTCTTCGCATAATTGAGAGCGAAGAGGTTCTTGCTTTTCTTAAAGGCAGGAGTATCGGCTGAGTTAAGATATTTGGGCTTGGAGTCGTCTAAAACTCTGCCTCCGAAGGCTACGATATTTCCCGACACGTCAATTATGGGAAACATTACTCTGCCGCGGAATGAGTCATAGTAACTCTTCTCACCCTTATTACAAAGGTTAGCCGCCGCCATCTCCTCGTAAGTGTAGCCAAGGCTTCTCAGATGGTCTCTGAGAGAGTTCCAGCTATTTGGAGCATATCCAAGACCGAAATGCTTGACGACGGTGCTGTGAAGTGCTCTTGAGGATATAAGGTATCCCCTTGCATCGGCACCGATACGCTCGTCGAAAAGCATATTTCTGAAATATTTTGCCGCTTCTACGTTCATCTGCAGAATACGGGTACGGCTCGGACCTTCTCTTAGTCCTTCGCCGTTTTTTGCATCGAAATCAGGAAGGGTTATACCCGCTCTTTTTGCAAGAAACTCAACAGCGGACACGTAGTCTAAGTTTTCCTGACGCATTATGAAGTTAATAACGTCTCCGCCGGCACCGCAACCGAAGCAGTAATAACTTTGGGTGTCTTTATAGACAACAAAAGACGGTGTTTTCTCGCTATGGAACGGGCAAAGTCCCTTCAAATTAGACCCTGCTCGTTTGATGGACACATAAGACGAGATCACGTCTTCAATGTCGCATCGGTATCTGATTTCTTCTATAACACTATTTGGTATTCTCATAAATTCAGGTTAATGGTTTCCACACTTTTAAAAATAATATGTAATCTTAATCAAATCTCACCCGGCGGATGCCAGATGCTGGGTATAAATATTTCTTTGTAAAGGTTTATTGCATATCTGTCTGTCATGCTTGACAAAAAGTCACACACGCATCTGTCCACAGACTCGGTTTTGAGGTTTTCTCCATAGATTCCGGGAAGTTTTTCGGGATACTCCTTATAGTGTGCGTAGAGAGCCTCAAGAAGCTCCATAGCCTTTTTCTCTTCCTTCTTCGCCTGAGAATCAAAATATACGTTTTGAAAAAGGAAGTCCCGAAGCTCGTCCGTGGCTTCTGCTACCTCGGGAGTCATCTTTATTTGGTCAGAATCGGTACTGGCTTCGATAACGGAGGTTACCATAGTATTTATTCTGGTTCCGTGGGATCTGCCGAGCACGTCACTCAAGTGCTTAGGTATATCGTCGATGGAAAGTATACCAGCACGGCAGGCGTCGTCGATATCGTGATTTATATAGGCAATTCTGTCGGCAAAACGCATTATAGCGCCTTCTAAAGTCGCCGCAGTGTTGTCTCCCGTATGATTCACGATAGCATCACGGACTTCCCACGTAAGGTTTAGCCCCTCTCCGTTATTCTCAAGTTTTTCCACAACTCGGAGACTCTGCTTGTAGTGAGTGAAGTCTGCTGAGAAGCATTTCTGCATCACTCGCTCGCCTGCATGTCCGAAGGGGGTATGACCAAGATCGTGTCCGAGAGCACCGGCTTCACAAAGGTCTTCATTCAGAAGCAGTGCCCGTGCGATGATTCGTGCTATCTGTGCAACCTCAAGAGTATGGGTAAGTCTGGTGCGATAGTGTTCTCCTGCGGGGCAAAGGAACACCTGAGTCTTGTGCATAAGACGTCTGAAGGATTTTGAATGAATTATCCTATCACGGTCACGCTGAAATTCAGTGCGGTTGACGCAGGGCTTGCAAGGGATCTCACGTCCTCTCGTTTCCGATGTGCGAAATGCACGGGGAGACAAGGTAAGCTGTTCCCTTTCGTTGAATATGTCGCGCAGGGTCTTAGAAGTTCCAAACATAGAATCCCTCCTGTTTGACGCAGTTAAGAAATTGGCTCAAAAAGCGCCCGAAATTTCAATAATAATTCAAAAAACTCATTATTATGCTTAATAATTACACCTAATATACGCAAGTAATACTTTTTTTACTTTTTACAGGAGGGGTCTGAGTCTTTCCTGGATTTCTATAATTTCCAGCGTTGATTTTCCTTGGGAAAGGTCCCTGACGAGTGTATTAAGCCTGTCAAGCTTTCCTTCGGGAACTGCCGCAGTTACGGTGACAGCTTCTGCAAAATCGGTATCCTCTTCGGTGATTCCCTCGTTCTTCAGAGCTACTGTCAGTCGCTGATATTCGGAGTAACCCACTTCGATCATAACGATTGTGAAATTCTCGTAAACGGCAAACCCCGACGCCTCGATAGCCGCTCTTGCCGCCGCGGCGTAGGCTCTTGCAAGTCCTGCAGTACCAAGGAGAGTTCCGCCAAAGTAACGGGTGACGACGACACAAAGATCATCAGCTCCGCAGGTCTTGAGTGCGTTCAATGTAGGATAGCCCGAGCTTCCCTGAGGCTCGCCGTCGTCACTGCATCTTGCTATGGCTCCGCCGTTAAGATAGTAGGCATAGACGTTATGGGTGGCATCTGCGTATTTACGCTTCATCTCAGAGACGAATTCCTGTGCCTCGGCCTCGCTTTTCACGGGAGTAGCGTGACCGATGAAACGGGATTTCTTCTCGATTATCTCCGCTTCGGCTGACTTATAAAGGGTAACCTTGTTTTTTATCTTTCCCGATTCCATTTCAGGCATGCTCCTCGCAGATATATGACGAATACTTGCCGTAAAGTTTTTCGTCAACTGTAGCGGTAACTTCGACACTGTCTGAAAGATACTCTGCTTCAACATTTTCGGCAGAGGAGTATATCTCACTGACTATTGCACCCGCTGACATAGGCAGGCGGAATTTTACACGTCGGAGACCTGCTCCAAGCATCGTTTCAAGCTTTTCGATCATGTCGTCAATGCCTTCGCCCGTAAGAGCGGAGATTGCCGCAAATTCGCCGTTATTTCCCGTAACAATTCTATTAAGGGCATCTCTGTCAACCATAGAATCGCACTTATTCATAACGTAGAGCTTCGGCTTTTCTGCGGCTCCCAGATCATCAAGAAGCTCCTCGGTGACCTTTAAGTGAGCGGCAAACTCCGGGTCGGAAGCGTCGATTATGATCATAAGAAGATCGGAGTATACCACTTCTTCGAGAGTCGAACGGAATGCGTTGATAAGGTGGTGAGGCAGATTGCGGATAAATCCTACCGTGTCGGTAAGAAGGACCTCACTTCCGCCGGGAAGTGTATATTTACGGGTAGTTGTATCGAGTGTAGCGAACAGCTTGTCCTCGGCAAGGATTCCGGCTTCGGTGAGTCTGTTAAGGAGAGTCGATTTTCCTGCGTTGGTGTAACCCACGATAGCACAACGTTTCATACCGCTTCTCTCTCTGGAGTGGCGGATGACCTCTCTTGCTCTTGCTACGTCCTCAAGTTCACGCTCAAGAGCGGCGATACGGGCTCTGACGCGGCGTGTGTCGATCTCAAGCTTTGTTTCACCGGGTCCTCGGGAACCGATATAACCTGCCGCCGCACCACCGAGACGGGACATTTCCCGACCGTGACCCACAAGTCGAGGTGCTGTATATTTAAGCTGAGCCAATTCTACCTGAAGTGTGCCCTCGGCAGAACGTGCGTGAGCAGCAAATATATCAAGGATCAGCATACTGCGGTCGATGACCTGTACGTCTGAATCAATTTCATCTTCGAGAGATTTTATCTGTGACGGAGACAGCTCGCAGTCAAAGACAACGAGGGACACTTCAAGATCACGGCAAAGGTCAGAGAGTTCCTGACACTTACCGCTTCCGATAACCGTGCGTCTGTCGGGCGCCTCTCGTACTTGAGTCAGAATAGCCGCGACTTCACCGCCTGCTGTTTCGAGAAGTCTTTCAAGCTCCTCAAGGCTAACTTTGGCTTCATTTTCCTCGGAGGAAGTATATACGGAACAAAGAATCGTCTTCTTATTTCCGTCGTTAAATCTTTCATTCATTAGGCACGTTTCCTTTCATTTTTAGCCAATAAAGAGAAAAAGTCGGACAGGATGGCAGATTACTAGACCCGCTTAACCTGTCCGACAAATCTACGGACAAAACAATACGAAAAAATTATTTTCCGCTCATCTGAAGACGCTTCTTGAACTTGTCAACACGACCGCCGACGTCAACGAACTTCTGCTTTCCTGTGAAGAAAGGATGGCACTTGGAGCAAATGTCAACACGAATTTCGCCGTTTGCATCTCCCTTTGTGGAACGAGTCTTAACAGTTTCACCGCAAGCGCAGCGAATGGTTACTTCTTCGTAATTAGGATGGATTCCGGATTTCATTTTTTTCACCTCATTCAAACTTAAAATCATGCCTTGTGTATACCACATCTTTGTGCGGTTACAGCATAAAAGCCGCTTGAAATAAGCTGTCGAACAAGAAAGCGTTCGCATTTATATTTCAAACTTTATTCACACGACGAAAATTATATCATATGTGACTCGGTTTTGCAATAGTTTTTTCAAAAAAATTGTACTAAATTTTGTGTAATACTCGTTTTTCTTTACTATATAGGCTAAACCTTAGCAGAAATCTGTTTTTTCAAGCGAAGAATTATCTTCTTCTCAAGGCGTGATATATAGGACTGAGAGATTCCCAGTCTGTCGGCAACCTCTTTTTGTGTCAATTCTCTAACGCCTCCAATTCCGTATCTCAGACAGATGATCTCCCTTTCCCTGTCTTCCAAGGTCATAACAGCCTCCCTCACGGTCCTTTCTTCCTCGCTTCTTTCAAGGTTCTCACTGACTGAACCTGCATCCGTGCCGAGAACGTCGGAAAGCAGGAGCTCATTGCCGTCCCAGTCGGTGTTCAGAGGCTCGTCAATGGAAAGATCCCCTCTGTGAGATGCGTTTTTCCGAAGGTACATTAGTATTTCGTTCTCTATACAACGCGAAGAATAGGTCGCAAGTTTGATGTTCTTTTCCATTTTAAAGGTTTTTATAGCTTTTATCAGTCCGATGGTGCCAATTGATATAAGGTCTTCGATCCCGGCACCCGTATTATCGAATTTTTTGGAAATGTACACCACGAGCCTTAGATTATGCCGTATCAGCTTGTCGCTGTACTCGGGAAAATCTTTCATTTTTGCTATTGCCTCAGCTTCCTCTTCGGGATCTAACGGCGGTGGCAGGCTGTCCGCACCGTTTATGTAAAATATGCCGTTTACACGACTATTTATAAAAATGGTTCTGAATACTTTACTGCTTTTCAGTACACTCAAGATTTTTTTCAGTTTTATCATTACAACCTCCGAATAATAATCTATTTCACAAGGCAGGCAGGGACTATGATCTCCGTGTCTTCCTTGGCTCGACTTGAATTTCGGCTCAGCGCAATAAGAGCCTTGACTTTTGTTCCGTCCACCAAAACCTCATGAGGTACGATTGCCGGAAGCACCCCTTCGCCGAAAACTGATGTGGCAGGAATCATTCTGAACCGCTTTGCAAGTTCTATGTTTTCAAATGTTTCTGTTTCTGAAAAATAACGGCTGAAATCTTCGGATTCCGGAGTATTATTTTTCGAAAGGACCATTACAGGTTCACCGCTAATTGGTTCTTTTAATAGGTTTCCGCTGTCTACGATCCCGCAAAACTCATACTTTTTGTCAAACAACGATACAGTTACAGTAACGTTACGTTTTGACGTAAATCTTGATAAAACCGACACGAACACGGAAGAGATAACCGCACCAAACGGTAAGATCAGTGCTACCCCTCCGCCTGACAAGTTATGTTCGGGACTATATGTATCCTCTCCGCCCAATCCCATCAAAAACGTCATGACGCCGCCTATGAGTATGCCTGTTATCCAAAGAGAAACTACCCTTTTTATCATAGGCAAGAGTTTCATTTTACCGTAGGCTGCCCAACACATGGCAAGAGAAGTAACTCCACTTACCGGCACAGAAACTACCGCAGGACAGTTCATAGCGGTACAAAGGGTTGACACAAGAGCTCCAAGAGCTGCCGCTACGGAAAGTCTGAAAGTCCCTGTTTTGGCATATGTAAGCTTCGCAGTGAGCCACAACGAAATAACGTCCATACTGAAATCTATTATAAACAGGACATCAGCGTACAGCACCTGCAAACACCTCACCGCCTCTCTCTATCCGTTACTAAGATTATATATCGTCACTTCTTAATTTTATGTCGCTTACTGGCAGGGAGAAAAGTTTTGTTTTGGGATATGATCAGGATAAAAAAAGAATCCGCAACGCCGTTTTACAAGCGTTGCGGACCATACTGTCTCAGATAGTTTTAAGGTAAGAATAAATTCTGTTTGCAAGTTTAACGTAGCCTGCATCGTTGGGATGGAGACCGTCGGGGCAGATGGCGTCCTTCTGAACCTGAATGTTCGGGCAGAAGCCACCGTGATTGTATAGGTCAAGAAGCGGGAGTGAATACTGTGCGGCAACGTCCTTGATAGCGTCAACAAACATATCTAGGGTATAACCGTAAGCATTGGGCTTATCTCCGCCCTCTCTCTGAATAGGAGTGAGAATAACTATATCAGCGGTGGGATACTTATTGATAAGACCGCTCATAAGGTAGTGAAGTCCGCCGTAGAAGGTCTCGGGAGTTCTGTCCTCGTTTGTTCCCATAGGTGCATTACCGTGACCATAGTCGTTGGTACCGCCGAAAACAATAATGAGATCGGCGTCATCGTCCATTGTGGGGAATCTCTTACAGTAGTCCAGTCTTTCTTCCTCAGGCTGACCGTGGTAAAGTGCGATACGTGTACCGCCGATTCCGTAGTTGCGGATCTCACCAAGTTCAGCAAGACCTGCGAGAATATCGGGGTATCTTGCCGCGGCACAGGATGAGCCTGCACCATCAGTTATACTGTCACCGAGAAAATTAACTTTTTTTCCTTTAAGTTCCATTACTTTAACCGTCCTTAAATTGCTTTATTATTAACGGAATAAACCGTTGATGATTTTGAATAATGCTAAATTCGGCATATATCGTGCGCTCTATAAATTCAAAAAACGTGACTCCGCCTAAACGAGATCACGTTTTAAATTCAGTCTCCGTTATAAAAGATGATCTCTTGCGGTAATCTGAGTCCGAGTTTCTCTTTAGCGACTTTGATAACGTATTCTTCGTCGAAGGACTCATTAAGCATACGTTCAAGCTCGTCACGCTCTTCGATAGCCTCCTGCAGTTCGGCATTAAGGCTATTGATCTGATCTTCTATACTGTTTTTCTCAAATTGCAGGTTAATAATTGTGACTATGCAGAAAAGCGAAAACAGCAGGACAGCAATCCTGACAAGTATGCTTCTGGAAAACTTTTTCATGACCTGCTCCTTCCCCGTCCCGAAACCGTACATTTAAAACCTGACGCTGTCGGGTAATTTTTCATTTATTAATTTATTCAAACGTGCTCTTGAGGCACTATGGGTTATCTTCTTTATGCAGAGCCCGAAGGTATTACGATAAAGCCACCTACACAGGAATTTAAGTCCTCTAACCAAGAGGAATATCGGTGCGAGTATGACTTTAATGATAAAACGAAAGACTCTCTTTAATATTGAAATGATCTGCCGTGCGCAAAGCATTACGAGTTTACCCACGGACAGGTTATATGCGGCAAAGCCGAGGATTGAGAAAAAGTAAACCTCAAGTCTCAGCTTTCCCGAGGAAAATGCGTAAGTTAAAACAGCAAAGCCCAAACTGACAATGAGTGAATAAAGAAGATCGAATATAATGCACACCGCAAAGGACACTTTACCTCGTTTTTTTCCGTTGTAATTAATGCCGAATGCCATGTAGCATATTCGCAAAACGTCATAAAGGACTCCTGAGGCAGCGCCGAAAATGACTGCCGCAAGACAGGCTTCAAGTCTGTAGGAAAGAAAAACCTCCACTTGTCACCTTCGATCGCTTTTCGACGAAAAAAGTGAACGCTTCTTTGAGGTTTTACCGAAATAGTAAGCTCCGTCAATTTTTCCGTTTACCACAAGCTTTCCGCTTTCCGTACTGAAGCACTCGATCTTTAGCTCCGTTCCGTCTATTGAGATATTTCCCATAGATGAAAGTGCTATTATGTTATTGTCAGTAAAGCTTTCCACGTCCAAAATTCCCGTTAGCTCCATTTTGCTACGGTCATAAAGGAAAATGTTATGCGATATAGTTGCCCCATTATTCATATGCCGCTCCCGGATTACAGTTTTTACATAATCTTATGAGCGGCATATAAATAATATTCGTTTTAGTCATTGATTATCTCATAGAGTGACGATGCATCTCCCTTGGTAACATGCTCCTTGACGCTCAAAACTCTCAGCGTCAACGTCTTTTCTCCGAAGGTGATCTTAATAACATCGTTTTCTTTTACGTCATACGATGCTTTTGCACGTCTGCCGTTTACCTCTACGTGCTCAGTATCACAGGCGTCATTGGCAACGGTGCGTCTCTTGATAATACGCGCAACCTTTAAATATTTGTCAAGTCTCATTGTTACCTTTTGCAGATAAGGAACTTAACCGTTGACCTTGTCCTTAAGAGCAGATGCAGGAGCAAACTTAACGAGCTTTGTAGCGGGGATAGTAATGCTCTCGCCTGTTGCGGGGTTTCTTCCCTGACGCTCAGCTCTGTTGTCAACGCTGAATGTACCGAAACCGAAAAGCTGATCCTTTTCTCCGTTAACGAGAGAAGCTTCAACAGCCTCAAGTGCAGCTACAACTGCTGCTTCTGCCTCCTTCTTCTTGAGTCCGGTCTTTTCTGCTACTGCGCTGATTAACTGTGACTTATTCATTTTGCTTTCTTCCTTTCGAGAAAAAATATTTGTACTGTGAGTAGTATATCATTATTTTATTAAATATGCAATACTTCAGCCGTGTATTTTTAATATATTTTTACTTTTTAGGATAATTTTCAATAAAATTACCTGTTTTTTTGTTAAGAAGCTCTTCAAGATCTATCCCGTTTTTCTGTGCGACAAGAGAAAGTGCGAAGGCGGCATCACCAATCTTTGAAGAGAGAAGTTCTTCACGGGAAGAGGATACGGAAGCCATATTTTCGGCTACAAATTTAAGGTCATCTGCGCCGGAAACGATAGCAGAGTCTACGTCATAGCCGTCCTTTGCCGCTTTTTTGATGATCTTTTGAGCACGCATCAGAGCAGGAAGGGACGGAGGCACGGCGTTCATTGAGTCAACCACAGTCTTTCTCTCCGTTTTTTCCACTCCTTTTGCCGCTTCCCAAGCATCAAGAGCACTTTCCGGATCATCAGCCTCCACGTCGGCGAAAACGTGGGGATGACGACGAATAAGCTTTTCTGTAATGTCGGAAATGACATCGTCAAGGGTAAAAGTTCCCTTCTCTTCCTCAATTCCTGCGTGGAACACCACCTGAAGAAGAAGGTCGCCAAGCTCTTCACGCATGAGCTTCATATCAGCGGTGTCTATTGCTTCGACTACCTCGTAGGTCTCTTCAATGAGATCACCTCGGATGCTCTCGTGAGTCTGCACTCTGTCCCAAGGGCAACCGTTTTCACCTCTGAGTTCTTTGAAGACCACGCGGAGATCGGCAAGATCGAATCTATTTTTTGAAATTAGAGTTTTTACGTCCTGATTCATAGTTATCTGAGAAGCTTTGCCTTTCTGAGAACTTTCTCGATCTTCTGTCCCTTGGGGAGAAGTCTTACGTCATCAACTGTAATAGCGCGGATTACGAGTATCATAATGAAGTAAACTACAGCAGCCGCCATAATTGACAGAAGTGTGGATGTACGGGAGATACCGTCGTTGAGGTAGATAGTGTCGCCGTCAACCCTGTACTTGAGTGTAACGTCGGCGTCACTTCTGCCAACGAAGGAGAGTGTGAGCTTGTTGTCGGTCATTTCATAGTTAAACTTTTCTATGATCTCAGCAAACATCTCACCTCCGTATTCGAAAATTTTGAGGGTATAATATCCGTCGCGTACAACGTATTGTGTGCCGGTGCCTGCGAGAATATCGTCATGAGAGAAGTCAATTCCGAGAGCAATATGATCTTCACAAACAACACCGTCTACGAGTATATCACCATTTTCGTTTTTAGAAACCGTAAGGGTATCTTCACCCAAATCATAAACAGTAAGGCTTCCGTCTTCACCTACGGTAACCTTGAGATCGTCTCTGGTATCCGTACCTGTTCCGTCAGTTGTAAGAACTGCGTCGTGGAGATAAGCGCTGTTATACTCATTGTTAATATTGATAACATCACCGTTATCAGTAGTATTAACCGAATATTCGTAAGCCACGTCGTCGGCAAGAACGTTTGAGGAACCCCCTGAAACTCCGATTGCAACTGCGGCACAGAGAAGTCCTGCTACAAGAGGTCTGAAGAAGACTCTGCTGAACTTCAGCTTGAGGCCAACGTGCTTTACGATGAAGTAAATGTTAAGTCCTGTTGCGGTAAGGTAGCAAAGGAAGGTACTGATAGGTGTACCGGGCATACCGATGAAGCGAATGAGGATAGTATTGGAAACTATCTTCACAGCTGCACCTGCAAGCATGGAAACAACAGGCTTCCTCTCGTGTCCGTTTGCCTGAAGGATAGCGTTGGTTACGGAAAGAACGCAAATGAAGAATGTGGAGGGAGCGAGAAGCGCAAGAAGAGGAGCTGCGGACACTACGGACCAGTAGCGGTATCCAAAGAGGTGTAGGATAGGTTCAGCGATCGCCGCCATACCGAGGGCACAGGGGATTCCGATGATTACTGCCACTCTGAGGGAGCTTTCCATAACGAGAGCGGCTCTCTTTTTGTCCCCCGAAGCTACTGCCGTCTTGATCATGGGAACGATGGAGTAGGAGATGGGATAGATAAGGTATGGGGGCATATTGAACAGCGGAACACAGAGAGAAGTATAGTTACCGTATACCGCTGTAGCCTGAGCTTCGGTGAGTCCTCTGTAGGACTGGAGAAGTCTCTGAATGAGAGCCATATCAATAAGGTTGGTAAGGCTCATTACAGATGCGCTGACGGTTACGGGGAGCGCGATCATGACGATTCTGCGGAGAATCTTGCCTGAGGTCTCAACGCTGTCGTCAAATCCCTTAACATCGGTGTACTCTGCGTCGTATCTCTGGCTCTTGAAGAGCATTTTTGAGAACATAAGGTACAGCATACCAAGTCCTGCACCGATGGTGAGACCGAGAACAGCGTATGCAGCAACGTAATGAATAGTCTCCTTGCCTGAACCGTACTTATTCAGCGCGTAGGTAGCGAAAGCAATTCCGAGGAAGAGCTTGCAGACAGCCTCAATAAGCTGTGAGATCGCCACGGGAACCATTGACTGGTATCCTTGGAAATATCCGCGGATGGCGCTGGAAAGGCAGATGAAGAAAAGAGTGGGCGCTATTGCGATAATACAATAGTATGTAGGATCAGCCTTCAAAAGAGAGGCAAATCCCTTTGCACCGAAAAACATGACAGAGGTTCCCACAAGACCCACGATAAAGAACAGTATTATCGAAAGCTTGAACACCTTTTTGACCTGCTTCAGTCTTCCTATCGCTCTGTTCTCTGAAACGAGAAGAGAGATAGCCACGGGAAGACCTGCGGTAGAGATCATATAAAAGAAGGTATAGATAGTGTAAGCAGAGCTGTAGTAGCCCATACCCTGGTCGCCCACGATGTGGTTCATGGGGATCTTGAAAAGCATACCTATCGCCTTAATTATAAGGTTTGAAATCGTCAGCACCAAAACGCCCGCAAAGAACAGTTTTGTACTGTTTTTAGTCTTTTGATTATTCATTACAGTCTCCAATCAAAATCTGTTTGGTTTTTTATCCGATAAACTCTCGATACATAGAGTCTTGAGGGATATCCGCGCTGTCGTAACAACTGCAGTTGATCTTACTAAGTCTCAAAGCAAGACTTTTTGCCGTCTCTGCCTCGGGAGAGTCTTCGGGAACCTCCAAAAGCTGAGGAAGAGCGAATCCTGCAATAATACACAGCTCGTATGGCAAAAAGGAATCAATGTAAAAGTGAGAGTTTCCCGCATTAGGGAAAATATTTGCTTCCTCGTTTGCTCTCACGGAATGCCAATATCTGAGGGTATCTTCGGTATGGGTGTTTCGGAATTTTCCGTCGCGGACCAGACGTCTCAGAAGCCTGATTTCATGGGGGGAGAAATAGATGCCGTTGAAGATCACCTCGTCTGTGACACAGATGAATATACTGGTGTATTTTTCTCCGAGGATCGAAGTTATCTCAGGATATACCGCCTGTATACCCTCGAAGATGATAATATCCTCCGGCTTTGGTGTATACTCACGATACCCCGCTCTGACACCCGTTTTGAAGTCAAAGATGGGAATTTTAACTGTCTTTTCTGCAAGGAGATCCTCGGCAAAAATCTTGAAATACTCAAGATCGATGGTCTTTACGGAGTCGAAGTCTACGTCTCTTCCCTTCGAAATGCCCACTCGCAGATTGTCGCGGTAAAAGTCGTCTATTGAGATAACGACGGCGTTATGTCCCGAGGACTCGATCTCCTCTACCAGCAGGGACGCCGTGGTAGTCTTACCCGAGCAGGTGGGGCCCGACAGAGTTATTATTTTATTTCCTCTCGAAATTGCTTCTCTTGAAGCTAAACGGAGTTTTGCATCAAATTCTTCTTCGCAAAGCATTATAAAGCGCTTTGCTTCTTCTTTTGAGTTAATTTCTTTGCAAATTAGTTTCATATCGGTTACCATGCCTCCGTAATAGTAAAAGGCCGTTTATTTCAAGTATACGCTTCGCAGAAGATTTTCAGTATTCTTCTTTTCCACGGCATACTCTTCACTTTCACGAAGCCTTAGATATTCATACGGATATTTTGGCTCAAAAATACGTTTTATATCAAGCTTTCCTTCGTTGTCATTTGAAATTATCTTAGTCACGGCGGAAGCACCGCAGGAAAGGATGGTATGTATCTCGTCCATCATGAAGATGTTGTAGAGTCCCTCGTGACCGATCTTTGAGTAGCCAACGTTTTCAAGGTTTCCTACTGTATTCTTCTGACGGTACATATAATAAGGAATATAACCTGCGTCAAACAGCTTGTCCTGAGAATAGTCAACGCTTCGTACCGCCACGAAACCGTCTCGGTCGAACACGTCATGGCCTCCCGTTTTCATTTCGGCGGATTTCTTCACGCTGAAGGAGTGAACGGTGATATTTGTAGGATCAAGGGCAACTACCCTATCGACGGAATCACAAAAACTTTCGTAAGTGTCTCCGGGAAGGCCTGCAATAAGGTCTACATTTATGTCGCGGATGCCCATCTTCAGTGCCTTTTCGTAAGCTGTGAAGAAATCATCTGCAGAATGGGCTCTTCCGATGTTTCTGAGCACCTCTTCGTTGAGGGTCTGGGTGTTTACGCTGATCCTTGTGACGCCGTACTCCTTAGCAAGGCGGAGCTTTTCGTCGGTTATGGTATCCGGTCTGCCGGCTTCTAAGGTGAACTCGTCAAAGCCATCGTTATAGCTTGAAACGCACTCCAAAAGGAGCTTCAACTGAGGCTCATCAAGGACGGTAGGTGTCCCCCCGCCGATGTATACGCTGGCAACCCGCAGTCCAAGTTCGCGAGCTAGCTCAAAGGTGCGTTTGACGTCCTTGAGAAGCACCGCAAGGTACTCAGGGATCATGCTGAGCAGCTTTGGTGAGGTATATGAAACGAAGCTGCAGTAGGTACAACGGGTGGGACAGAAGGGGATGGCGATGTATACGCTGATCTCACGAAATCTATCGGGTGTGACGATTCGCTCTGAGGCTTCCGCTGTCTTTACCGCAAGCTTTGCTTTACCCAGGGTGGTGCGATACACGTCGGTGAAGAATTTTACCGCGTCGTCTCCGCGAACACCTTTATCTAAAAGCTCAAGAGCAAGTTTTGCAGGTCTGACACCCGTCAGCATTCCCCACGGCGGAGCATGTCCCGTCAGTTTTTCGCAGGCATCGAGAAAAGCACCGCCTACGGCAAATTTTATTGTTTTGTCACGGTCAAGCAAACCGTAAGTAAGGAACGTTTCGCCTTCTTCCAAATCCTCGCCGTCTTTTACCGAGACTCTGGAGAAAACTCCGTCCTCCCTCTCCTCGACGAAGACGTTTGCCAGTCGCTGTTCAGACTCTGCCTCGGCTCCATCGGGGAACTTTTCGCCGGGATAGAACAGCATTGCAAGCATTTGTATATAGTAAGGCTTGATATTGCCGTTAATGATTAGCTTCATCTAAGTATTTCACCTCTACGTGGGCTTCAGCGTTCTTTTTTCAAAACTCGGCTGTCCATACAAATAGTTACGGGGCCGTCGTTACAGAGAGAAACCTTCATATCCGCACCGAACACGCCGCATTCCGTATGGATCCTGTCTGCCATATATCCGCAGAAATACTCAAAAAGCTCTTTTGCGGCGTCGGGAGACTCGCTGTTGGTGTAATCGGGACGATTTCCCTTTCGGTAAGCAGCAAGGAGAGTGAAATTCGGCACGATGACAACGTCTCCGCCTACGTCAGTAACGGAATAGTTCATCTTTCCGTTTTCATCCTCGAATACGCGTATTTTCAGTATCTTTTCGGCAAGAAGCTCCGCGTCCGTCCTGTCGTCGCCCTTTTCGACTCCTGCAAGCAGTAAAAGTCCTGCTTTTCCGTTAGCTACGGCCTCTCCGTCTATCTTTACGGAAGACTCAAGAACCCGCTGTAAAACTATGATCATAAGTTCAAAATGACTGTATCAGCCGACTCCTCTTGAAATACTGTTGATATGGCTGAGTCCTCTCAGCCTTGAAACGATGGAGTTGCAATGTTCGCTGTTCTTGCATCCCACGGTGAGATTGATGATGATCTCTCCCGAAGCACTCTTCTGAGTGTTGATGGAAAGCAGCGTTACCTTCATCTCCGCAAGAGCAGTAGTGATGTCTGCAAGGAGGGTGATGTGGTTTTCTGCAAAGATCTGAATAACAGCCTCGAAGAGACCTCCCTCGTTCTGCTTTACCGCATCGTGGTCCCACTCAGCGCCCACAAGTCTGTCTGCAAACTCCTGATTCTTCATTCCGTTTGTAATATTCTTACAGGATTTCTTGTGAATGGAAATACCGTAACCGCGGGTTATGAAGCCAATGATCTCGTCTCCGGGGAGAGGATTACAGCATCTCGCGAATTTAACGGCACAGCCGTACTCACCGTCAACCACAATTCCGTTGTTTGAACGGATCCTGCCGGTTTTAGCAGTTTTGATCTGCTCGGGCTCGGTGATAGGCTCCTCCTCGGGCTTAAAGAGACGTTCGTACTCATCCTTGAGTCTTGACGATATCTTTGATACGGTAAGTCCGCCGTAGCCGATAGCGTTCAGCATATCGTCGGGTTCCTGCATACCGATCCTCTTAGCGATGTTGGCGATCACCTCAAGCTTCTGCTGCTCGGTGGGCTTGCCTCTGAACTTTGCAAACTCGCGATCTATCTCAGCACGACCTACGAGAATATTCTCGCTTCTCTTCTCTTTCTTGAACCACTGTCTGATCTTGTTTCTCGCTTCACCCGTGTGAACGATCTTCAGCCAGTCGCGGCTGGGTCCCTTGGCTGCCTGAGACGTGATGATCTCAACGATGTCTCCCGTTTCGGGAACGCGGTCAATGGGGGCGATAGTACCGTTGATGGTAGCACCGATCATTTTGTTACCTACCGCTGAGTGAATAGCGTAGGCAAAGTCGATGATGGTTGAACCCTGAGGAAGGGCGATAACGTCTCCCTTGGGGGTAAACACAAAGGTTTCATCATGGAAAATGTCGATCTTGAAGGCATGGAGGAATTCTTCTGAATCCATAACTCCGTCCTCAACTTCGATAAGCTTTGCGACCCACTCAAGCTTTTTATCCATGTCCTCTTTACTGCGCTCTCCTGACTTGTATTTCCAGTGAGCCGCCACACCGTATTCGGCAACGTGGTGCATCTCGCGGGTTCTGATCTGAACCTCGAAGGGGATACCGTCACGTCCGATTACCGTGGTATGGAGAGACTGGTACATGTTAAGCTTAGGAGTGGAGATATAATCCTTAAATCTTCCGGGGACGCTCTTGAATAGCTCGTGTATGATTCCGAGGGCGGTGTAACACTCAAGCTCGGTATCAACGATGATTCGAATAGCGTAGAAGTCGTAGATCTCGTCGAAAGTTTTGTTCTGATTGAACATTTTGCGATAGATTGAGTATACGGTCTTGACTCTGCCTTCAAGGGTGTAGTTGATGTTATATTCATTCAGCTTTTCGGAGACGTAGTTCTGAGTATTCTCGATAAAGTTTACGTTCTGACCGTACTTTCTCTTGATGTCCTCTGATACCTCTTCGTGGCCGATGGGGTCAAGGTGTTTGAGAGCTAAGTTTTCAAGCTCCTGCTTCATTCTCTGCATACCGAGACGGTGTGCAAGAGGCGCGTAAACGTGCATCGTTTCAAGAGCGGTCATTCGTCTCTTGCCCTCGGATTTTGCGTCTAAGGTACGCATATTATGGAGTCTGTCGCAAAGCTTGATGAAAATTACGCGGATGTCCTTGGACATGGCAAGAAGCATCTTACGGATATTTTCGATATGAGCTTCTTCCTTGTCGATGATGTTGATCTCCTTGATCTTGGTCAGACCGTCAACCAGCATGGCAACGTCGTCTCCGAACATCTTCTTAATCTCTCCAAGGCTCGTTTTCTCTCCGCAGTCCTCTACGGTATCATGAAGGAAAGCGGCGCAGATGGAGTCCGTATCAAGGCCCAGAGACAATGCGGTCTCTGCTACGGCGATGGGGTGAACAATATAAGGGTCGCCGCTTTTACGCATCTGTCCGCAATGGAGGGAATCTGCATACTCAAAAGCTTTATTTATCTTGGCAATATCATAGTTTCTTCCGCTTGACTTTATTCTTTCGAGAAGCGCGTCTATCTTCACGCCGGAAGAAGCCATATTGCCTATGCTTGCATTAGTGTCGTTCATACCTGCCTCCGTTTCGTCTTATCTAAAACGAAACATCTAAGTATAAGTTTTGCCGTATTCTCCTATCAGAGAAGGCGAAGCTCACTTTTAAGCTTCTTTAAGATATTCGAGCGGTCAAGGCTCGTTTTGTTCTTAACGTATATGTACTTGAAAGCGTATATTTCCCTCTCGGCGTCAAGTTCTTCAACACCCAAAAGATTAAGCTCGCGGAATATCATAATTATAAACTTGAGCTTAACGTAAGGGATAATATATCCGCAGGACTTCATAAGATGAGCAAGGGCACGCATACTGAACACCTCGTGCTCAACCCTCAGTTCCCTTTTCAGCACGTTATACACGGCGCCAAAATCCTCCCTGGTGGGGATGATAGCGTTAATCTCATGGGGATCATTGAGGCTTTCGGGTCTGACTCCCGAAAAGAGAGTGTCAAAAAGCTCGTGCTCTGCGATCTCCGTGTCAAGTACTCTTTTTGTAAGTCTTATATCCTTGACTATCATCTGGAGTGTCCTTGTTCCCTGGAACTCGTTAATGTCAAGGTTATAAAGCACGTCAACCACGTCTCCTGGGTAAATATCAAGTTCCTCAAGGGTACGTCTGAAGCACATCGCCGTGATTATCATATTTTCGCGACGGAGGATCAGCTTGATGTGCTTGCCTCCGGCAATGGGAATGACCTCGCTGACATAAAGCTCGTCAGTACGGAAAACGGGAACAGGGTTAGCTGTACCGAAAGGCTCAAGGTAATAAAGCTCGCTTGCAAGGCGCATAGTGATGTCACTTTCATCCAGCAGACATTCAGCCTCAACCACTACGTCACCGTATTCGCTGTCGGCGTATTCCCTTGCGAACTCGTTAATTTTGCGTTTGAAGGCGGAAAGGTTCCCGCGCTTAACGGTAAGACCAGCCGCAAGCTCGTGACCGCCGTACTTTTCAAGAAGATCGGAGCAGTGGGAAAGCGCTTCTACGAGATTTATGCCCTTTACGCTTCTTCCCGAACCCTTTCCGGAGTCCTCAGGGCTGAACTCTGCGGAATTCTTGCCGTCGAAGGAGACAAGAATGGACGGAAGCGAATATTTTTCGGTAATTCGCGAAGAAACGATACCGATTATGCCGTGGTGCCAGTTCTCGTCGTCAAGAACGATGACTCTGTCATTTTCAAAGTCGTGCTCGGCAGAAATCTTTGCATAAGCCTCTTCGGTAATACTGTTTTCTATCTGCTGACGCTGTTTATTTATGGCACAGAGCTCTTTTGCAAACTTTTGGGCTCTGTCGGTGTCGTCGGAGATAAGCAGTTCAACCGCTGTCGCCGCATCTTTGATTCTTCCTGCGGCGTTGATACGGGGAGCAAGAGTGAACCCAACGAATGCGGCGGTTATCTTTTTCTTGGTGTTATACTTCGATTCAGATCCCGACGCGTTGATAAGCTCGGTGATGGCAGGTCTTGTTCCCTGCTCTATGAGAGAAAGACCGTAGCTGACGATAAGTCTGTTCTCATCTACAACGGGCATAACGTCGGCGATGGTACCGAGGGCAACAAGGTCGCAATACTCTCTTGCAATTCTTCTGACGCACACTGCCAGAGGATCCTCCGGATTAAGCGTTTGTTCGATAGCACAGATAAGCTTGAAAACCACCCCGACTCCTGCAAGTTCCTTAAAAGGATATGTACAGTCGTGACGGCAGGGATTTACGATAGCAAGAGCTCTCGGAAGTACCTCATGGCACTCGTGATGGTCGGTAATAACCACGTCGATTCCGATCTCAGCTGCGTGATCTATCTCGTCAATGGCAGTTATTCCTGTGTCAACGGTTATGATGAGTGTACAACCGTCGGCGGCAAGCTTGTCGATCACGGCAGAGGACATACCATAGCCTTCAGTCATTCTGCAGGGAATGTGATAGCTGACATCAGCGCCCAAAGAACGCAGGTAAAGATAGAGTGAGGAAACAGAAGTGACACCGTCTACGTCATAGTCGCCGTAAATAACGATCTTTTCCCCTGCCGTTACAGCATCACACACGCGATGAGCCGCAGGTTCCATATCCTTCATCAGGAAAGGATCGTAAAGGTGTTCTTCTTCCTTACCGATGAACTTTCTTGCCTCATCGGGACTTTTGCATCCCCTGTTAAAGAGGAGTTTTGCCGTGGGTAATGATATCGACAGTTCCTCAGCAATAGCCGCAACTTCTGCTTCTCTTGCCGTGGACTTGTCGCTCACTACCCACCTTGGAAGTTTACGATAATACATTAAATCTATATCCAGTCTTTTAAATTTTACGAATTCAAGTCGGTGCCGTCTCCCTGCACTATGATTCGGGTTATGACCACGTCAACGCTTTTTCTGTGGTGACGTTCATATACGCCGATAACGACAAAAGTCAGAATAAAAGCGATAACTGCCGATATTAAAGACACGGCACCGTTGTTAAAACACTTCAAAATCACCCCGTAAGTCAGGGCACAAACAATAAGAGGAAGGATGAAAACAAGCACAGCGTATCCAAGAACGCGGCTGTCGGAAGTCTCAACCTCAACTTTATCTCCGACAGAAGCCAAGGCATCGTTTCGTGCGGTGGTGACTAAAGTTTTGTCAGCCCCCAAAAGAGATGCGTGGGAGCAGGAACAGTCTCCTTCACGGGCACTGCATCCCTCACACATATCCGATCTTTTGACTTTTATACGGGCAAGATTCCCGTCAACACTCAGCACTTCTGCCGTTTTCTTCATAACATATCTCCACTCAGCCTAAAGCTGTACAAAAATGGATAAAACGATATTCATTAAAAAATTATTTGCAGAAATCAAAGGAAATATTTAAGTTAATTTGCTTTGAATCTTTCAATGATAGCTCGGGCAACTCTCAGTCCGTCGATAGCGGCACTCATGATTCCGCCGGCATACCCCGCACCCTCTCCGCAAGGATAAACAAGATCTTTGGAGACTGCCGTAAAAGTCTCTCCCCTCATTATACGTACCGGAGCAGAGGTACGTGTCTCAACACCCGTCATTGGTACGTCAGCACGGTCAAACCCGTTTATTTTCTGACCGAATTTGATAAGTCCCGCCTTAAGCATTTCACAAACGAAGCTCGGGAGAACCGTATTAAGGTCGCAAAGGGTATATTTGCCGTTCATATAGGTCGGCTTGATTTTATCGGGAGAAGTACCTCTCTTCCCTGCAAGAAAATCACCCACCGTCTGAAGAGGCGCGGCGTAGTTGTTTCCACCTGCGGCAAAGGCACGTCTCTCAAGGCTTCGCTGAAAGTCTATTGCAAGACGCGGAGTGTTACCGTAATCGGAGGTCTTAACGGATACGGCAAGTGCCGCGTTGGCGTTGTCTCCGTCTCTCAAGCGGCGGCTCATACCGTTGGTAACAACGCCGCCTTCTTCGCTGGCAGCACCGACAACTTCGCCTCCGGGACACATACAGAAGGAATAGACCCCACGGTCACCCTCACGATAGGAGACGTTATATTCCGCGGGACCGAGAGTTACGTCACCTGCAAAGTCTCCGTGCATGGCAAAGTCAAGATCCCTCTGGAGATGCTCGATTCTGACACCCACCGAGTAAGGCTTTGCTTCGATAAGATAACCTGAGGAAAGAAGTTCTTCGTAAGTGTCTCTCGCGCTATGTCCAAGGGCAAGTACAAGAGCACCGTAAGGCAGATTTTCACCTCTGATGGTCGCTGTAGTACCATCAATACTTACTTTGCTGTTGTAGTATATCTCGCCGCCAAGCTTTCTGATCCTCGCGTCAGCTCTCGCAACCACCTCTCTGAGCACGTCGGTGCCGATATGGGGTTTTGCCTTGGTGAGAATATCCTCGGGAGCGCCAAGTTCCACAAGCTTAGACAGAACGTAGGAGCAAAGAGGATCGTTTATACGGGTGGTGAGCTTTCCGTCAGAAAAGGTGCCTGCGCCTCCCGCGCCAAACTGAATGTTTGAGTTCACGTCAAGCACGCCTGAGGAGACAAAACCTTCAACGGCGGCAACTCTGTCTTCAACGGATGCGCCTCTTTCATAAACCACCGGACGGTATCCTCTCTCAGCAAGAGCAAGAGCGCAGAACATTCCCGCAGGTCCAAATCCCACGATAACGGGACGGGCCTTTAAAGCTTCCGTTCCCTGTTCAACGGAGAAGTTAGCCTCCGAATAAAGCTTTACTTCGCCTGCCGCCTTATGACTGACCTTATGGGCGGAAAGTGGTACTTCGGCGCAGATGGAATAAACAAGCTTTATGTCCTTCTTGCGGCGAGCATCGATAGACTTTCTGTGAACGAAAAGCTTTTCGGGAGAAATTCCCAGAAGCTTTTTGACACGCTTAGCGGCAGAGTCGCAGGCAAAACGGTCTGCATCAGGACCACTGACACCTTGTCGGTGAGGTACGATTATATTCTCAATGAGTACCTTAGTTTTGTTTGTCATCATCAGTTAAGTTTAAGCTGAACGGAGTAAGAGCCAACCTCGCAAACGTCCGTGGCGCTCTCATTATCTATCACAACGGTAGCAGCTTTGGAAACCACACCCGAAGTACCTATCTCGTAACCGCTGAGATCAACGATAAGGGAAATATCGGATGCCTTGATCTCGGAAAGCACGTCAGAGGTACCGCGAAGAGTTACTATTTCACTCATATCAAGGACTTCCCATGCAAGATTTTCCGGTGCACCGGTGACCTGAATATCGGCTACAGAGAATTTCTTCGTTTTGAGGGAGGACGAAAGCTTAACCGTTACGTTTATCTGGATATCCTTGTCATAAATTACGTCCGCGGTGGCAATCGGCACTACGGTCATGGTATAGGTGTTGTCAAGGATCTGTTTCTCGTCTATTACCAAAGGCTCAAAAACCGCTTCGTTCTTGCTCCAAACGCTTTCATCAGCCTTTACTGCAATGCTTTCAGGAGATATGGTTACCTCAGCCAAGCCGGAATTCAGGAATCCGTGCTTAAAGGAGGTCTCAAGCTTGATCTCGCGATTTACGTAGATCGGTACGTTAACGCTCATTTCGTCAACGGAAGTGCTGAGATATGACATATCGGCAACGTCTCCGCTACGGCCAATGAGAGAAACGGGACAATCCGCAACAAAGGACGAGGTTTTTCCCTGCATGTTGATAAGAACCTGTGCCTCTGTAAGCTCTGCAAGTTTATTCTTAGGGCCAGTTACGGTAATAGAATCATACTCAAATCCGATCTCGCCCAGCTCATATGAGTCAAGGAGGGACATATTTGTAAGCTTCTCGCTAACCTGCAGAGAAATAACGTCGTTCTCGTCAACGTAAACTGAAATGGTAGCCGGCTCGGGCACTACTTTATCTATACCGTCGGGAAGCTCAACAAAAACGTCTAGGGCGTGCTGTCCGGGCTCTTTGATCTTGCTGAGGTCAATAAATGCGGTGATATCCTCAGACTTCAGTTTGTCAATAGAACTCTTTTTACCGGTAACCTTTACGTCAACGATATTCGTAGTCTTACTGTAAACGGCAAGTCCCGAGTCCAGTCTGAGCTGAGAAGCATTCTGCATCTCAACGGTAACGGATGTAACAACGCTTTCGTATTCGGGGGTCTCAGTCTGCATAACGTAGAGCCAGATCACGAAAGCGGCAACTACGCAAAGTACCTTGGGCAAAAATCTGCGAAGGCTGAAGAAGGAGTACTTTCTGCCGCCTCTGACGCCAACGGAATTGCGGACGGTGGGATTCTGATTATTTGTCTGCATCAAGTCCAGCCTCCTTTCCTGTCGAACCTTTATTAACGATGCGTTTTTTGAATATTTTTCCTCTTTGGGTGATCTGTACCTCGGGAATAAGAAGTCTTTCAAGCTCTTCGATGAGAGAAGCCTTGTTAAATCCTCTGTAAAGAACACCTTCAACGGCAACGGAGATCACTCCGGTTTCTTCGGACACGATAACCACCACAGCGTCACTATTCTCACTGGTGCCGATTGCTGCGCGGTGACGGGTACCCAGGTCTCGCACGATGTCTGTAGTCTGAGACAGGGGAAGAAGGCAACCTGCGGCGTGAAGTCTGCCGTCACGGATGATAAGCGCTCCGTCGTGGAGAGGAGACTTATCGTAGAAAATGTTGCGGATGAGAAAAGCACTGGGCTGTGCGTCGATGACGGTACCGGTAGCGATAAGATCACCAAGCTTGGTAAGACGCTCGAAAACGATAAGTGCACCGGTCTTGTTATCGCTGAATCTCTGAGCCGCGGTAGCAACGTTTTCGATAACCTTACGGATAGGCTCATTTTTGGAGTCACCGATACTGCGAAGACTCTTCAGCGGCTGACCGCCTACCTTTTCAAGAGCGGAACGAAGCTCGGGCTGAAACACCACAACAAGAGCAATAAGTCCTACCTGGAAGATGTTGTCAAGGAGGAACTGAATAACGTACATGTCAAACAGCTCACTGACAAACTGAAGAATGATAAGAAGAAGAACACCCGCTGCGAGCTTGCCCGAACGTCTGTCACGCATGAATTTATAGATAAAATAAAACAGTACCGAAACACACGCAATATCAATAATATCAGGGAAAGATATTGTCCTTACGGTTTGCAAAATATCGGTTAAAAAATCATGCATACTGTCCTCCGTTACGCCGCAAAAGCGGTCTTACAGTAATAAATTTATTTTTTTGGCAACAAAACGCCTATGATAAACAATAATACATATTAATTATATCACATCTGCTTCGTAATGTCAAACAAAGCTTTGATTTATACGCAAAAAAATACTGCAGATCACGGGAAAAACCAAGCGTCAAACGAAGGCGTTCGTCTAAATACAAAACGCCGACGGAAGAGCTTGTTCCGTCGGCATTTGTCGCGTATTTATTTGATTTCGGGAAAGACGTAAAGGTTAAGGTCCCACATAGGAAGACATCTCGGACGTCTGAGGTACATCCTACATTCACCGAAAGTGTTTTTTAGCCACGTCGGCAAGGATATAATATCCCCCGTTCTGTGGTAAAGAGACACGGACACCGCAGGACGCCACTTTTCGAGAGTATTGACAGCTCCCCTGATAGCGGCAGCTTCTTCACCCTCCACATCAAGCTTGATGTAGTCAATTCTTTCACCGTCAAGGATGTTGTCAACGGTATCGAGCCTTATTTCAACACTCTTAGCGCGGCGATTACGTCCTTCTAAGCCAGATCCGCGGCTTCCGGAAGCGACACTTGCAGCTAAACCTACTCTGTCGCTAAGTGCACATTCAACGGGGGTGACTTTGCCTTCCGCCTCGCTAGATTCTGCAAAGGCGCGGAGTTTTTTGCAGGTGGACGGGTCCGGCTCAAGAGCGATAACGGAGCTAAGAGACGGAAGAGAGGCGATCATATCAGCCGTACTGTCTCCCTTGAATGCACCGCCGTCAAGAGCCCTTTCAACTCTCTCAAAACCCTCAAGAGTTGCCATGGTATCTCTCATGCTTTCGCATCTTCCAAGATATTTTATGTTCCCCGTTATTCTGAACATAACAGCGTCTTTGAATATTTCTCTTGACTCGTCATCGGAAAGGTATGAATATACTCTCTCAAGATCGCTTCTGTGAGACTCCAGGTATGCAGAGTCGAAGATACCCTTACCATAAAGCGGTACTTCGGGAATTATAACGGTATGTTTTGAGTCAAGCTCGTGGAAGAAGGAGATGACTTCCTCTCTCGTTGAACCGAAGGCAGGAAGGATCACAATGTCGTCTCCATACTCTTCCCTAACCTGACTGTAGGAGATAACGGGCATTTCTCTGAAAACTCTGTTTCTGACAAAGCCGTCGGAAGCAAAAACGCCGGATATTTTTATGTTATATTTCTCGCAGGCGTCGATTATCTTGTCAGCTCCGTTGCCCGTTCCGTAAAGGAGGATCGGTCGTGTTTCGGAGCTGAGTTTTTCCCAATAAGTCAGCGTTTTCATCTTACTCTATCCCAAGAAAACGTGCCGCGTTGTTCCAAAGCACGTCGTCAAGCTGTTTTTCGGTAAGGGTCAGTGCTTCTACTCTGGCAAGCTCCTCAGCGGTAGTCTTGACAGGGTAATCTGTACCAAACATGAGTCTTTCAGTGCCAAGCTTTGAGATGAGCTTGTCCGCATATTCGGCAGTCATCGCCCAAAGAGCGCTGGAGGTGTCGTACCAAACGTTTTCTCGTCCTGCAAGTAAAGGGTAAGCGTCTTCCCATACCTGATAACCTCCGAGATGTGCCGCTACTACCTCAAGGCGAGGAAACATTTCGAGAATTTTTACAAGCTTTGCAGGGGTAGAAAACTGATACTGAGGTCTGTTATCTCCCATGTGGAAGTATATGGGCATTTTACCTTCGACAAGTGAGTAAAGTTCCAAAAGTCGGCGGTCGTCTATATCCACGCCCTGAATATCCGGGTGAATCTTTATTCCTTTAAGTCCTACGGAAACGGCGTGGTCAAGAGCGGCAGCCATATCCTCACAATCCTGATGAATACCCATAAATCCAACTGTTTTGAATCCTCTTGAACGGGACAGATTTACGGTATCGGCGATAAAATCGTTGACGCTGGTTATCTGATTTTTATTTGTGGCAACGCCGAGGATAAGAAACCCTTCCGTTCCCGATGCCGCCCCTACATTTTCAAGGTCAGCGTATGTACCGAGACCGTCCACGTTGAAATCGTAAAACTTGCCTAAGTTCACCGTAGCCTTTTGTGAGATTTTCTCAGGATATATATGGGTGTGAATATCAAAATTTTTTCTCATAACCTTCCCTCCAAACTTCCCTTCGGGTCTTGATTCAGACTCGGGTTTGTGCTATGATATATATAGAAAATTAATATTTTTTGCCGTCAAATCGGCAGACAGGAGACTTATATGGACTGCATTTTCTGCAAAATTGTTGAAGGTGTTATACCCTCAAGCAAGGTTTATGAGGACGATATGATCCTCGCTTTTAATGACATCAATCCCGAAGCACCCGTTCACATTCTCGTTATTCCCAAGGTTCACATTGAGTCCGTTGACAAGGTAAGCGAAGATAATTCGGCATATATTGCGCGTATTTTCGAGTGCATTCCCAAGATCGCCGCTGATGCAGGTCTTACAAACGGTTATCGCATCATTACAAACGTTGGTACAGACGGGTGCCAGAGCGTTCACCATGCTCATTTCCACATTCTCGGCGGCAAAAAGATGCCTCCGAAGCTTGGATAAGGACAACTTGATAAGATTAAAAGCTGCGACTGCACCTTGTGCGCCGCAGCTTATTATTTTGTTTTATGGGATTACTTACAGAACTCTGCGTAGATGGCGTTCATCGCTCTGTCGAAGTCGCTTTCGTCAATACCGATGATGATGTTAAGCTCAGATGAGCCCTGATCGATCATACGGATGTTGATGTCGCTCTCGGCACAAGCCTTGAATACTCGGTAAGCCGTACCCTTCGCCTTTACCATGGCACGTCCAACTACCGCAACAAGCGCAAGACCACCCTCGATGGATATGGTGTCGGGGTTTGTAGTTGTACAGATTCTGTTGAGGATCCTGTCCTTTACGTCCTCTACCTCGCTTGTGTTAAGAACAACGCACATGCTGTCGATGCTTGAAGGAAGGTGCTCGAAGGAAACTCCTTCTTTCTCAACAGCTTCAAGGACCTTTCTGCCGAATCCCATTTCGGAGTTCATCATCGCCTTTTCGATGGAGAGCACGGAGAAGCCCTTCTTACCTGCAATACCGGTGATAATGTTATCGGTATCGAACTTGTCAGTCTCGGCAACTATATAGGTTCCGGGACTTGCGGGGTTGTTGGTGTTTCTGATGTTGATCGGAATACCTGCAACTCTTACGGGGAAGATGGAATCCTCATGAAGAACGCCTGCACCCATATAGGAAAGCTCGCGAAGCTCTTTGTAGGTGATAGTATCAATAGGCTTCGGAGACTCAACGATTCTCGGGTCAGCCATAAGGAAGCCGTCAACGTCGGTCCAGTTTTCGTAAATATCAGCCACTGCCGCTCTTGCAACGATGGAGCCTGTGATATCGGAACCGCCTCTTGAGAAGGTCTTGATTGTTCCGTTGGGCATGGAGCCGTAGAAGCCGGGGATAACAGCACGCTTGTGCTTTTTTAGCTCGGTTCCGAGAAGATTGTTGGTGATCTCGGAATCGAAAACGCCGTTATCGGCAAACTTGATATACATGGTAGGATCAACAAAGTCGTAGCCGATATATTCAGCAAGGATCTTACCGTTAAGGTATTCTCCGCGGCTTGCTGCGTAGTCACGACCTGCATGATGCTTGATGGACCACTTGATGTGGAGATACTCGTCGGAAAGGTCGAGATCAAGATTAAGGCTGTTCACAATAGAATCGTAGCGGTCGATGATCTTACCAAACACCTCGTCGATGGACTCTCCCCTTGCGGAAAGGTTATAGCATTCGTAGAGAAGGTCGGTAACCTTGTCGTCCTCCTTGAAGCGCTTGCCTGGAGCGGAAGGTACCACGTATCTTCTTGAGGGTTCGGCAGTGATGATAGCCTTTACCTTCTTGAACTGTTCAGCGTCTGCAAGGGAGCTTCCGCCGAATTTTACTACCTTCAGTTCGTTTAACTTTTCACAATTATTTATATTTTCAGTATTCACTTTATTTTACTCCTAAAGACAAAAATACAAGGTATATTATATTTGACACGAAGTGAAATGTCAATATCTTTTTTTACAAATAATGTCGCTTTTTACAGAAGTGTTTCCCGTATCTAATTGACAAATTTCCTTCTCTAAGTTATAATATGAGTAGAAAATCCCCCTTGACCCGGCGGGATCCCCGAAAGGTTACCAAAATGACAGACAAGCAGATTTTTTCCCCCTCGGATATACTGTTGCCGAGCTTTGATTCTTCAAGCGAAGACTTCAAAAAATGGGCAGTTATCGCCTGTGACCAGTTCACTTCCGACGTCTCTTATTGGGAGCGCGTTGAAGCTTTTGTTGGCTCCGCTCCCTCTACATACGACTATATTTTACCCGAAGCATACCTCGAGACCCCGAGAGAAGCGGCAAAGGTATGTGCCTTCGAAGACAAGATGAAGAACGTTAAAACTTCTCCCCTGTTCACGAGTTCCGCGCTGAATGGATTCATATTCATTGAACGTACGCTCTCAGACGGCGCCGTAAGACGAGGTATTCTCGGAAAAGTCGACCTTGAATCATACGACTACAGTCCCGACTCCACCTCTCCCATCCGCGCAACCGAGCAGACCGTGCCCGAGCGAATTCCTCCGAGAAGCGCGCTCCGTGCCAAAGCCGCTATTGAACTGCCTCACGCTATGGTATTCGTTGATGACAGGATTGGCGTCTTCGGAAAGGCGATGGAGCTTATCCCACGCGGCAAAGTAGTCTACGACTTTGATCTGATGGAGGGCGGCGGTCACATCAAGGGGATATACTTTAGCGGAGACGTGGCAGAAAAACTGAGTGAGATTATCCGTGCAAACGAAAAAGCGGTTCCCCTTCCTTATGCGGTAGGTGACGGAAACCACTCTCTTGCGGCAGCGAAGTCACTTTACGATTCCGTTAAGGCAAGACTTGGAGAAGCGGCGCTCAATCACCCTGCAAGATACGCGCTGTGCGAAATTATCTCCATTTCCGACGCGGCTGTAGTGTTCGAGCCGATCCACAGAATAGTCAAAAACGTTGACGTGAAAAACTTTCTCTCAGAGCTTAACGCTGTTACGGCTGAAGGTGACGGTGGACAAGACATTCGTGTTATCACGTCAAGTTTTGAGGGTGTACGTCACTTCACAGATATAAGTCACGACATGACCGTGGGTACTCTGCAGAATTTTATTGACGAGTACATAGCGTCCCACGAAGGTGTCTTATGCGACTATATCCACGGTGAGGAAGAGCTTCGTATTCTGGCATCTGACGAAAAATCCGTCGCCTTTATGTTCGACGGATTTGACAAGTCAAAGCTGTTTGAATTTATTAAAAACGGTCCCATGCCCAGGAAGACTTTTTCGATGGGTGATGCAAGAAGCAAAAGATATTACCTCGAGGCGCGAATGATAGTTGAGTCTTGAGAAATAATAAGCAATACAAATTAATATAATAAAGCGAAAGGCAGGTAAATTTTATGTTATACGGCATTATTGCAGGAATTGTGATTCTGATTCTGCTCTCATGTATCAGAATCGTCCCCCAGGCAACGGAATTCGTTATAGAGTTTCTGGGCAAGTACAGGACTACGTGGAGCGCAGGTATTCATATGAAGATACCGCTTCTCGAAAGAGTGGCTAACCGCATCACACTGAAGGAGCAGGTAATTGACTCTCCCCCGCAGCCCGTTATCACAAAGGATAACGTAACAATGCAGATCGACACGGTGGTGTTCTTCCGTATTTTTGACGCGAAGCTCTTTACCTACGGTGCGGTAAATCCCATCAACGCTCTTGAGAACCTCACTGCTACCACACTTCGTAACCTTGTAGGTGAGCTTGAGCTTGACGGTACTCTCACATCCCGCGACACCATCAACGGTAAGATGACAGCCATTCTGGACGACGCTACTGACCAGTGGGGCATCAAGGTCAACCGAGTTGAGCTTAAGAACATCATTCCCCCGACAGAGATCCAGAACGCTATGGAAAAGCAGATGAAGGCAGAGCGTGACAGACGTGAAACTCTTCTTCAGGCTGAAGGTCACAAGGCGGCTTCCATCACGAGAGCAGAGGGTGAAAAGCAGGCAATGATCCTTGCAGCGGAAGGTGAACGCGACGCGAGAATCGCAAGAGCAGAAGGTGAAGCACAGGCTATCTACCTTGCAAAAGAGGCTGAGGCAAAAGGTCTTGCCCTTCTCCGCGAGGCAGGAGCTGATGCTTCCGTACTGGAACTCAAGAAATATGAGGCTCTTATCAAACTTGCGGACGGAAAAGCAGCGAAGATCATCATTCCCACAGATGCAGTTCAGGCCGTTAAAGCAAACGTACTCTTCTCTGAGACCGCGGGCATCGGCGACGTAACAAAGGAAGCTCCCGCAGAGGCTCCTGAAATAAAGGAAGACCCTTGTTGTGATTGATGAGGGAGAGTAATTGAATCTCTGTGGTTTAATGAATAAGTAAAGTTTTAGATTCTTCTAAATAATTAAGACCATCGGCTCGACCGGTGGTCTTAATTATTTCAGTAAAAAAGCACCGAAGATCGGTGCTTTTAATTTTAGTCTTATTCAACTGCAGCGGTCGTCTCTTCGCCGCCCTCACTTGCTGTTGTGTCCTCAGCAGGTGTGAAGTAGTATACGATATGGTCGCCTTCCTTAACTTCGATCTCGAATGCACGCTCGCCTACGGGAGCCTCGCCGTTGATCTTGTATTCCCATACATAGAAGTAGCCGTCGATACTTCTCTCTTCTTTATTCTTGATCTTGGTAATAGCCTCTCCGTCAGACTTGTAAGGCACACCGTTTTCCTCAAGAAGCTGGATTACAGCGTCGAGAACTGTGGGCATATCTTCCGCAGTACCGTTGATGTTGCTCTGAAGCACGGGAACGAGAAGTTCCTTATTTCCTTCGGTATCGAGAACGATAGCAGCAAAGGATACATCGTTAACGGTAACTACCTCCGCACAGGAAGGAAGCACAACGGACATAAGTACGAGAACTAATACGCAAGACACGATTTTCAGGATTTTCATATTTTCCTCCGAACAAGTAAAATAATTACTGTGTTTATTATAAGTCAATATTCGATTTTTGTCAATAGTTTATATAGAATAAACAAAAAAAGCATTGGCAAATCCGTTTTTCAACATATGCCCACAGTTATATAGGCACTGTAAAGCTGAACGAGAAAGATATATGCGGCGGATATACACGTGATCAGCGAAAAACTTCGGCGATTTTTTATAAAAATCAGAAGGTACACAAGTGAGATCACAAGAGAAGCCACGGCGGCAACCTTTGAAGCGGCAGACAGCGCCAAAGGACACCAAAAAAGGCTTATGAGATACGATAGCGTGAGTTTTAAGGCGGATTCGTCCACGTTTACGTATAAATTCGCGGAAAGCATTACTCCGTATAGTAAGTATGCCGCCACCCAAAACACAAAAAGCAGGGGCAGAGGCACGCAAAAAGGCGGCTTTACGCTGGTTCTCCATAAATACGCTATGCCATCGGTGGTACACCAGACAAGAACGCCGAACAAGGCAAAGCTCAGAGTTATAATAAGGAGCTTTTTCGCGTTTTGCGTAATAATTGTCACCTCACGGATCAGTCTTTTCATATTGCCTCGCATAAGCTTTAGTTTTACACTACAGGTTATGCTTCGGTATCCGTGGATATTCGTATCAGCTTCGCCAGCCGTCGGCCTCAGAACGTTCAAGCGCCACAAGGATACGATTGTAAAGTCCTCTGTGACGTCTGTCCTCACTTCTCAGAAGTTCTTTGAAATGTTCCCTCTCGGTCTCACCGTCTACGGGACATATTTTAGGTGTCACCGGAACGTTGAGGTTTTTCGCACATCTGTCAATGAGTCCTTCCCTCGTATAAACAAGGGGACGTATAACCTTCACCGGGCTGTTGTCGTAAGTAGTTTTGGGAGAAAAGCACCCTGCTCTACCCGTCATCATAATATTCATTATATATGTCTCGCAGACGTCGTCCAGATGGTGTCCAAGGGCGATAGCGGTACATCCAAGGCTTTCTGCTTCACGGTAAAGGGCACCCCGTCTGAGGCTTGCACAGAGGCTACAGGGCTTTTCGTCTGCGTGATGCTCGAAGACTATCTTCGCTATATCCGTTTTTATTATCCTGTGTTCTACGCCGAGGGAAGAACAAAATTTTGTTACTTCATCAAAATAGTCGGGGGAAGCGTTTTCGAAACCGTTATCCACCGTCACCGCAACTATGTCGTAGGAAAACTCAGCAAAACGGCGCATTACAGCAAGAGCTGAAAGGAGCACGAGAGAATCCTTTCCGCCGGAAACACCGACGGCAATTTTGTCGCCCTTTTCGATCATTCCGTATTTTTCAACGGCCCGTCGCATGGGACTGAGTATTTTTTGAAGTTCGTTCATTTTTGATCCTCACTTTTACGGGTAACAAAGTAAATTCTGCAGAATATAATAGTGTGAATGATATTTTACAAGGAGAAAAGTCTGTATGGCAACTAAGATTTACATAGATCAAGGGCACAATCCGAGAAACCCAAACGCAGGAGCCGAAGGAAACGGAGTCAGGGAGCAAGACATCACATACGAAGTAGGCACACGCCTTGCCACAATTCTTCGAAACGCGGGATACGAGGTGAGGTTATCCCGACCGACGCCCACTACTCAGCTCGGCACGTCAAACGCCACTTCCCTTGCCGCAAGAACAAACGACGCCAACTCCTGGGGAGCGGATTATTTTATAAGCATACATACAAACGCCGCAGCAAGCAGTTCAGCATCGGGCTCAGAGGCTTACGTCTACAGAAAAGGGTCCCGTGCGGCGTCTCTCGCTTCGGATATACTGTCAAGCCTCACGGATGCCACGGGACTTCGAAACAGAGGTGTCTTTGCCCGTCCCTCACTCTACGTTCTGAGAAAAACTCAGATGCCTGCCGTGCTTGTTGAGATCGGCTTCATAACAAATCCCGGAGATGCAGCGTTGATGACCGCACAGCCGGGACTCTTTGCGACTGGAATCGCAAACGGGATAATAGATTTTACGGGTGGAGCTTAACTCACTTCACAAGCAGGTCGGGGCGACGTTCTCTCGTTATCTCAAGGGAGCGTTCATGTCTCCACTTTTCAATATTTTCATGGTGTCCGGAGATGAGAACTTCGGGCACCGTTTTTCCGTGGAACTCAAAGGGTCTGGTGTACTGAGGGTACTCAAGAAGTCCCGATGAAAACGACTCTTTTTCGTGGCACTCGGGGTCAGCCAGCACACCGTCAACGAGTCTGCCCACAGCATCGGCTAAAATACAAGCAGGAAGTTCTCCGCCCGTGAGAACAAAGTCGCCAATTGAAACTTCAGCATCAACGATCTCTTCAATTATACGCTCGTCTACGCCCTCGTAGTGACCGCAAAGGATTATGAGCCCGTCGAGCTTTGAATACTCTTCCGCGACACCTTGATTTAAAATTTTTCCGCGGGGGGACATATAGACGCATTTGAAATTGTCGCCGTCAGCGTATCCACGCAGATCACGAATTGCGCTGTAGCAACGGTAAATGGGCGGTGCCGCCATAAGCATACCCTTGCCGCCGCCATAGGGAGTGTCGTCCACTCTGCGGTGCTTGTCCTCGGAATAATCTCTTATATTGTGAGTCTTGATGTCAAGTTTTTCCGCCCGTCTCGCCCTGCCGATGATGCTTTCGGATAAAATTCCGTCAACAAACTCGGGAAAGAGGGTCATTATATCAATATTCATATACTTACGCGTCTCCTCTGATTCCTTCAATGAGGGTCACCTTTACACAGGGAGCGTCTCCCTCTACGGTTACGCTTTTTACGAATTCGTCTACTCTCGGGAGCATAAATGAGCCTCCTCTGACGTCCTGAATTACGAAAATATCCTGAATCCTGCCTGTGAGGACTTCCTTGACAAAGCCGATCTTCTCTCCGGTCTCGAAATCAAGAACGTCAAGTCCGATAATGTCAGCCACGAAGAAGCCGCCGTCTTCAAGGTTAAAATCCGCTCTGTCGGCGTAAAGCTCTCTGCCCTTCCAGGTGATCGCATCCTCAAGGGTATCAAGACCTTCGATCTTAGAAAGGACCGCCTCTTTCTGGACAGACGCCTTTTCCACCTTCAGCGGTAAATATTCATTCCCTTTTTTTAAATATACAGTTTTAAGTCCTGCAAGAACTTTTGGAGAATCGGTGTGATTTTCAAGTCTTACAACGCCGCGTACACCGTGGGTACCAACGACTCTGGCGCAAAGCAAATATTTATTGAGTGCCATAATATCCCCCGAAAATATCGTAATATGTGATAATTCTTTGCATAACGAGAGGCAGTAAAATCTCATTGATTTATGTTTTTAAACAGTATAACACAACCTGCGGGATTTTTCAACAGTAAAAAAACGCGCATAAAGCTCGGATATTTTACTTTTTTAAATAATTATTCATAAAATTTCAAATTTACTCTTGCATAAAACGGTGCTTTATTGTATAATCACACTAAGTTACACTTTAGCACACTACTTAGTTGTGTAATCTTCGCCGACGGGTGTCGGCAGACAGGAGTAATTTATGAACAGAGTTTTAAATTTTTCAGCAGGTCCGTCTATGCTCCCTATGGCAGTTCTCGAGCGCTGTGCGTCAGAACTTATCAGCTACGGAGACTCAGGAATGTCCGTTATGGAGATGAGCCACCGCTCTCCCGCATACGACGCAATCATCAAGGCTGCTGAAGCTTCTCTCAGAGAAGTAATGAACATCCCCGAGAATTACAAGGTGCTTTTCCTTCAGGGCGGTGCTTCAACTCAGTTCGCTGCTGTTCCCCTTAACCTCATGAAGAACGGTAAGGCTGACTATATCCTCAGCGGTCAGTTCTCCACAAAGGCTTATAAAGAGGCTCAGAAGTACGGCGACGTTGTTGTAGCGGCTTCCTCAAAGGATGACAACTTCTCTCGTATTCCCGAGACCACAAGAGAATCCTTCAGACCTGATGCGGATTACGTTCACATCTGCTATAACAATACCATTTACGGTACAAAGTTTAACTATATTCCCGACACAGGTGATATTCCCCTTGTTGCTGACATGTCATCCTGCATCATCTCCGAGCCCGTTGGCGTTACCAAGTTCGGTGTGATCTACGCCGGTGCTCAGAAGAACATGGCTCCCGCAGGTCTTACCATCGTTATCGTTCGCGAGGACCTTATCGGCAACGCTCGTCCCGAGACTCCCTCAATGCTTGACTACAAGCTTATGGCGGACAACGACTCCATGTACAACACTCCTCCCTGCTGGCCTATCTACGTTGCAGGGCTGGTTTACGAATGGATACTCTCCATCGGCGGTCTTGAGGAAATGAAAAAGCTCAACGAAAAGAAGGCTAACCTTCTTTACGATTATCTTGACAGTCAGGATTACTACATCGCTCCCGTTGAAAAGGCTTCCCGTTCAATGATGAACGTAACCTTCGTTACCGGCGACGCTGAGCTTGATAAGAAATTCCCTAAGGAAGCGGCTGCTGCAGGTCTTGTCAACCTGAAGGGTCACCGTTCCGTCGGCGGTATGAGAGCTTCCATCTACAACGCTATGCCTTACGAAGGCGTTGAACAGCTCGTTGAATTTATGAAGGATTTCGCAGAAAAGAATCCTAAGAACTAAACACACAAAGGAAAGGCTTTTGAGTCAGAGTGACTCACGGTAATAAACATGGCACAGATCAAGCTTCTTAATAAGATCGCGCCCGTCGGAATAAATACTTTCGACCGCGAAAAATACACTATCAGCACAGAGATCGACGCACCCGATGCAATAATGGTCCGTTCCGCCTCCATGCACGACATGGAGTTCAACGAAAATCTCCTTGCAATCGCTCGTTGCGGTGCAGGTGTAAACAACATTCCCATCGAAGACTGCGCCCGCAAAGGTATCGTAGTTTTCAACACGCCCGGCGCTAACGCAAACGGAGTTAAGGAATTGGCTATTGCTGCTCTCCTTCTTGCTTCCCGTGACATTTCCGGCGGTATCAACTGGGCAAACACTCTTGAGACTGACATCGCAAAGACCGTTGAAAAGGGCAAGTCCAATTTCGGCGGCTGTGAGCTTGCAGGCAAGACCCTCGGTGTTATCGGTCTCGGTGCTATCGGCGGTCTCGTTGCAAACACCGCTGTTGCTCTCGGAATGAACGTTATCGGATACGACCCCTACATCACAGTTGAAGCTGCTTGGCACCTTTCTACAGAGATCGAAAAGGCTTCCTCTTATGAAGAGATCTTCAAGAAGAGCGACTACATCTCTCTCCACGTTCCCGCTACCAAGGAAACTCGCAACATGATCAACACAGGTTCCATCGCTCTTATGAAGCAGGGTGTGAGAATCATCAACCTCTCCCGTGCGGATCTCGTTTGTGCCGCTGACATTAAGGCTGCAATAGGCGACGGTCAAGTGGCGTCCTACGTCACCGACTTCCCCACCGAGGAAACAGTACGTACCCCCGGAATCGTCACTATTCCCCATCTCGGTGCCTCTACTGAGGAAAGCGAAGACAACTGTGCTGTTATGGCGGCAAAGGAGCTGATCGACTTCCTCGAAAACGGAAACATCAAAAACAGTGTGAACTTCCCCGCGATTTCCATGCCTCATTCCGAGGGTCACAGACTCGTTATTCTCCACCTTAACATCCCCAACATGATCTCTACTATCACGACCACACTTTCCTCCAAGGGAATCAACATTGAAAACATGGCAAACCGCTCCAGGGGCGAGTTCGCTTGTACTCTCGTTGACACCAACTCCGAGATTTGGGACGAAACCATTTCTCAGATCGCTTCCTGCGAAGGAATCATCCGTGTTATCAAGATAGGCTGATAAAGTCAACCATATAAATTCAGAGGTTTTTCGATATTTTTTGAAAAACCTCTTGATTTTTGGAAAAATATATGGTAGAATACACTTCGTGTGTAACACAGAATTCGGACAGTCCTCTGCAGCTCAGCACGAATGTCCACATATCAAAGGAGGAGTCGAAAATGAATAAGATCGACGCTTTTGTAAACGAGCAGCTCAAGGAAACTGTACCCCAGTTCAACATTGGTGATACAGTAAGAATCCACAACAAGATCAAAGAAGGAACAAGAGATAGAATTCAGCTCTTCGAAGGAACTGTTATCGCACGTCACGGCGGTGGCATCTCCGAGACATTCACCGTACGCCGTGTAGCTTACGGTTGTGGTGTTGAGAAGACCTTCCCCGTACACTCTCCTAACGTTGTTCAGGTTGACGTTATCAGACGTGGTAAGGTTAGACGTTCCAAGCTTTACTATCTCCGCGACAGAGTTGGTAAGAGCTCCAAGGTTAAGGAACTTAT
>JAZULS010000045.1:0-18550 GCA_045603205.1 Eubacteriales bacterium | reverse complement strand
TTCTGGGAGCACGGTACAGGTCCCTGCGGTCCTTGTTCCCAGATCTTCTTCGACCGCGGCCTGAAGTACGGTTGCGGCTCTGACGACTGCGGCCCCGGATGCGACTGCGACAGATTCATGGAGATCTGGAACAACGTATTCTCTCAGTACGACAACGACGGCAACGGCAACTACACCGAGCTTGCACAGAAGAACATCGACACAGGTATGGGTCTTGAGCGTCTGGCTTGCGTAATGCAGGACGTTGACAATATGTTCGAGGTCGACAGCATCCGCCGCATCCTTGACAGAGTTTGCGAAATTGCAAATAAGCAGTACGGCGCTGACACAAAGAACGATATTTCCATCCGCGTTATCACCGACCACATCAGAAGCGCTACATTTATGATCTGCGACGGCGTTACTCCCTCTAACGAGGGCCGTGGCTACGTCCTCAGAAGGATCCTTCGCCGTGCGGCACGTCACGGAAAGCTCCTCGGCATCAAGGAAGAGTTCCTCGCTGACCTGCTCACCACCGTTATCGAAGAGAACGTGGCAGGTTACCCCGAGCTCGACACAAAGGCTGACTACATCAGAAAGGTCATCTCCATTGAGGAGGATCGCTTCAACGCTACCATTGACGCAGGTCTCTCTATCCTTTCCGATATGATCCGCGGTGCCCTCAAGGAAAACTCCGACACCATCTCCGGCGAAGAGGCGTTCAAGCTTTACGACACCTTTGGCTTCCCTCTCGACCTCACCCGTGAGATCGCTGAGGAAAGCAACCTTAAAATTGACGAAGAGACCTTCACAAACCTCATGGCACAGCAGAGAGCCCGTGCAAGAGCGGCAAGAGCCAACATCTCCGGCTGGAGCGAGGCTTCCCAGAATGCTCTCGAGGGTCTTGAGAAGACTGTATTCACAGGCTACACCGATATGAAGAGCGAAGCTACCGTTGTGGCTATCCTCGTTGACGGCGAGACCGTAGACTCAGTTTCCGAGGGCGACTGCACCATCATTCTTGACAGAACTCCCTTCTACGGCGAGGGCGGCGGTCAGGTTGGTGACACGGGTACCATCTATAAGGAAGGTGCTCTCATCAATGTAACCGACACTAAGAAGTCCGACGGAATCTACATGCATCTTTGTACCGTTGCGGCAGGTGCTCTCTCCGTTGGCGACAAGGTTACCGCTGACATCTCCGACGTCAAGCGTGTGGCTATCATGCGTAACCACTCCGCTTGTCACCTTCTTCAGGCGGCTCTCCGTCGTGTGCTTGGCAACCACCTTGCGCAGGCAGGCTCCTACGTTGACGAAAGCCGCGTTCGTTTCGACTTCTCTCACTACGAGGCAGTTTCCGCCGACCAGCTTGCAGCAGTTGAGGCTCTCGTTAACGCAAATATCCTCGTTGACAACGAGATCAAGACCGTTGAGACCGACATCAACACCGCAAGAGAAATGGGTGCTATGGCTCTCTTCGGAGAAAAGTACGGCGACACCGTAAGAGTTGTTAAGATGGGTGAGTTCTCCTGCGAGCTTTGCGGCGGTACTCACGCAGGCAGAACAGGTCAGCTCGGTCTCTTCAAGATCACATCCGAATCCTCCGTTGCGGCAGGTGTTCGCCGTATTGAGGGTGTAACGGGAATCGGTGTTCTTGAGCTTATGGCTGAAAAGGAAAATCTTATTGCAGAAACCGCTCGCGAGCTGAAGGCTAACAATCCTGCGGACATCGCTACCCGCGCTTCTCACCTCAACGCTGAGCTTGCTGAGGCCCGTCGCGAGATCCAGTCACTTAACTCTGCTCTCGCCGCGGCTAAGACAGAAAGCGTTCTTGCAGGTGCTGTTGAGGTTGGTGCAGTTAAGCTTATACGTGCGGACCTCGGTGCCACCACCATGGATATTGCCCGCAGTCTCTCTGACGAGGTTAAGGCAAAGGATCCCGCAAACGTTGTAGTTCTTGCTATCAACAACGGTGGCAAGATCAACTTTATCGCTTCCTGCGGTGCTGATGCTGTTAGGGCAGGCGCTCACGCAGGCAACCTTCTCCGCGAGGTAAGTGCAATTACCGGCGGTAAGGGCGGCGGACGTCCCGACAGTGCAACCTCCGGCGGACGCGATGCTGACAAGATCGGCGATGCTCTCGCTGCTGCTGAAGGAATCCTCAAGGGAATGCTGAAATAATTTGATATTTAACGGGAAGGGTGCCTGCTCTTCCCGTTAGTTTTACCTCGAGATACAACCGTTGGTTGCATTTTGCAAAAACAACCATTGGTATGTTGCAAAACGCAAATTTCCCGTGCTACAATTTTGTCACAAGGACGCAGCCGACAGAGCTCACGACTGCCTCAAAAACACAAACCGAAAGGAAACATGATATGCAAAACTTCAGCGAAAACATAAAGCGATATAGAAAAGAAGCAGGACTTAGCCAAGAGGAGCTTGCCTCTCGTATGGGGATCACTTCCCAGGCTGTATCCAAATGGGAGTGCGGTCTTTCTTACCCCGACGTGACTCTGCTTCTTCCTTTAGCAGAATTATTCGGCATTACCGCAGACGAAATGTTAAAAGGTCTCGGTAACGCAATCTCCGTGGAAAAAGATGTGGATGTCGAGGAAGAGCAGATCAAAACCATATCTGCGGGCGAAGCAAAGCAGACCGAAAACGTATCCGCGGACACTCTTGAAAACAACGATATTTTAAAGGACGACGGCGTGCTTCGCGTGGTTCAGTGTCTCGGCAGGCGTATTCTGCGCGTGGACGAGCTTAATCCTGATGCTGTGATTCATCTTTCCGATGTAGAGGCATCTGAGGTCCATATATTAGGAAACGTAGTGGTACACGGAAATGTGGAGGGAAACGTTAAAGCGGGCGTCGAAGTTAAATGCGAAGCTGTATCCGGAAATGTCCATGCGGGAGCTGATGTCAACTGCGACGGTATTGCGGGTAACGTTACTGCAGGCTGCGATGTCAACTGTGATGAAGTCGGGGGCAAAGTTACTGCAGGCTGTGATGTCAACTGTGATGAGGTCGGTGGTAACGCCTCAGCGGGAGTAAATATTACTGCGTCCTGCATTAAAGGGGATGCAAAGGCGGGCGGAAAGATTATTTATAATTTTAATAATTAATTATATCCCAAGCGGATCATCGTGAAAACCTCACGGTGATCCGCTTTTTGTGTGAGCGAACTATGCGGTAACCGTTGCATTGGCTTATCAAAGTGCTATTGAAACCCGTAGGGCGAGGGACCCACTCCCGCCGAAGGCCAACGGCTTTTGATGGGCGGAATTTTCGTCGCCGAAACAATATCAAAGTCCGTAGGGGAGGGGTCACCCCTCCCGTTTCGTGTGGGTTTTGGGCGTTCGTGACGGGAGGATATGGAATCCTCCCCTACAACATTATCATTCGTTCCTTCATATCCCGTTTCCGTTTGGGTTTAATCATTCGTTTACGGCGGGAGTGGGTCCCCCGCCCTACAAATAAGAAAAGCTTCCGTAATTTTGCGTTTTGCATTTCCCGTCTCCCCCTTCCGCCTGTAAAAAAATCACCCTTATTTCATTGACAAACGTGTGATTCTATAGTATAATAAACTATGTATATTATGGTGTACTATATCCACACGAAAGTGTGCTGAAATACAGCCCTTACAGAAAGGCAAAATTATGATCAGAAGCATGACCGCCTTCGGCAGACACAGAGGTCTCACCGAAAGAGGCGACCGTGACATCACGGCTGAAATAAAAAGCGTAAACAACCGTTTCCTCGACTGCAATGTAAAGCTTCCCCGCTCTTACGGCTACCTTGAGGAAAAGGTTAAATCCTACATATCCGAGCGAGGCATCACCAGAGGCAAGGTGGACGTTTATATCGCCATCGACACCATCGAGGAGACCGGCGTTGAGATCACACTCGACCGTGCCGCGGCTGAGGCTTACATCGCAACCCTCAAAGCACTTCGCGACGAATTTTCTCTCGCCGACGACATTTCCGTAATGACCGTGGCTCAGAACCGCGACCTCTTCCGCACCAAGCGCCCCGAAGACGACGTTGAGCGCGACTGGGCAGACGTAAAAGGTGCTCTTTCAAAGGCTATCGACTCCTTTATCGAGGCAAGAGTGAGAGAAGGTGCCGCACTCGGTCGCGATATTGAGGGTAAGATCGAAAACATCCGCGTTTGGGTTGCAAAAATCAAAGAGATCTCCGAAAACAACATTGAAACCTACCCCGCAAAGCTTGAAACGAGGATCCGCCAGTTTCTCTCCGACTTTGACGCTGAGGTGGCTGAACAGAGAATTCTCACCGAAGCCGCTATTTTTGCGGACAAGGCTTCCATTGACGAAGAGATCGTGAGACTTACAACTCACTTTGCCTCTTTCCGCGACATCATGAACTCCAAGGAGAACTCCGGACGTAAGCTTGACTTCCTCCTTCAGGAGATCAACCGCGAGACCAACACCATCGCATCCAAGTCCGGTGACATTGAGATCGCGAGAATCGCCGTGGACATCAAGGCTGAGCTTGAAAAGATCCGCGAGCAGATCCAGAATATTGAGTAAAGCCCCCTTAAACGTACGTTTCACTGACCGAAAGGAGTCACAATGAAATTCATAAACGTTGGATTCAACAATATGCTTAACGCAGGCAGAGTTATCGCGCTGGTTTCCTCTGACTCCGCTCCGTCAAAGAGACTTATTCAGGACGCCAAGGATTCAGGCCGTGCCGTTGACTGTACCTGCGGTAGAAAGACCCGCTGTGTTATCATCACCGACAGCGACCACGTGATCTTGTCCGCTCTTCAAGCCGAAACCGTTGCTGCAAGACTGAACGGCGACCACGACGGCGGCGAAGACGAAGAATAATGGAGGCAAGATGAAAAAAGGACTTATTTTCGTAATTTCAGGTCCCGCGGGCAGTGGAAAAGGCACTGTAGTCAGCCTGCTTCGCGAGATGATCCCTTCCCTTGGTTTTTCCGTCTCCGCTACAACGAGAGCACCGAGACCCGGTGAAGTTGACGGAGTAAACTACTACTACATAACCAGAGACCGCTTCAACGAGCTTCTCGAAAACGGCGAAGTTCTTGAACATACGGAATATTGCGGAAACCTTTACGGCACGCTGAAAAGCGAGGCTGAAAGAGTCCTCTCCGAGGGCAGAGACATCATCCTTGAGATCGAGGTTGAGGGTGCCCTTCAGGTAAAAAAACTGATGCCCGAGGAAACCGTCACTGTTATGCTCATCGCTCCCGACAAGGTAGAGCTTGAGAGACGGCTAAGAGGCCGCGGCACCGAAACTGACGAAGTTATCTTCGACAGACTGAACCGTGCCATCACCGAAATTTCCCTCGCTGACCGCTACGACTACGTAGTGATCAACGAAACGGGCAAAACCGTTGAATGTGCCGAAAATATCCGCAGTATAATTACTGCAGAGCACCTCAAATACGCGCGTATGCGTAAAACCGTTGACAGGTACGCGGAAAGCTGACCGCTCACTTATATATTTACTTTAAAGAATACAGATTGGAGAATATAATTATGGTAAACCCTTCACTTTCTAAGCTCATGGAAAAGGAAAACGTAAACCGTTACGCCCTTGTTGTTGCTACCGCTAAGTGTGCTCGTGAGATCACCGACGAGTACATTCGTCAGAGAGAATATGTAGAAAAGAACGGCGGCAGAGACGCTGACAAAAACGCCGCTTCCGTTATCAACGTGAAGTACAGAGACGAAAAGGCTGTAAAAAACGCTATCGACGAGATCTATAGCGACGAATACCGCATCGTTCAGTCCACTCTTCCCGAGGGAATGGGCAAGGCTGCTCCCGAGGTTGAGTCTGAAGTTACAGAAGAAGCAGTTGAAACTGAGGTTGACACTGCAGCTGAAGAAGCAGTTGACGCTGAGTAATCGGTAAAAATCTAAAATAGTAAAATTATGCCCATACATTCGTCTGAAAAGCCTATGTGTGGGCAACTGTTGAATTTTGCACCTTTATTAAAAAAAGCAGGGTCGTTTCACCCTGAAATTCAAAGCCGCAGGCGGAAGGAGGTTAATATGAATAACGTCGCAGGCGTATATATCCTTGAGTCGCCCTATCATATCGACCGAATCTACCACTACTACATTCCCGAGGAGCTATCTTCCAAGGTTGTCCCCGGCACCATAGTGGAAGTCCCCTTCGGCAACGGAAACCGACGTATGACCGCCGCAGTATACGAGATAACTGACTCAGCCGACAAAGAGGACCTTAAGCCCATCCTGTCGGCTGTTGACGTTTGTCCGCCTTACCTCTCAAACGAGCTTTTGAGGCTGTGCGCATTCCTGAAGCACCACACCCTCTGTACTTTCGGCGACGCGGTGAAGTGTGTTCTGCCCCCGTCTGCCGTCTCAAAGCTTGCGGAATACTACTCCGCCTGCGACCACCTCAGCGAAAGCGAGACGGAAAAGGCAGTAGAATCGCTGAACGAGAAGAGTGCCTTCGTTTATTCGGCTATCTGTCAGACGAAGCGCATCTCCAAGGACACCCTCAAATCCCGTTTCGGTGCAGACGTGCCACAGATACTTGTAAAACTCGTGAAGGCGGGGCTTATAAGACGGTGTGACAAAGTGAAACGCGGTGGAGAGAACGTCAAAACGGTGACCTATGCTACGCCCATCGTTTTGAGCACCGATGAATCTACTGTAGCCAAGATCAAAAGTCAGAGGCAACGGGACGTCCTTGAGAAAGTAATCGAAAACGGCAGAATTTCCATGGACGAGCTTGAGGAAAAGACCTCCCTGAGCCGCGATATTATAAGACCTCAGCTTCAAGCCTTAGCAAAAAAAGGACTCATCATCCTCAACAAAGAGGAAGTATACCGCAATCCCATAATGCCGACTGAAGCTGAGCTTTCAAGGTTTTCGGGAAGCTATACTCTGTCCGATGAGCAGAGCGAAGCGTTAAAAAAGCTTCTTGAGATATACGCCGACGAAAATCCGAGAGCCGCCCTTCTCCACGGAGTTACAGGCTCCGGTAAGACCAACGTTATAATGACCCTTATCGACCGCGTTCTGGCAGACAAAAAGAGCGTTATTATGTTAGTACCCGAGATCGCTCTCACCCCTCAGACCGTAGGCAGATTCCTTGCCCGCTTTGGCGACCGCGTGGCGCTTATTCACTCCGCTTTGTCCGCAGGGGAACGCTTTGACGCATGGCGACGTATCCGCGAAGGGGAGGCTGACGTAGTTATCGGTACCCGTTCCGCAGTTTTTGCACCCGTTAAGAACTTAGGACTCATCGTTATCGACGAGGAACACGAGCATACATACAAATCCGACACAAACCCGAAATACCAGACTCACGACGTGGCAAGCTTCCGCTGCAAGGAGCATGGAGCCACTCTCGTTATGGCGTCTGCCACCCCCTCGGTGACAAGCTACTACAAGGCGACCATCGGCAAATACACCCTGGTGGAGCTTCACTCACGATTTGGCGGCGCAAAGCTTCCCGACGTTGAGCTTGTGAATATGAGAACCGAGCTTCAGAGCGGAAACACCACCCCTCTCAGCCGTGCCCTTGTAAACCGCATCGGTGAAGAAATGAGCCTCGGTCATCAGACCATTCTTTTCCTCAACCGACGGGGATACAACAGCTGTATTTCCTGCCGCTCCTGCGGTGAGGCTGTAAAATGTCCCCACTGCTCGGTGACTATGACCTACCACGTAAATCAAGGTCACAGTTTGCCAAGGGACAGAGAATCCGGCGAAGGCTATCTCGACGTCCGACGGAACAGCGGTTATCTACACTGTCATATGTGCGGCTTCAAGGCGAGAGTCCCCGAAAAATGTCCCGACTGCGGCGAAAGTCACTTCATGTTCGCAGGCTACGGCACTCAGCTTGCAGAGGATGAATTAAAAAAACTCTTCCCCGGCGCAAAAATCGCCCGAATGGACCACGACACCACCCGCGGAAAGGCTTCTCATGAGGCGCTTCTCTCCGCCTTCAGACGGGGGGACGCGGATATTTTGCTGGGTACTCAGATGGTCACCAAGGGCCACGACTTTCCTAAGGTTACTACGGTAGGAGTACTGAACGCCGACGCTTCTCTCCATCTTGACGACTACAGAGCAAACGAGCGCACCTTCTCTATGCTGACTCAGGTAGTTGGCAGAGCAGGACGTGCCGAGGACTCGGGCAAGTCTATCATTCAAACGTTCAATCCCGCAAACGACATTATAGAAATGGCGGCGGCACAGGACTACAAGGCTTTCTTCGAAAACGAGATAAGAATCAGAAAAAGTCTCACCTTCCCGCCCTTCTGCGACATCGCCCTTATCACCATCTCCTCCTCCGACGAAACAAGGCTCAGTGCCGCGGCAGTCCGAATGGGAGAAAAGATCAGAGACTACATCCGCTCGGAATACACCGACGTGAAAGCGATAATATACGGACCTTTCGAGGCTCCCGTATACAAGGTGCAGAACGTGTGCAGACTCCGTTTCATCATAAAATGCCGTCTCAACAGACGCACCCGAGAATTTATCTCTTCCCTGCTTGGCGACTTCTCCAAAAACGGAACCACTTCCCGTGGGGGCTCCTCTCTCGTTAGAGTCACCGCAGACCTAAACCCCACAACGATTTGAATTTGAAAGGAATTATGGATAGATATGGCACTTTTGAATATAATAAAAAAAGGAGACGACACTCTCCGCAAGAAATGCAGACCCGTTGACAAGATCACACCCCGAATCCTCACTCTTCTTGACGATATGAGAGACACTCTCATCGACTCTGAGGGAGTAGGACTTGCCGCTCCTCAGGTAGGCATCCTCAAGAGGATCGCTCTCGTTATCGACACCAACGATGGCGACAAGATGTACGAGCTTATCAACCCCGAGATCATCCTTCGCGAAGGCAACCAGCAGGAGATGGAGGGGTGCCTTTCCGTTCCCGGCGAATGGGCGATCACTGACAGGCCCATGAAGGTTACCGTTCGTGCCCTCGACAGAAACGGCAACGAGTTCACCGTCAGCGGCGAAGGACTCACCGCAAGATGTTTTTGTCATGAGATCGACCACCTTGACGGAAAGCTTTTCATCGACGAGGCAGTTCACGTGCTGACCCGCGAAGAAATCGACGAGATGATGGACTAAGTCCCCCGAAAGGAGATTTTTCTGCTATGAGAATACTTTTCATGGGAACTCCCGATTTCGCGGTGGAATGTCTGCGCGCGGTATACGCGAATCCTAACTCAGAGGTTATCGGTGTTGTAACTCAGCCCGACAAGCCTAAGGGTCGTGGCATGAAGATGATCGCGCCTCCCGTAAAAGTCTTCGCTGAGGAAAAGGGACTTCCCGTTTATCAGCCCGTGACTTTGAAGGACGGTGCTTTTGAGGAGACTCTTCGCGAGCTCGACCCCGAAATGATCATCGTTGCGGCTTACGGCAAGATCCTTCCCGCATACGTCATCGACTATCCGAAGAACGGCTGTATCAATGCCCACGCTTCCCTTCTCCCCCGTCACCGCGGCGCCGCTCCCATCAACAGAGCCATCATGGAGGGGGACACAAAGAGTGGCGTTACCGCTATGTTTATGGACTACGGACTTGACACTGGTGACATGATCATGGCTATCGAGTGCTACATCGAAGACACGGACGACGTGGGAACTCTCCACGATAAGCTGGCGCTCCTCGGCGGCGAGGCTATGTCAAATGTCATCGACAGAGCTATGGAAGGTCCTCTCCCCCGCTTGTCTCAGAGCGAAGAAGGCGCCACCTACGCGGCAAAGATCACGAAGGAAGACTGCGCTATTGACTTTTCCGCACCGCTGAAGGACGTTTACAACAAGATCCGCGGACTTGCTCCCGTTCCCTGCGCGCTGACTCACACTCCCGACGGAAAGCTTCTGAAGATCACCGGCGCCCGTATGGGAGACGGCAAGACCGACGCAGAAATCGGCACCGTCATCTCTGTTGACGGCGGCGAGATCAGCGTTGCTTGCGGAGACGGCGGAGTTATCTGCTTCACCGGCGTTATCCCTGAGGGAAAGGGTCGCATGAGCGCGGCTGACTTCATTCGCGGACGAAAGATAGCTGTGGGAGACCGTCTCTCATAAAAAAGTTTCACCTTAAAGGAGGAACAGTTTTCTATGTTTTTATACGGAATCGACCCTTATTATCTGATTTTAGTTGTACCTGCCCTCTTTATTGCAATGTGGGCACAGTTCAACGTAACCTCCACCTTTAAAAAATACTCAAAGGTCCCCTCCGGCAGAGGTCTCACGGGCAGTGATGCCGCAAGACGCATCCTTGACGCCAACGGACTCCGCCACGTCAAAGTCGAACAGGTGTCAGGAGACCTGACGGACCACTACGACCCGAGAGCAAACGTAATAAGACTTTCAAGTACCGTATACGGTGTTGCCAGTGCCGCCGCTGTCGGTGTTGCCGCTCACGAAGCAGGACACGCTGTTCAGCACGCAGTTGGGTACTTCCCGATAAAGGTCCGTACCGCCATCATCCCCATTTCCCGCATCGGCTCAAGCCTTGCCGTACCTTTAGTTTTCCTCGGACTTCTTATGTCCTCTGTGCCCCTGGCAAATTTCGGCATCCTTCTCTTCTGTGCTGCGGTACTCTTTCAGTTGGTGACTCTCCCCGTGGAGTTCAACGCCAGCCGTCGTGCCCTTAACACCCTAAAAGAAAGTGCGATGCTTACAGGAGACTCCCTTGCGGCATCGGCAAAGGTGCTTCGCGCCGCGGCTCTCACCTACGTTGCGGCACTTTTCGTATCCCTTGCAAACCTTCTCCGTCTGTTCTTGATCGTGAACGGCAGACGGAACAGACGATAAGATAAATTTTATGAACGGAGGTTATCTCATGGCAAACGACAAGCAAAATATTCGCGCTCTTGCCCACTCTTCCCTTCTTGCTGTTGAAAAAATGGGCAGGTATTCTAATCTTGAGATAGACTCCGTTCTTCGGGGTGACGTTGAGCTTTCCAAAGCCGACAGAGCTCTTTATACAAGGCTCGTTTACGGGGTCATCGAGAGGCGCTTGACTCTTGACCACATCATCTCACAGTATTCTTCAAGGAAGCTGCCTGACATTGACGTCCCCTCCCTCATTTCCCTGAGACTTGGAATATATCAGCTCGTATATACCGACAGAATCCCCGACTTTGCGGCGGTGGGCGAGAGTGTTGACACCGCACCCAAGCGTTCCCGCGGATTTGTCAACGGTGTCCTTCGTTCCTTTGTCCGTGGTGGCAAGAAGTTTTCCTTGCCAAGCGGGAAAAACCAAAGGGACATGGCAGTACGCTACTCCACCGGCGAGGGTATCTGCAAAATTTTGTGTGATTCCTACGGATATGACACCGCCTGCAAGATTTTGGAGGCTTACTCCGATGATTTTCGCGTTTGCCTCAGAGTGAATACCACCAAAATCTCCGTTTCGGACGCCGAAAAAGCCCTTGACGGTGCAAAAATGTGCGATTTTGCCCGTAAAACCTTGAAAGTCACCTCGGTAGACGAAGCCGTCCGCCGTGGTATCGACGATGGACTTTGGTTTGTGCAAGACGAGGCTTCGGCTATCTGCACGGAAGTGGTTGGAGCACAAAAGGGAGACCGTATCGCCGACGTATGCTCTTGCCCCGGCGGAAAGAGCTTTGGAATGGCGATAGACGCCGAGGGAGAGGCGGAAATCTTCTCCTTCGACCTGCACGAAAACAAGCTTTCTCTAATAAATTCTACAGCGAAAAAGCTTGGGCTTTCCTGCATCACTACAAGCTGTCGTGACGCGAGAGAGCCTGACGAAAATCTGAGAGAGACCTGCGACAGAGTGCTGTGTGACGCCCCCTGCTCGGGTTTCGGTGTTCTTGCAAAGAAGCCTGACATCAGATATAAGGATGTAGAGTCCGTTGCAAGGCTGCCCGAAATTCAATACGGAGTCCTCTGCGGAGCCTCCGTTTACGTAAAAAGCGGCGGAGTTTTAGTCTACTCCACCTGTACGCTGAACAAGCGTGAAAACGAAGACGTGGTGAATAAATTCCTTGAAAGCCACCCCGAGTTCAAGGCTGTTGACTTTAGTGTGACGTCACGAGACGGCTCAAAAACGCTGTCCTCCGAGGGCGGCTGTCTCACGCTTCTGCCCCACGTCAGCGGAACAGACGGCTTTTTCGTGGCTAAAATGGCAAAAACAAACTAACATAACAAAATCTTCTGCCCCTGTGGCAGAATGGAGATAAAAATGAACACAAGACCCGACATAATGTCAATGTCCAAAGAGGAGCTGGCAGAATTCGTGGAATCCTGCGGTGAGCCTGCATTCAGGTCAAAACAGCTCTTCAAGTGGATGCACGCCGCGGCTACTCTTGATGAGATGACGAATCTACCTAAGAAATTCCGCGAGAAGATCGCAGAGACGGCGGACTACAGACTCCCGAGGATCGAGCAAAAATTCACCTCAAAGATTGACGGCACGGTTAAATATCTCTTTTCATTAAGCGACGGCGAGTGCGTTGAAAGCGTACTTATGAAATACGAGCACGGAAATACCATTTGCGTGTCCTCCCAGGCAGGATGCCGAATGGGTTGTGCCTTCTGTGCCTCCACTCTTTCGGGAAGAGTCCGTGACCTTACTCCCTCGGAGATCCTCGGACAGGTTGCCCTTGCCGCAAAGGATTCGGGAGAAAAGATCCATGGCATCGTTATGATGGGCATCGGCGAGCCTCTTGATAACTACGACAACGTGATAAAATTTCTTCACCTTGTGGGAGACGCTGACGGGCTGAACATCGGAATGAGACATATCTCCCTCTCCACCTGCGGAATCGTACCGAAGATCCGCGCACTCGCAGACGAGGGAATTCCCGTGACCCTCTCCGTATCTCTCCACGCATACAGCGACGAGGTAAGACGGACCATCATGCCCATCGCGAAAAAATATCCCCTCGAGGAGCTGATCTCCGCCTGCAGATATTATTTCGACGTAACGGGCAGACGTGTCTCCTTTGAATATACTCTCATCGCGGGTAAAAACGACAGCGAAGCGGACGCTTCAAAGCTTGCCGCGCTCCTGAAGCGAGGTATGGGAAAGGTGCCCTGCCACGTGAACCTTATAATGCTCAACGAGGTGGACGAAACGGGACTCAAGACCGTAGACAGGCAGAGTGCCCGCCGATTCGAAGGGGAGCTGAAGCGTCTCGGAATCAACGCTACCATCCGCCGCCGTTTGGGCAGTGATATTGACGCTTCTTGCGGACAGCTTAGACTCTCCCGCAATCGCAAGATGGATAAAGCGTAAAAACCCTCATTTCAATGGTTTTTCGGGGAAAATTTGTGAATATTTTTCTTAAATTAGATGAAAAAACGCAAATTTGCTTTACAACAGTTCCCCGATATTGTATAATGGAATTAAAGTGGAGTAGTGTATCTAAGGTATGCTCCCTTTAAAAAACATTCTATTTTGGTATTTATGACAGACGCAGTTCCGCTAAGAGCTGCAGTGGGGTAAATCTATGTTTTTTTACGGAACGACTGATATCGGAATGAAACGTGTCGTCAATCAGGACAACTTCAGAATAAAAGAATATTCTCCGGACGTGGTCCTTGCGGTCGTTTGCGACGGCATGGGAGGTGCTAAGGGCGGCGGAGTTGCAAGCTCCCTTGCCATTTCCGCTTTCATCGAGCGCATTGATGCCGATCTCGAGACCCTTGTGGACCGTCACTCAGACGACTCCTCCGATGAGAACATCTCAAACATTCTACTCAGTGCGGTGGAAAGAGCCAATGAGGCGGTATACTCCTCATCTAAATCTTCCTCCGACCTTACGGGAATGGGTACGACTCTCGTGTGTGCTCTTGTGACCCCTAAGCGGATATACTCCGTGAACGTGGGCGACAGCAGAATGTACCTCAGTACAGCAGACTCCATCACCCAGATCACCAAAGACCACTCCTACGTACAGTACCTTGTGGATATCGGAAGGATCTCCCCTACAAAGGCGAAATCCTCCCATCACAGAAACATAATCACTCGCGCCGTGGGTACCGAAAGCTCCGTGGAGGCTGACCTTTATACGGTTCAGCACACCGAGGGAGCCGCCCCCACACATATCGTCCTCTGCTCCGACGGACTCACAAACTTTGTCGAGCCCTCCGAGATCAACTCTCAGCTCAAAGCGCTGAATGACTCAGACTCCGAGGCTTTGAAGGCCACCGCAGAAAGTCTTGTGTCCCTTGCAAATGATCGAGGCGGAAGCGACAACATAACGGTAGTTCTCCTGTCAATTTAAGAAGCTTAACCCTTTTCAATAGGAACCCGATTTAAATCTTCACGGCGTGTCCCCGACGTGCCGCGATCAGTAATTAAAGGACTGTTATGGAAAATTATGAAAAGTATATCGGACACGTGTTCGATAACAGATACAGAATAGATGCTCTTATAGGCGTCGGCGGAATGGCTGTCGTTTATAAAGCGGTTGACCTCTTGATGAGGCGAATCGTTGCGGTAAAGATCCTCAGAGACGACATCGCAACAGACGACGCTTCCGTTAAGAGATTTATCAACGAAAGCAAGGCTGTCGCGATGCTCTCTCACCCCAACATCGTAAACATTTACGACGTTTCCGTGAGAGAAAACATCAAGTACATCGTTATGGAATATATCGAGGGTATCACCCTCAAAAATTATATGGTAAGACGTGAGGTGCTCAGTCTCAGAGAAACCCTTGGTTACTCAATGCAGATTCTGAAAGCCCTCGACCATGCTCACAAAAAAGGAATCGTACACCGCGATATCAAGCCTCAGAACATTATGCTTCTGAGAGACGGCGTTATCAAGGTGATGGATTTCGGCATTGCGAAGCTTCCCAATGCCGATACCGTTACGATGACCGACAAGGCTATCGGTACTGTTTATTACATCAGTCCCGAACAGGCAAGCGGAGAGCAGATCGACTCCCGAAGCGACCTTTATTCCCTCGGTGTCCTCATGTATGAGATGACCACGGGACGACTCCCCTTTGATGCGGACTCCCCCGTTTCCGTTGCTCTCATGCAGGTCAATGATACTCCCGAGTCACCCCGCAGCATCAACCCGAAGATTCCTCAGGGTCTCGAGCAGATCATCATGAAGGCTATGGAAAAGGATCCCACCAGACGTTATCAGAACGCCGAGCAGATGCTCGACTGTCTTGAAAAGGTGAAGGAGAATCCTGCCATCGTCTTTAAGCCCAAGGCTTCGGAGAAGATAAGGAATTTTTTTCAAAAAAAGCATCCGCTTGGAAAAGTAAGTAAATCAATGCTCCCGATAGTTATCGGAGTATTCACTGCATTCTTCATCGCTTTCTGCATTTGCGGAGTGTACATTTTTACTAACGTCTTTGCAAGCAGCTCTCTTAAAGATTACGAAACTGTTGAAGTTGGGAATTACGTCGGTGCTACCTATACCACAAGCCTTGAAGAATTCTTCAGTAATTCCGAATATTTCAGACTGGCGGGTGTTGAATATCAGTACGATGAAGAACATGAGGTGGGCACAATTATCGGACAGTACCCCCTCGGCGGTGAAATGAAGCGTGTTCTTGCAGGCAAGCAGTATTGTGACGTCAATCTCGTAGTCAGTGCCGGCAAGCAGACTATCAAGCTTGACGACTACTCCATTATGGATTACAGACTGGTGGTGTCACAGCTCCGCTCCCTGAAGCTGAAGTGTACCATCGTCAAGCAGACCAGCCTCGTCCACGAATACGGTACGGTCCTTCGCACCGATCCCGCTCCGGGCACGGTAGTTAAGGTGGGCGACACCATTGAGCTTTATATCAGCCGCGGTGCAGGTGATGAAGACCTTGAGATGCCCGATTTCGAGGGTATGAGCGAGGGCGAAGTTCTCGTTAAGATGGCGAAGAACAAGCTCCGTGTAGGCAAGGTAACCTATGAAAAGTCTAAGGAAAAGGCAGGCACTGTCCTCAGCCAGAGCATAGAGAAGGAAACTCCCGTTTATTATTACACCGTAGTTGATTTTGTAGTCAGCGGCGGACCCAAGTACGGCGAGACCGAGACAACAAAGCCAACGGAGACGGAACCTGAGACGGAAATTCCCACGGAAACCGAGACCGAGACTGAGACTGAGACTGAAACGGAAACCGAAACAGAAACCGAGTCCGTGACGGAAACCGAAATCCCCACGGAAACCGAGACTGAACCGAAGCCAACGGAAACGGAGTCCGAGTCCGAAACTGAGCCGAAGCCCACGGAGACCACAACGAGAAAGGAAGAATCCACTCCTCCCAGTGAGTCTACCACAAAGGAGCCTGAGCCTTCGTCTTCTGAGACCACCACACAGAACCCCGAAAGCAGCACTCCCGAAAGCAGCGAAACCACTACTCAGACTTCCGATTCTGCAAGCTCGGAGAGTGATTCCAATTCAGAATCCGGTGGCGAGCCTGCTCCCTCCGACAGTGAGTCCGTTCCCGTTTCTCCCGAAACCTTCGAGGATGAAGGAAACGAGCCTGCGGGCGCTCTGGAAGACGGTCAGAATTAACGCAATTTGTGCCGATCCGTTATGACGGCACGGAGTAAAATATGGAAATTTCAAACAGCAAACACGGTATCATAACAAAAGGCATAGGCGGACTCTACGGAGTCCGCCTTGTGTCCGAGGGGAACGTTTACACTGAGATAGAATGCCGAGCAAGAGGAAAATTCCGTCATGAGGGTACATCTCCCCTGCCCGGTGACGACGTTGTAATCCTTGAGGAGGTCAATGGTGAACGCGCGGAATACGTTATCGACGATATTCTGCCCCGCACCAGCACCCTCATTCGCCCCCCGCTTGCAAATCTCACACACCTTTTCGTGATCGTTCCCTCCTGCCGCCCGAAGCCGGATCTTTTGACCGTGGACAAGATAACGGCAATTGCCGAACATTCGGATATAGAGACGGTCATCATCGCAGGCAAGAGCGATATGGACGCGGAAAGCACCGCGGAGATCGAGGATATTTACAAAAAAGCCGGTTATAACGTGTTCCCCCTCAGTGCAGTGAGCGGTGACGGAGTAGGAGAGTTGAAAAACTACATAAACCGTATCGCAGACGAGGGAGCGGAAAGCGGAAGGCTTGTTCGCGCCGCTTTCGTCGGTGTTTCCGGTGCAGGAAAGTCCACTTTGATCAGTGCACTTTTCGACGGACTGTCCCTTGCAACTAATACGGTAAGCCGAAAAACCGAGCGCGGACGCCACACCACTCGCCAGGTAGAGTTTTTCCCTCTCACCAGCGAAAACGGCAGTGAGTTTTACCTTGCGGACACTCCGGGCTTTTCGATGCTCGACTTTACTCGCTACAATTTCTTCGCAGCAGCTGAGCTTGCAGAGAATTTCCGAGAGTTCAAAGGGAATATAGGCAACTGCCGATATACAAAATGTACCCACACTAAGGAAGAAGGATGTGCGGTCCTTGAAAAGGTTAATTCGGGAGAGATCCATCCTCACCGCCACAAAGGATACGTACAGATCTTCGAGGAGCTGAAGAAAAAACCCGAATGGAAGAGGCAAAAGGAAGAAGAAGCCCCTGCACCGAGAAAGAGACGGTAAGTTTTATCAAAAGGAGGAAACCGACGTGAAAAAGGTTGTTATCATCTGCGGCGGAGAGTGTCACGTGGAACTTATAAGCCGTGACGTTTTCGACGATGCCTACGTTATCGCCGCTGACAGCGGATGCGACACAGCAGAAAAGCTCGGTATCCTGCCTGACCTTGTCATCGGTGACTTTGATTCGGCGAAACGGCTTCCCGAAGGCGTAAAGATCATCCGTGCCCTGCCGGAAAAGGACGACACCGACACCATGCTGGCGATAAAGCACGCCCTTGATGAGGGTGCAGCGGAAATTACCGTCATCGGCGGAGGTGGCGGAAGGTGTGATCATCTTCTCTCCAACATTTTTATGTTAGAGTTTCTCTCTGACCGAAACGTCAAGGCAGAGCTGAACGACGGACTCAATCGGATATTCCTTCTCCATGACGGTGAGGCGACACTAAAAAACGAGAGTGGATATTTCGGTGTTCTTGCTCTGGAGGACAGCGTAGTCACTCTTACGGGATGCAAGTATCCCCTTCACAAGGCAGATCTTATCCGTTCAAACCCCTTTGCGGTAAGCAACGAGGTTACATCCGAGGAAGCCAAAATTATAGTTTCGGGGAAAGCTTTGGTCGTTATAACAAGAGAATAAAACCTTTGGGCTGAGACGTTAAGACTCAGCCCATTTTTCATTTTCGCTTTTGGATCTTGAATATTCTTCTGAGTAAGGGTGTCAGCGTCCGCGGACTCTTCACAAGCACGATCTTCATTTCAGCTCAGCCTTTCTTCCTATGTAGATGATTTTCTCATCTGTTAAGATTATATGCCCGGACGGCAGGATTGACACAGGGACTCTTATGCAAACAAAAAAGCTCAGCATAGGCGTTGTACCCATAAGGACAGAAAAAGGCCCCCTTGTGTAAAGGGGGCTGGATTTTTGCAAAGCAAAAAGACTGAGGGATTGTTAAGTGCAGATGACCAACAATCCCTCCGTCAAAAATCAAGGATTTTTGACGCCTCCCTTTA
>JAZULS010000044.1:0-5388 GCA_045603205.1 Eubacteriales bacterium | reverse complement strand
TCTCAAGATCGAAGGCAGACTCAAAAGTGCCGACTACGTTTACGGTGTAACGAAGATCTACCGCCGTCTCCTTGACGAAAGAAGAGGTGCCACCCCTGCGGAAATTTCTGCCCTTGAGGCAATTTTTTCCCGGGACGGCTTCACCGACGGCTATTTTAAAAATAATTTTTCCCGTATGGTGGGTATGAGACCCGAGTCCGCTACGTCAGGCGGCGAAAAGTTTACGGGACTCACGCGGAAAATTCCCGTGACGGCAAAACTCACTATGAAGGCAGGGGAAAAGCTCAGCCTTACGCTGACTAAGGGGGACGCCTCCGTTACCGTATTCGGACAAACCTGCGAAGCGGCAAAAAGCGCCGGGCTTGACTTTGCTCGGGTGCTAAAGAGCATCGGAAAGCTTGGGGACTCCTACTTTTCCCTTGACGCGGAAGATTTCACCCTCCACACCGAAGGGGAAGTCTTCGTCCCTGTGTCAGCTCTCAACGCTCTCCGCAGAGAGGCTGTCAGCGAACTTGAAAAACTCCTCGTCACACGGAATTTTACAAAAAATCCAATCGAGAAAAACATAAAAACTGTCCCCAAAGCTGAAAGCCCACTCAAAATGGCGTCCTTTGAGACGGCAGAACAGCTGACCCCCGAGGCGGAAGAATATTTTGACGTGATCTTCCTCCGCGAGGAGCTTTTGAACGGCAGAAGCTACCACAAATTCGGACTTGACCTGCCGCCATACGCACCCTCAAGTGAAAAAGTCGAAGCTTCTCTGCGCAGATTTGCCGAAAACGGCGGAAAAAGAGTTCTCTGCCACACCCTCGGTCAGATCCTTGCCGCCAAGAGGGAAAAACTTTCCCCCGTAGCGTCAATGAGACTCAACTGCACAAACGAGGTCGCCGCAAGAGAGATCAAAAATCTTGGCGCAGAAGCAGTGATCCTCTCCCCCGAGTTAAATCTTCCCGCTATGCGTGACCTCTCACGGTCTGCAGGAAGCGTCGGTGCCGTAGTCTACGGTCGCCTGCCTCTGATGACGGTGAGACGGTGTATTCTTGCCGACTCCCCTTGCAGCGGAAAGTGCGGCGAGACGGGATGCGGACTGCCTAAAAATCTACTTGACCGAAAAGGCGAAAAATTCCCCGTTTTGCCTGCAGGGGACAAGATCAACGTGATATATAACTCCGTTCCACTTTACTCAGCGGACTTGCCTCTCGAAAAATACTCCCTCAGCCATCACTTCTACGTTTTCTCCGTGGAAACCGGCTCTGAGGCGGACGGCGTGATAAAGGCTTACGAGAGAGGGCTTTCGAGTGTTGAAGCAGGGATCCCTAAGATAAAAAGAATATAATTTTAAGTATATAAAAAGATGAACAAACAAAAGAAAGGCTCGGTAAAACCTTTGAAAAGTAAATTTTGGCTTAACCTCTTTCTCGTGCTGGTGGGCGTAGTCCTCGGTACGATGATCTCCCACGTTACTGCAGGAAACGCATATTTCTCCTGGCTTGCCTTCGGACAGAATTTCGGCACCACCACTCCCGTCACCCTTGAACTTGGGGTCGTCAGCCTGACCCTCGGCATCAGCTTCTCCATCTCCGTGGCGACTATCCTCTGCATCGCCCTTTCCCTTCTGGTGGGCAAGTATATCTTCAAGAAATAATGGAAAACGTAAAGATAATCTTAGCTTCCGCCTCCCCGCGCCGCCACGAGATCCTGAACTCAATCGGCATCCCTCACGAAGTTTTCGTTACAGGAGCGGAAGAAAACCCCGCAGGCAAAAACTCCCCTTCTGAGACCTACGCGGAGTATTTCGCAGGACAGGCTTCAAAGCTGAAGGCAGAAGCGGCGCTTGACGCACTGAAAAGCCGACTTGACGGCGGCGAAAGACTCGTCATCGTTGCCTCAGACACGGTGGTTTCTCCCGACGGAGAGGTTATATTCGGTAAACCCACGTCCCGCGACCATGCAAAAGAAATGCTAAAAGCCTTATCGGGCGGCGCTCACTACGTGGTTGGAGGCATCACCGTTACCGATGGGGAAAAAACCGTCACAAAAAGCGTTACCACCGAGGTATATTTCAAAAGCCTCACCGACGAGGAGATAAAGTCCTACGTTGCCACCGGCGAGTGCGACGACAAAGCAGGGGCTTACGGAATACAGGCTCTCGGCGGAAGATTCGTCTCAAAAATAGTTGGAGACTACCAAAACGTGGTAGGCATCTCCGCCTTCGTCCTTTGGGAGATTCTCTCAGAGGAATTCGGACTGAAATAACACATAATATTAACAAAAAGGACGCCTCGGAACTGCAACGCAGAAACCAAACCGACAGGCGCAGGCTTATAGAATGAAACATATCGGAATCGACCTTGGCACAGCCAACACAATAATCTATATGAAGGGCAAGGGTATCGTACTTCGCGAGCCTTCCGTTGTTGCCCTTGACGCAAAGGGACGCCACGTTGTTGCCGTAGGAAGCGAAGCAAAGCTTATGCTTGGTAAAACTCCCGGCTCAATAAAGGCGCTCCACCCCCTGAAGGACGGCGTTATCGCGGAATTTGACGCTACCAGCGCTATGCTCCGCCACTTTTTCAAAAAAGTTTCGGGCAACACCATCATGAGCCGCCCGAAGGTCATCATCTGCATCCCCTATGGAGTTACCGAAGTTGAAAAACGTGCCGTTGAGGACGTAACTCTTGAGGCAGGCGCACAGTCCGTAGCTCTCATCGAGGAGCCCGTTGCGGCGGCTATCGGCAGCGGACTTCGCATTGAGGACGCAAGAGGCTCCATGATAGTTGACATCGGCGGCGGCACCACAGAGGTGGCAGTTCTCTCCTACGGCGGAATCGTTCTTTCAAAATCCATTCGATGCGCGGGCAACGAGCTTGACGAGGCAATCGCCGCATACATCAAGAAGAAGTACAACGTTCTCATCGGCGGTGTCACAGCGGAGACTCTCAAGAAGACCATCGGCAGCGCTCACCCCTCCTATGACAGAGGCATCGTTGAGGTCCGCGGACGTAACCTTATCAACGGACTTCCCGCTATTATCGGCGTTTCCTCCGCGGAGATCAGAGAAGCTATGTCTGACGGCATCGCCACTATCGTTGAGGGCATCAAGAGCACCCTGGAGAGCACACCCCCCGAGCTTTCCGCGGACATTTTCGACCAGGGCATCGTGCTTGCAGGCGGCGGCGCTCTCCTTCCCGGACTTGACATGATGGTAGCCCGCCACACGGGAATCCGCACCTTCGTTGCGAAGAATCCTCTTGACTGCGTGGCTCACGGTATCGGCAGAGTAATAGAGAGCGGCGACTTCACCGGCGCTATCACCTTCAGAACGAGATAAGATCCCCTCCGTTTTTCTCGAAGTTTTCCCCGTAAACTGTTGAAAACCGAGAAAAACGCGACAAAGACAGTATATTTCTAAGAAAAGGTACGGTCACTTTAAAGTGAAAAAGTTTTTAAGGTCAAGGTATTTTTATCTTATAACCTTTCTGACCCTTGCGGCAACCATAATACCGACGGTCCTGTGCTCCATGGGACTCACGCCTCTGCTCAGAAACGGAGTCAACACCCTGCTCACCCCCCTGAGACAGCTTTCCTACGGCATCGCCGCGGGAATCGACGGGTACGCTGAGTACATCTACGCCTTCGATGAGCTGATGGAGGAAAACGCCCGTCTCAAAGAGGAAAACGCAAGTCTCAAGGAAGAGCTTTACAAGTCTCTTGAGCTTGAGGAGCAGTATGAGTGGATCAGCGAGTATCTTGAACTCAAGATGCAGCACACGGACTATAAATTTACAGCGGCGTCGGTCTGCGGCAGGGAAAGCGGAAACTATTCCTCCGTTTTTATGCTTGACGTTGGAACCTCCGACGGCGTTGCCCGCGATATGCCCGTTCTTTCAAGGGGCGTGGTTCTTGGATATATTTCCTCCGTGGGTACAAACTGGGCGAAGGTCACAAGTGTCCTTGATTCTTCCGCCTCTGTTGGAGTTTACAACGAGAGAAGCGGCGAGATGGCGGTGCTTGTGGGAGACTACACTCTGTCGAAAGAGGGTCTTTGCCGCCTTGAATACCTTCCCGAGGGAGCTGACATCAAAAAAGGCGACAGAATCCTCACCGGCGGCTACGGCTCCGTTTATCCGAGAGGACTTACCGTTGGCTACGTTGAAAAGATCGAGCTTGACGAGTTCAGCCGTTCCGTCGTGGCGTACGTCAGACCCGAGGCGTTCAATTTCTCCGACGAAGATAAAATTTCAGAAGTAATGGTAGTTGTTGACTATGAAACCTACACAGAAGACAGGGATACCTCCGAGGCAGATTAAGCCGGGGCAGAATACCGTGATCTCCCGTGGGAACGTGACCCAAAATCATGGGCCTACAGGCGCGCCTCAAAGTCCCTACGCTAACGTGACTCCCTCCCATACCCCGAGATACAGAGTTTCAAGCCACAGCGGCGGCACAAACCCCCGCCGTAACGGCACGAACCGAGTCCACCCCAAGCTGAAGGCGGTACGCACGGTACGCCGCATCATCTCCGACGTGGAGACTGAGATCGCGGAAGTTCCCGCAAAGCTGATCGACCGCTTCAACAGCTGGCGCCTTGCCTTCACTATTGACCCCGAGACTGTGCTTAAAGCCGTGGTCATCGGACTTTTGCTGGTGTTCTTTACCGTGCTTCAGACAACTTTGTTTACCCGTTTTCGCCCCTTTGGAGCAATACCTGACCTGATTTTGCCCTTCGTTATCACCGTAGGCATCATCGAGAAGGAAAAGTTCGGCGGCGTTGTGGCGCCTATCGCCGCTTACGTCATCGACTCCGCAGGAGGCACCACCATAACCCTGCTTCCTCTGCTTTACGTGCCCTGTGCCATTGCCGCAGGCTATCTTACGACCCACCGTTTTAGAGATTCCCTTATCGTGTCGGCTATGTATACGGGAGTTTCCTCGGCGGCGAGGGGGATCATCACCGCTATCATCGTCCTGTCTACCCTCCGAGGCGTAAGCGCAGGCATCCTGTTTACGGATTTTCTCCTGCCCGAGTTTGCCGCAAACGTGGTTTTAGCGGCTTTCCCGCAGATTCTCACCCGTGTGGCACTTCGTCCCTTCCATAAGACAAGAGACGAACGCGTAGGAAACGCGTAAATGGAATATAAATGGGAAAATAGTCGCTGACGCTGATGATGTTTTGGCAAATGATGCCGCTTACGCTAATGATGCTTGCCCTTGGCAAATGATGGATTGAATAACCTTTGACAATTTTCTGTAAGAGCGTGCCAACGTAAAACACCTCATCCGTCTTTTGCTACGCAAAATCCACCTGTCTCACTGCGGCTCGGTCACGCCTCGGCTCTAACAGTCCCCCGGACTGTTATTCACTACCTCGGCGCCGCTTCGCTACCC
>JAZULS010000043.1:0-10270 GCA_045603205.1 Eubacteriales bacterium | reverse complement strand
ATTTCGCCGACGCAGGCGTTTTGGCAAATTTCCGCTCCCTCCCCTTCTTCGACGAGTCTCAGCCCTACTTCAACCGCAGTTCTGCCGCATCTCTTTCCGCAGGGTACGAGTTCTTCGGCATCGGCGGAGAGGCTCTCCCCGTAACTGACCTGCCCGTAGTGATCTTCAACCGTAATATAGCGAAAGAGCTTGGCATCGACGACATTTACGACGTTGCCCTCGAGGGGAAATTCACTTGGAAGAAGTTCTTCGAGTACGCAGGGATGTGTAACGGATCCGAAAAGTTCACGGGAGCCGTTATCGAGGGTGGAAAAGCTTACGAGAGCGTATTCTACTCCCTTGATAACAAGTTTATCCGTGGAGGCGAGAACGGTTTGCCTGTAGTAAAGTGCACTCCCGATTCCGTCAGCACCACCACTTACACCGTAAAGAAGATAAACGCCATGGCAAATCGCCTCGGAATCAACGAAAGCAATGCAAGACAGGCGTTTAACGAAGGAAAATCCCTTTTCATCATCGGAAACGTGGGCGAGCTTGACGAATATCGCAACTCTAACGTGCCGGTAGGTATTCTGCCTATGCCCAAGTCCACCGAATCAGCAAAATACCGTTCCCCCGTAGATGGTGCCGCCCTCGTAATGTGTGTCCCTGCCAATACGAAGAACCCCGAGATGGCGTCACTCGTGCTTTCCGCTTTGAACGCGGCGTCCTACGGGTATATCACCGAAGCGGCGGCGACCTATCTTCACGCCACAACCCTGCCTGACAACGAGTCTGCCGACATCCTTGAGATGATCTCAAGAGAGGCGGTTTACGACCTTGCCACCGCATTTTCTTCAAGCCTTCCCACCGTCACCGCTATGAAAGAGACCTTTACCGCTCTCGTTTCGGGAGACGCTGGGGCTGACCTTAACACGGCGGCGTACAACGCAGGCGTTGAGCTTGGAACAAGGTTCAAATTGCAAAACTGAAAACTGTATAAATCAAACTCCGTCGAAAAATGGACGGGGTTTGTTTTTTAGCGGATCTTCATTCGCTTTTACATAGTTGCCAATATATTTGTATTGAATTTTCGGTGAAAATAATGTATAATTAATATGACTTTGATGATTTTCTGATTTTGCCTGTTCGGCAAAATATATCAACTATAAACAGATAAGGAGAAGGCAGATTTGGCTTACACCTTTAAAGGCGGAATCCACGTTCACGAATACAAGCTTACGTCAAAATGCGAGATTCGCGACATTCCTACACCGCCGCAAGTAAGAATTTCCCTAAATCAAGGCATCGGCGCCCCCGCCGCTCCCACAGTTGCCCCCGGTGACTCCGTAAAGATCGGCGACGTTATCGGTATGCCTCCGGAAGGAGCCCTCGGTTGCCCCGTTCACTCCAGCATTTCGGGTACCGTAAAATCCATCGAAGAGATTCGTGTCACCGACGGATCATATCACAAGGCTGTGGTCATCGACAGCGACGGTCTTGACGAGGTGACCGACACTCTCACTCCCTGCACAAAGAGCATTGCCGAGCTGTCCCCCGAAGAGATAACCGAAGTTATCCGCAACGCGGGAATCACGGGTATGGGCGGCGCATCCTTCCCTACATACGCAAAAATATCCTCCGCCGCAGGTAAATGTGAATACCTTATCGTGAACTGTGCGGAATGTGAGCCTTTCATCACCGCGGACCACCGACTCCTCCTCGAAGAGGCAGACCGTGTGATCGGCGGAATCAAGATTCTCATGCGTGCAGTCGGCGTTCCTACCGTCTACATAGCCATCGAAGACAACAAGGAAGACGCCATCCGACGCATGACCAAAAAGACCCGCGGACTTGATTTCATGTCGGTAAAAACCATGAAGACAAAATATCCTCAGGGTGACGAAAGACAGCTTATCTACGCTCTTACGGGTCGCGAGCTCGCCCCCGGAAAACTCCCTGCCGACGCGGGATGTGTGATCTTCAACGCTGCTACCTGTGCCGCCGTGTACGATGCTTTCGCTACGGGTATGCCTGCCGTCAAACGTGTGGTCACCGTCAGCGGAGACTGCATCGCCTCTCCTGCAAATCTTAGAGTACCCCTTGGCACATCGGCGTCCTATCTGGCGGAGCAGTGCGGCGGACTTGTTAAAACTCCTGAGAAGATAATCTTCGGCGGACCTATGATGGGTCAGGCTCAGTGGGATCCCGAAACTGCCACAAAGAAAGGCACATCAGCCCTGCTGTTTCTCTCCCCCGACTTTTCAAAGAAGCCAAGCGATCCTGCTGTATGTATCCGTTGCGGCAGATGCGTACAGAATTGCCCCATGCACCTGATGCCCGCCCTTATCGCAGGATTCGTTCAGCACGACGATATGGAAAGTGCGTCAAAATACGGTGCTATGAGCTGTGTCGAGTGCGGCTCCTGCTCCTACAACTGTCCCGGAAAAGTGGAGATAGTGCAGTACATAAGAGTTGCAAAAAACTACCTCCGTACGGAAGCGGCTCGAATGAAGGCTGCAAAAGAAGCCGCTGAACGCAAGTGACCCTTTAAAAATTTAATTTAGATTTGGAATACGTATGAATATGAGAAAACAAAGTCCCGCACCGATGCCCACCCTTCTCACGGTGTCCCCCTCGCCCCACATCAAGGCCAGTGTCACCACGAGAAGCATCATGGCAGATGTGCTGATAGCTCTCCTCCCCGCTTTCCTTTGGGGAGTATATATGTCGGGGCTCCGCGCTCTTGCTATTGCCCTTCTGACGATACTTTCCTGTATCGGGTTTGAAGCTCTATGTCAAAAGCTTCTCGGAAAGCCCATTACCGTTGCCGACGGCTCTGCTGCAGTTACGGGCCTACTCCTCGCCATGAATCTGCCCGTCGCCGTTCCCCTTTGGATGTGCGTTGTGGGTTCTTTCTTCGCCATCGTTGTGGTGAAGCAGATCTTCGGCGGCCTTGGCAAGAATATCGTAAATCCCGCTCTCGCCGCAAGAGTCTTCCTCTTCTCCTGGGCAGGGGACATGACCCGCTTCGTCGCCCCCGGAACGAAGATTAGCTCGTTTGCCATTACTCTGCCCGCAGCGGATGTTGTCACCTCTGCCACTCCCCTTGTGTCCCTTGGCGCAGGCGAGATTCCCAAGGCTACCCTTTGGGATATGCTCCTTGGCAACATCGGCGGCTGTATCGGTGAGGTTTCAGCTCTCCTTCTGCTCCTCGGCGGCGTATACCTGCTCATCCGCAAGGTTATCACATGGCACGTGCCTGTTGCCTTCATCGGTACCGTTGCCGCTCTTACATACCTCTTCCCCAAAGCGGGAACTTCCGTGGAGTTTATGCTTTACGAGATTCTCGGCGGCGGACTTATCCTCGGCGCTGTGTTTATGGCGACAGACTACGTGACCTGCCCCATTACCCCGGTCGGAAAACTGATCTACGGCGTGGGATGCGGCGCTATCACCGTCCTCATCCGTTATTTCGGCGGATATCCCGAGGGCGTGTCCTTCTCCATCCTCATCATGAACCTTCTCGTCTGGTACCTTGACATCCTCGGTATGCCTAAGCGCTTCGGCGCCGTGTCGGGCGAAAAAAAGAAGAAGGCTTGACCCGCTTTTAAAAAAGACAACTCATTTATACCGTCCCTTGACGGAGAATGGAAACATATATGGAATTTATGGACGAAAATAAAATTTCTCCCGAAGAAAACAAAGCTCCCGACAGTAGCGACGCCCCCGAAACCGAAGCTTTGACTACAGCTGAGGCTGAAGCGGAAGCCACGGATAAAGCAGAAGCAGAAGCAGAAGTGGAAGCGGACGCGTCAAAGTCGGCGGAAAAAGATAAAAAGCCAAAGAAAAAGAGAGAAAAGAAGTCCCCCGCCAAAAGAAACGCCTCTCCCCTCAAGCTTATTTTAACCCTCTGTGCTATCTGCGTTGCTATCGCGGTTCTTCTCGCCGCTGTCAATATGGTCACCCGCGACAAGATCGCCGAAAACACCGCAAAGTCAAAGTCCGACTCCGTTCTCGCCATTTTCGAAGGCGGAGACAAGTGTGACCTGCACGAAAGCTTCGACGACGGCAGCGAAATATATCTCGTATACAAAGGCGACTCCATCATCGGCTACTGCGTGTTCACTTCCTCCGTAGGATTCGGCGGTGACATCAGCATGATGGTGGGAATCGACTCTGCCGGTGATACCATCGGCGTAAAGATCGTAACCCTTTCCGAGACTCCCGGCGTTGGAACTAAGGTAAACACCCCCGATTTTCTTAGTTTATTTGCAGGGAAGCCTCACGAGGACCCCACCGCAGACGTTGACGCTATCGCAGGTGCCACCATCAGCTCCAAGGCAGTTATGGCAGGTGTCAAGGCGGCACACGAGCTTCCCTTTGACCTGTCCGCGGCGGCTGAAGCTTTGGGTGTGAGCCTTGTGGCTCCCGAAAAGCCCCAAACTCCCGAAAGCTCTGAGGAAAGCGACGAAAGTCAGGTCACCCCCGAAAGTTCTGAGTCTGAGAACACGGCGGATGCTACCGAAACCACGAAGAAAACTGAAAAAGACACGGAAAAAACCGAGCCCAAAGAGGAAAGTGACCTTGATTTCGTGGATAACTCCCCCGGAGGCGGCTACTTCTACGAAATAGTTGACGGCACCGCCGAGGACGAATACTACGTGGAAGTATCGGTTGAGCCCGATTCCGACTCCGATAACGAAGAAGATCCTGAGCCCGAAACGGAGGAAAGCGAGTCCGAGGAAGAAACTACCACGGCTGAATCCACCACAAAGGCTACCGAAAAGGAAACGGAGACCACTAAGGCTACAACTAAGGCTACAACCAAAAAGGAAAACAAGGATCCGAAGCCTACTAAGACAACTTCCACCACAAAGGAGCCTGCTACCAGCGGCAAGGAGACCACTACCTCCACCACTAAGGCACCTGAGACAACGAAGACTACGACTAAAGTAACCTCGACTACTAAGGAGCCTGAGCCTCAGCCCTCTGTAACCGAGTCAGAATCCACAGAGCCCATCTCCCCCGACACATCCCTCTCCTCGGAGTCTGAGGAGCCCACCCCCTCTGAGACAACAGGTGATCCTGACCCCATAGAGTCCGAAAGCTCGTCTGACGATGCCTCAGGGGAATCTGCAACCGACGGATCCATCGAAGCATAATCCCCGTTTTACGGAAAATTCACGTAAAGGTTTGGTCTAAAAATTGAAAAATTCTATAGGCAAACAGTTTAAAGAAGGAATCATAACGAACAACCCCATATTCGTTCAGCTCCTTGGCATGTGCCCCACCCTGGCTACCACCACCTCGGTAATGAATGCGCTGGGTATGGGTGCCGCCGTTACCGCAGTTCTGACCTGCTCCAATTTGTTTATCTCTCTTGTACGCAAGATCGTGCCGAAACAGGTGCGAATCGCATCCTACATAGTAATAATTTCGGGATTCGTCACCGCAGTTGAGCTTCTCATCAAGGCGTTCTTCCCTGCAATCGACGCTTCGCTCGGTCTCTTTATCCCCCTCATCGTTGTAAACTGTATAATTCTTGCGCGAGCGGAAGCCTTTGCATCAAAGAATCCCCCGCTCCCCTCCGTCATCGACGGTCTTGCAACGGGTGTGGGCTTCACCTTCGCCCTTGTATGCATCTCCTTTGTGAGAGAGCTTCTTGGCTCAGGAAGTATTTTAGCCGCGGCTGACGGCTCCGGCGGAATCAGAGTATTTCCCGAGGGATACCCCGGCGCGTCCATCTTCCTTCTTCCTGCAGGCGCGTTCCTGACTCTCGGTTTCATCATCGCTCTGGTGCAGAAGATGACGGATACCGCCTCCAAAAGACAGGCAAAGAAGAGCGTGAAGACTCCTGAAAATGCCGACAACGAAGAAAATCCCAAAGAAAATGAGGAGGCCGTAGTAAATGAGTAACGTTTTTCTTATAATGTTTGCGGCGATCCTCACCGAAAACTTTATTTTCCCGAAATTTTACGGTATCTGCCCCTTCCTCGGCGTTTCCGACAAGCCCTCCACGGCTCTCGGCATGGGTATGGCTGTAACCTTCGTTATGACCCTCTCCTCTGCCGCAACCTACGCGGTGTACCACTATCTTCTCGTTCCTGCGGGACTTGAGTACCTCAAAACCATCGCGTTCATTCTCGTTATCGCCTCTCTCGTTCAGTTTATCGAGATGTTTTTGAACAGATACGTGCCCTCTCTCTACGCCTCCCTTGGAATCTATCTCCCTCTGATCACCACAAACTGCGCGGTTTTAGGCGCGGCGCTGGTGAACATCCAGAATCAGAGCTCTTTCGTGGACAGCGTAATCTTCGGATTTGCTTCCGCCCTGGGATTCACCATGGCGATCGTGGTATTCGCGGGAGTCAGAGCCAAGATGGCACTCTCCGATCCGCCGAAAGCCTTCAAGGGTTTCCCCATCCTGCTTATCGCGGCAGGTCTTGTGGCAATGGCGTTCTCCGGCTTCTCCGGAATGAAGTTCAATTAAAAAGGTAGGTTCAAGTGTGAATATTTTAAAAGAGATCTTATCCCCCGCGCTGATATTCGCCCTTCTCGGTGCCGTTATGGGACTTCTTCTCGCCGTAGCTTCTAAGCTATTCTTCGTGAAGAAAGATGAGCGTATTGAAAAAGTCGTAGAGTGTCTCCCCGGTGCCAACTGCGGCGGATGCGGATACGCAGGCTGTTCTGCTTTGGCTGAAGCTATCGTCAAGGGAGAAGCAAAGCCCACCGCTTGTTCGGTGACATCCCCCGAAAACTCTGCGAAGATCGCGGACATCATGGGGCTTGAGGCTACTGCTACCGTTCCTATGGTAGCAAGTCTTATGTGCTCGGGCAAGTGCGGCGTGGCGAAAAAGAAATTCTCCTACGCGGGAGCTAACGACTGTGTTGCAGCAGAAAAGTTGGGTGGCGGTGACAAGCTGTGTCCTAGGGGATGCATCGGTCTTGGAACCTGTTCTGTCCACTGTCCCTTTGACGCCATAACGGTAGAAGACGGCATTGCCTGCGTTGACGAAAACCTCTGCCGCGGCTGCGGTGTCTGTGTTTCCCACTGTCCCAAGGGAGTTTTGAAGCTGGTTCCCAAGTCTGCCAAGGTGACTGTAGGCTGCTCTTCGGGCGACCCCGGCAAGATAGTCCGCACCTATTGCGAAGCGGGATGTATCGCTTGCAAGCTTTGCGAAAAAGCCTGCGAAGCGGGAGCTATAAAGCTGGTAGGCAACGTCCCCGTCATCGACTATGAAAAATGCACCTCCTGCGGCAAGTGCGCTGAAAAATGCCGCCGCGGCGTGCTGGTGGTGAAATAAATAGGAAAAGGATAGAGAACGAAAAAAGTCTCTATCTTTTTTTGTTGTCTAAGGCTTTCTCGGATAAGATTGATGTCGCAGCTATAGAATTATCACTTAACATATGGTATAATATTTACAAGAATCAATATAGGTGGTGTTTTCGTTGTTATTAGTGGAAATTCCTTATTTTATGATTATCGCTCTTTGCGTATATGTAGGATTAGTATTCGCCAAAGAATATTTTGACTACAAAAGCGGAACATATTTCCAAATAACTAAATTGCCTTATATATCCGTGAGAAATAATTTGGGACGATATGGGGAATATTTAACCTATAAGTATCTGCGCAAGTACGAAAAAGACGGTGCGAAATTTCTCTTTAACATATACATACCCAAAGAGGATGGTCAAACAACAGAAATTGATGTTTTAATGATAAGCAAAAAGGGTGTTTTTGTATTCGAAAGCAAGAACTATAGTGGCTGGATATTCGGAAATGAAAAACAGCAGTACTGGTATCAAACACTTCCAAAAGGAAGAGGTCGCAGCCACAAAGAACGTTTCTTTAACCCAATTATGCAAAACAAATCTCATATAAAACATCTCATACCTTTACTTCCTGAAAACACCCCAATAAAATCAATAATTGTATTTTCCGAACGATGTACATTAAAAAGCATTGACATATACAGCGATAACGTTATTGTCGCAAATCGCGGACTTGTATACTCAGTCGTAACAAAACAATTTAACGCAACACCATCCGACCTATTAAGCACCGACACCATTGAAGAAATCTACGACAAACTCTACCCGCTCACTCAGGTTAGCGAATCAACAAAGGCGCGTCATATTTCAAACATCAAAGGTGATAAGGCTTGCAAATCCCTTCACCACATAGATGATGACGATTACCCTCCTGTACAACAGGATGTTCCCGAGCCGACTGTTGCCTATGAGGAAAGTAGTAACGAGATTCCATCCTCCGAAAGCACACCCGACGTGCAATGTTGTCCTAGGTGCGGAGGAAAGCTCATTCTAAGAACCGCACGCCGAGGCGAAAATGCAGGCAAACAATTTTATGGCTGTTCCAACTATCCCAAATGCAGATATATTCAGAATATATGAGTTCATCTTTCATGACATCACAAAAGCTCTTACGGCAAAACCGCAAGAGCTTTTTTATATTCACATATCCGCAGTGAGCTTATCCGCAAGCGCCTCGGCTGAGATTCCCATAGCGGAAAAAGGTGATACTTTCACCGCGTTTTTCAGGCTTTCTCTCTCAAAAGGAACTCCGACAAGAAGCTTTGCCGCCGCGGCAACGTCACATTCCGTGAAAAAGTCTCCTTTGATCTCCGCCGTAGTGACAACGCCCCGATCAACGGAGAGTCCCACGATAACCGTCCCGCCGTCAAACTTGCACGTCTTTTCAAAGGAAAACTTCGGGGAATTTTTCGACGGGTACGATTTTACGTCCTCGGCGAAATGCTCATTTTTGATACACTCTATCCGTCGGAGATCATACTCATTCGGCACGTAAACTTCGGAATATTCAAAGCTTTTCTCAAGGCAGGCAAAAAACTGCTCGGGAGTCTTCACCTGGTCGGTAAGCTCGCACATATTGACGACTCTCTCTCTCACGGACTTGATGCTCTTTGAGGTGACCTTGTAGTCAGGGAGTCTGGTTGCTCTCACCATTTCCGCAAGATCCGTGGAAAAGAGGAGAGTTCCGTGGTGGATGGTGTGATCATTCACTCTATACTGAGAGTTGCCCGACACTTTCTTACCCTCTGCCGTAATGTCGTTACGTCCGTCGCGCTCTGCAGGGATGCCCAGGGATCTGAGAGTAGCGATCATCGGCTCAAGGTACCTTACAAAGTCGATACCGCCCGAAGTCTTCTCAATGAAGGCGTACTGTATGCACCCTTCGTCCTGATACACCGTGCCGCCGCCGGAAAGACGTCGCACCACGTCGATGTTCTTTTCCTTGACGTAGGATAGATCCACTTCCTCATACACGTTCTGGAATCTGCCAACGACTATAGTAGGCCGTGGTTGCCAGAGCATAAAGGTGACACCGTCAAAACATTTTTCCGAGGCGAAATAGTATTCCGCCGCAAGATTATCCTTTACGCTTGGAGAAGAATATTTGACGTATCTGACTTTTTTACCGTCTAACATATCAGTCGGGATTGCGTTCAGCCAAGAGGTTGTGGTACTTCTGATAGAATTCGTAGAAATATCCGCCGTCCAGAGCCTCGCGGATCTTACGCATCAGATCGTTGTAGAAGTAGAGGTTATGGGACACCGCAAGCATCATTCCGAGAGCCTCCTTCGCCTTGATAAGGTGGCGAATGTAGGTACGGCTGTGGTGACGGCAAGCGGGACAGTTGCAGTTTTCGTCGATGGGACGGGGGTCACGGGCGTACTTCTCGTTGCAGATGTTCATCTTACCGCCCCAGGTAAACAGGTTTCCGTGACGGGCATTTCTCGAAGGCATTACGCAGTCGAAGAAGTCAACTCCGCGGTAAACAGCCTCAAGAATGTTCTGAGGTGTGCCGACACCCATAAGGTAACGGGGCTTGTCAGTAGGCATATAAGGCTCAACGGCTTCGATTATGCGGTACATCTCTTCAGCAGACTCGCCAACAGCAAGTCCGCCGATAGCGTATCCGTCGCAGGGGATCTCGCGGATAGCCTTCATGTGCTCGATTCTCAGATCTTCGTAGGTGCTGCCCTGGTTGATACCGAAGAGCATCTGCTTTTTGTTGATGGTCTCGGGCAGAGAGTTCAGTCTGTCCATCTCCGCGCGGCATCTCTCCAGCCAACGAACGGTTCTCTCGCAGGAACGCTTGGTGTAGTCGTATTTTGCGGGATTCTCGATGCACTCGTCAAATGCCATAGCGATGGTAGAGGCAAGATTTGACTGGATCTGCATACTTTCCTCGGGTCCCATGAAGATGCGTCTTCCGTCGATATGAGAGGAGAAATAAACGCC
>JAZULS010000042.1:0-2371 GCA_045603205.1 Eubacteriales bacterium | reverse complement strand
AGAAGCATCTCTTTGTATCCGATGCCCTGAGCCGCGGTTGAGCCTTCGGGAAGCTGTCCCATTTCGTAAAGTGAACGAACCTCGCTTTCAAGTCCGTCTTTTATCATTATGTCAACTCTGCGGTCGATCCGTGAGTAAAGTATGTTGCGGTTCTCGTAATCGAGAGTGACGATCCTATAGTCGTAGGGAGACTCACCCATTGTACTCTCGCGGTCCCACTCAGTCTTAGTCTTGCCTGTTGAGTAGTATATTTCAAGTGCGCGAATGACTCTTTTTACATTGTTAGGGTGAGACTTTTCCGCAGATTCAGGGTCTATCTCACAAAGCCGTCGATGGAGCGCCTCATTTCCGTTTTCTTCAGCAAAGCTTCGCAGTTCTTCTCGGAGAGCTTCATTTGTTCCGACACCCTCGGCTTCCGAGAAGGAAATGGGACGGAGAAGAGCATCAAGGTACATTCCCGTACCTCCGCAGATTATGGGCAGCCGTCCGCGTGAGCTGATGTCCTCAATGGCTTTGGCGGCTCCCTCTACCCAATCAGCGGCAGAGAAGCTTACAGAAGGCTCGCATACGTCGATCATATGGTGCGGAACGCGGCGAAGCTCATCTGGTGTGGGCTTTGCGGTGCCGATATCCATGCCGCGGTATATTGCCATGGAGTCGCAGGAGACTATCTCACCGCCGAGCCTTTCGGCAAGGGCGAGCCCCAGCGCACTTTTGCCTGAAGCAGTTGAACCGCCCACGGCGAGTATCTTTGTTTTATTTGTCATATTTTGTCCTTATACTTACATATCCCGTTTCTTCAATAAGTGTCTGACCTTCTTCGGACAAGAGCCAGTCAATCAAGACAGGGATATTCTCGTTGTCATTATCTGCACGATAGATAGCATAAAACTGTGCAACTATCGGATAACTTCTATTCTGAATGTTCTCGGCACTTGGATATACTCCATTGAGCGAGAGCATCTTTACCGCATCATTCTCTACAATACCGTCCATGTAATATCGGAATGAAAAACCGATGGATGCCCCGGTTATGGCAAGCGGAGATTTGCGGCCGATCTTATACTCTCCCATAAAGGATTCAAAGGTGGTCTGGCTTCCGCTGCCTTCCAGTCGTGTAACGGGATTGATGATTCGATTAGCTCCGCCAAGCTCTTTCCAGTTGGTATATTCGCAGGAATAGATCTTGCGGATCTGCTCAACGGTAAGATCATCAACCGGATTGTTCTCGTTTACGAAAAACACAAAGCCTTCTAATCCAATGGGAACATACACAAGTTCTACGCCTTTTTCCTCGGCATACTGTTTTTGCTCCGCAGAAGGACCTGCACAAAACAGTATGTCAGTTGTGCCGTCCACGATTGCTTGATAGCCTCGTACCGTGTTTTTATACTGCATAGCACTGTCTTCCGCAAAATTTTCGCCGTAGTAATTGTCGTCCGAAAATTCTCCGCCTTCATAGGTGACACAGCCTTCGGGATAGACGTTATCAATCACAGCAGCATAAACGGGAACCAATGCAGCGGCACCGTCGAGAACAGGGAGGTTATCTGTGAGCTTCAGCGAGGAATTTATTTTGGGGAGGTCAGAGCCTTCCTCATACGGAAGGTAATTTCTCACATCAATCATTTGTGCCTGAGTTGCACCGCTAAAATTATTGGATAGTCTGCGGGTGAGTAGCTGATACATACTCAAATTGAATGACGCAAACAATGCAACTACCAAAACTATAGTAGCGATCTGTTTTCCAAGCTTCATTTATCCCCACAGCTCCTTTCCGATAAAATAGATAATAGAGCAGTGTTCGTAAGCATAGATCGCATAAATAAAGTGTGCTACAGTCAAAGTAAGGCATATACCTATAACCGAGAGGAATACAATTAAAAAAGTGCGTTCCTTCATAATTCACCTCACATAAAGGCAACAGCCATAAACAAAAGGACGATAAAACCAATAACGATTGCCGCAAGAACGGCGGTAATAACAGACAGTACGATCAGCATTATTTTGCGCTTTTTGATTTCATCATCAGAAAAAGTGCCCGGCGCCGCCTTGTTTTGTTTCTTTGCAGATACGTAGCGGTACACACTGATTCCGAACAGGGCTATTAAGATAATCGGAATTGAAAAGAATAATATGTCGTATAGTAATATACCGGACATAGTTGATCTCCTTATCTGATTTTTATCGAATAAACATCGCGTCACCGATGTGTACGGGAAGTGAGAAGTAAAAGTGAATAGTGAATAAGTTCGGTTGATTTTCGCCACAGGCGAAAATCTTCATTACCTCTTCACTTTTCACTCTTACCTTTTACCTGCTGATACGATAAAATCTTTTATCGTATCAGCTTCGCGTCGCCAAACGAGAA
>JAZULS010000041.1:0-9652 GCA_045603205.1 Eubacteriales bacterium | reverse complement strand
GACAGCGTGATGAAGCGGGTGGCGGTGCGGCTTACGAAATATCGGTCGTGGGACACGGCGATGACTGTGCCCTCGAAGCCTCTCAGCGCATTTTCAAGAGCTTCACGGGAAGCGATGTCAAGATGGTTTGTGGGCTCGTCAAGGATGAGAAGGTTCATCTTCGACAAGATCAGCTTGGCGATGGTGAGTCTTGCTCGCTCGCCTCCGCTGAGGACGGAAACCTTCTTTTCAATGTCGTCCCCCTTGAACATAAAGAGAGCCAAAGTGTTGCGGATCTCCGTCTGAGTCAGATTGGGGTGGGCGTTCCACAGCTCGTCGAGAACGGTGTTCTCCGGATCAAGGCTCTGGTTCTCCTGAGCATAGTATCCAACGGTGACATTGTATCCATACTCCACTTCTCCCTCATTTGGAGACAGTTTTCCCATAAGAATACGGATAAGTGTGGACTTTCCGCAGCCGTTGGGTCCTGCAATAAAGAGTCTGTCTCCCTTCTTGAGAAGGAAGTTTAAGTCTTCAAATAAAGTTTTGTCGGGGAAACGAACGGCAAGGCGCTTGACCTCAAGGACGTCGTTGCCGCTTTCTCCCGAGGAGTCGATGGTAAAGCGGATGGAACGGGGCAGATCTGCAGGACGCTCCACCTTCTCCATTCGTGCGATAGCCTTTTCCCTGCTTTCCGCGGCGATGATGTTTCGCTCTCTGTTCCACCTACGTTGCTGCTCGATGTAGGCTTCAAGACGGGCGATCTCTTTTTGTTGAAGCTCGTACTTTTTCTCCGCGATCTCCCGGTCGCGCTTCTTTTCGTCCACGTACTTTGAGTAAGGCACACGGTAAAGCTTCGCGGTGCGGTTTTCTACGTCAAGAGTCTTGTTGGTAACGCGATCGAGGAAATATCTGTCGTGGGAAACCACGATGATCGTCTTTTTGTAGTTTGAAAGGTGTTCCTCAAGCCACTCGAGAGTGTTTTCGTCCAAGTGGTTTGTAGGCTCGTCCAGCAGGAGAATGTCGGGCTCTCTTGCAAGAAGACGGGCGAGAGCGATTCTTGTTCTCTGTCCTCCGCTCATTTTTGCCATGGGGAGGTCGTGGAACCTTTCGTCGAATCCGAGAGAGGTGAGCATACTCTTGCATTTTGAACGGAAGTAAAGTCCGCCGCCCTCGGTGAATCCGCGGTGAACTCTCTCAAGCTCTGCGGTGAGGGAAGTGAGCATGGAGCTGTCAGTTTCGGATGTGAGTCTTGCTTCGATCTCCGCGATCTTCGCTTCAAGGGAAAGAAGCTCGGGGAACGCGGCGGTCATTTGTCCGAGAACGCTGCCGTCGGTGCCTGAAAGCTCGCTGAATGTGTCGTCCTGATGCAGAAAACCGACGATCTTTCCTTTGGAAACGTATACCTCACCCTCGTCAGGAGCGTATTCCCCCGAGAGAAGTTTTAGAAGTGTGGATTTTCCGCTGCCGTTGACACCTACCACTCCGAGACGGTCTCCGTCTTCGAGAGAGAAGGACACGTCCTCAAGAATGGTGTCAACGCCTATACGATAGGCTACTTTACTTGCTGAAATCGACGACATTTATACTGCTTGACCTTTCGATGGATGATTATTTGGGTGGGAATCAATAGTCCTCTCCGTCGGTGTAGGGTCTGCGTCTCGGGGAAGGACGGTTTTGTGCGTTTCTTGCCGCGCGGATGTCCGCTGTGTTTATCTGAATTGTAGCGGCGTTGTTTACGTTACGGCGAGGAGCCTGTGCGCCTCTCGGAGCCTGACGGGGCGGAGTCTGAGGCACCTGCGGCGCCTGAGGTCTGCGGCTTGGCTGATAGGGAGCGGGCTGGCCGTAGGGATTACGTCCCTGAGCGGACATATCTCTTCCTTCTCTTGCCATGCGGCGGCGAGCCTCCAGTTCAAGACGGCGGCGTTCTGCCTGCTTTTTCTCAGCCATGACGAGGAACGCATATCCTGCGGCGATGATGACTGCAACAACTGCCACGATGATGAGCAGAACTTTAAGGAAAGTGGGCATACCGCCCTTTTCATCTGCTTTGCCGAAATTTTCGGGGAGAGACTGCGTGAGGAAGGTGGCGATTGCGTTGACTGCGGAAAGAGTTCCTGCGGAGTAATCTTTTTCCGCAAACTTAGGCTCAAGGGTGGAGTTCAGAATTTCGGAAAGCTTTTCTGCGGTGAGAACGTTTACGATGGAGTTGCTCTGTACTGCGTAGAAGGTGTCAGCCTCAGTGACGAGAAGGATCAGAACGCCGTTGCCAACCTTCCACTCGGTAAAGAGGGCGGCGGCATACTCAGCGGGAGTCTTGCCTTCGGTGTTCAGTACGGTGCAGACTGCGACTCTTGTACCGCGGGACTCATAAAGAGAGCTTGATGCGGACTTGACGGAGTTTTCCGTGGTCTCATCAAGGATCACAGCAGTGTCGCTGATGTAGTCGGTGTGAGCAGGATAAGCTGAAACGGAGAGGGACAAAATGCCGATGAAGATAACGAGGGAGAGAAGAGTTGCGATCAGCTTTTTGTTAAATTTGCGATTCATCATTTTTATTAAAACCTTTCTGTTTTGCGGAAAGCTTATTTTTTGGAGTTGGACTTGTCGGATTCTTCCGCAGTCTCGGGCTTCGGTCCGAGGGAAGCGTAGATACCCATGTACCTTACGGCGGCAAGAAGAGCGATGGCTAAGAAGGGGATGTTTTCGTAAATACTGGGGGTTACGTACCCGCCCTTGGCGTAGAAAATGATTCTTGCTACGGCGATGGCAGAGGTGACCGCTGCGGCGGGAAGAGTAGAGATCACCGCGAAGGCGGGAGAGAGAATTCCGAGAGCGAGACGGCATTCCGAAAGCCAGAACATACCGAGAGCGGAGAGGGAGAGAACGGTGAGGGTCAGCTCAGGATCGTTGAGGGGCATCTCTGAAATGTCGAAATAATATTTGAACAGGATAGCGGCACACCAGAAAAGGGGGATGAATGTGCCCACGGCGTGGACGTTGGTGCCGCGGAGTCTCGAGGAGAGAGACAAAACAAGGGGTATGCAGCACAGTGCGGAAAGTATGGGCGCCGCGTTTGAACAGAGAATGCCGAAGGCGGTATCTGAGTGAGGCGCGGTGTTATAGCTGTAGGAGAGGAGTCCGAAGCTGAGGAGGACGAAGGCGCAAAACCAAAGCGTGAATGCAGTGGCTGTGTCCGGTGCCTTGTTTACTACCTTGTACTTTTTGGGCATAAGGAAGGCTGTAGCAATGGAGATTGCCACCGCAAGGGCGAAAAATACGGTCATCAGCGTGGGATAGGCCGATGCGAAGTCGAAATGGTGAATATCGTTGTCGTAGCTGCGGGTGTAGGCGAAATAGTACATAACGCCGCCGAGGATTCCAAGTACGGTGGCAGACGCCCCTCCGCAGACGAGAGAAAGCTTGGTTTTGCGGTTCATTTTGTAAAAATGTCCTTTCCGTGGGTGGTTTCGGTTACAATTTAATTAAATATAATATTATAATATCACAAAACGCCTCTGACTTCAACAAAACCGCGAAAATAATTGAAAAAATATGAAGCTTTTTGGATGTCTTTGGGCGAGTTTTTAAAATTTTTCTTCATAAACGCGGATTTTTGCAGATTTTTTGATAAAAATGGAGACTTGGAGGCTTGAAATTGCCAAAAGACACTGTATTTTGCTCTAAATTGTGCAACATAAACAAACAAATACCTGAAAATTCGTGAAAAGTTCTACGATGAATTGCAAAATAAAATCGAGAAAAACATTGAATATATTCATTTTTTATGCTATAATTTATGCGTTTGATGTGCGATGAAGCGGGAGGTTGCCGTAGACCCATACTGTCAGGGCAGACGGGTAATTTCCGCCGAGTATGTCCGAGTAAATCGGGCGCAGACAATATGCGACAGGACGGCTTTGGATTCCCCAAGGCTGACCCGGAGTCCCTACACCCATACAGGACGCCGGATTCGTTAAGGGGGAAAAAGAAACGCCCGGACGCGTGTTCGTCGCCTCAACTTCAAAATATTATATACAGGAGGCAAACTAAAGTGGCAGCAAACGAAAAGATCAGAGTGAGACTCAGAAGCTACGAGCATTCTCTCGTTGATGCAGCGGCAACAAAGATCGTTGACATCGCAAAGAGAAACGGCGCTGACGTTGCAGGTCCTATTCCGCTCCCTACCGAGAAGGAGATCATCACAATTCTCCGCGCGGTACACAAGTACAAGGACAGCCGTGAGCAGTTCGAGCAGAGAACTCACAAGAGACTGATTGAGATCAAGAAGCCCTCACAGAAGGTAGTTGAAGCCCTCATGGCTGTTGAACTCCCTGCAGGCGTGGACATCGACCTTAAGCTGTGAGCGCGTCGGGAGAAATCCCGAGACTGACACTTTGCTTTACAGTGAAGTGTGAAAAAGCCGGAAAGACTTCCCGTACAGAGCCAGCGCCGAACGACCCAACTCCGGGATGCGAGGCGTGCTTGATGGCGGCAAGGTCACGTTGAGACCCGTCGGGTGGCACCGACAAAACAAGGGCCTTAACCAATAACCTTATTTTTAGGAGGAAAAGATGATGAAAAAAGGTATCATCGGAAAGAAGCTGGGTATGACTCAGATCTTCGACGAGAACGGCGTAGTAATTCCCGTTACCGTAATCGAAGCGGGTCCCTGCCCGGTAACACAGAAGAAGACCGTCGAGACAGACGGTTACGACGCAGTACAGCTTGCATTCGGCGAGATCCGCGAGAAGCTTGTTAACAAGCCCGCAGCAGGTCACTTCAAGAAGGCAGGCGTATCCGTTAAGCGTCACCTCAAGGAGTTCCGCCTCGAGAACACCGCTGAGATGAACGTGGGCGATGTAGTTGCTGTCGATACCTTCGCCGTAGGCGACAAGGTCGACGTAACAGGCAACAGCAAGGGTCACGGTTACACAGGCGCGATCAAGAGATGGAATCTTCACATGCTCGGCAAGACACACGGTATCGGCCCCGTACACCGCCAGTCCGGTTCTATGGGTGTTATCGACCCTGCCCGTATCTTCAAGAACAAGAAGATGGCTGGTCAGTGGGGTAACGAGCAGGTTACCGTTCTCAATCTTGAAGTTGTTAAGGTTGACACAGAGAAGAACCTCATCGCAGTTAAGGGTGCAGTTCCCGGTGCGAAGGGCGGAATCGTGTTCATCCGCGACAGCGTGAAGGCATAAGTCGGAAGGAGGAATTAGACAATGGCTGAAATTAAAGTTGTAAACATGGCTGGCGCTGAGGTTGGCACAATGATGCTCGCTGACAGCGTATTCGCAGTTGACGTAAACAGCGCTGTCCTCCATGCGGCAGTTAAGAACTATCTCGGTAACCAGAGACAGGGTACACAGTCCACTCTCACCAGAACTGAGGTTTCCGGTGGCGGACGTAAGCCTTGGAGACAGAAGGGTACAGGCCGTGCAAGACAGGGTTCCACAAGAAGCCCTCAGTGGACACACGGTGGTGTAGCTCTCGGTCCTAAGCCCCGTTCCTACAGAACAAAGCTCAACAAGAAGGTTCGCCGCGTAGCAATCACCAGCGCACTTTCTGCTAAGGTTGCAGCAGGCAACATGATCGTTGTTGACAACATCACAGCAACTGAGTACAAGACAAAGGTTATGACTTCTATGCTCGCAGCTATCGGCGCAGGCAGAAAGAGCCTTGTTGTTCTCCCCGAGAAGAACGACATGGTAGTTCGTAGCCTTGGTAACATCGAAGGCGTTAAGGTTGCATACAGCAACACAATCAACGTCTACGACATCCTGAACTGCGATACACTCGTTATCGGTCAGGCTGCCGTTAATATGATCCAGGAGGTGTATGCATAATGAAATTCGCTCAGGATATCATCATTAAGCCCCTTATCACTGAGAAGTCCATGGACATGATCGCTGATAAGAAGTACGCTTTCAAGGTAGCAAAGGATGCAACAAAGCCCGAGATCGCTCACGCAGTTGAGACTCTCTTCGGTGTAAAGGTTGCAGCAGTAAACACTATCAATATGAAGAGCAAGCCCAAGAGACTCCGTTATGCCGAGGGTAGAACAGCAGAGTGGAAGAAAGCAATCGTAACACTCAAGGCTGACTCCAAGACAATCGAGTTCTTCGAGGGTATGAACTAAGAAGGAGGAGAGAGTAAATGCCTACTATCAAATATAAGCCGACTACACCGGCGAGAAGACATATGTCTGTGCCCTCCTTCGAGGAAGTAACCAAGTTTACTCCCGAAAAGAGCCTTCTCGCTAAGAAGAAGAAGCACTCCGGCCGTAACAGCTACGGCAGAATCACCGTTCGTCATCACGGCGGCGGAAACAAGCAGAAGTACCGTATTATCGACTTCAAGAGACTTGAGGAAGGTGCAAAGACTGTTATCGGTGTCGGGTACGACCCCAACAGAACAGCTTACATTGCACTCCTTCAGGACGAGGCCGGTAAGAAGAGCTACATCACCGCTCCCGTTGGTGTAACAGACGGCGACGTTCTTTACTCCGGCGCTGACGCTGACATCAAGCCCGGTAACTGTCTGCCCCTTGCCAACATCCCCGTTGGTACCTTCATTAACAGCATTGAGCTTATCCCCGGTAAGGGCGCGCAGCTCGTTCGTTCCGCAGGAACACAGGCTCAGCTCATGGCTAAGGAAGGCGATCTTGCTCAGGTAAGACTCCCCTCCGGTGAAGTTCGTTATATCAGAATCGAGTGTAAGGCTACTATCGGTCAGATCGGTAACATCGAGCATGATACCGTTAAGATCGGTAAGGCAGGTAAGAAGCGTCACATGGGTATCCGTCCTACAGTTCGCGGTTCCGTAATGAACCCCTGCGATCACCCTCACGGTGGTGGTGAAGGACGTTCTCCTATCGGTCGTCCCGGCCCTGTGACTCCTTGGGGTAAGCCCGCACTTGGTCTTAAGACCCGCAACAAGAAGGCGAGAACAAACAAGTTCATCGTTAAGCGCAGAAACAGCAAGTATGGAAGGAGGCAACATTAATGAGCAGAAGTTTAAAGAAGGCGCCCTACGTGGAAGAGAAGCTCTATGCAAGAGTTTGTGCTATGAACGAGAAGGGCGAAAAGAAGGTGCTCAAGACATGGTCAAGAGCCTCTACAATATTCCCCGAGTTTGTTGGCCACACAGTTGCCGTTCACGACGGTCACAAGCATATCCCCGTATACGTTACTGAGGATATGGTAGGTCACAAGTTCGGTGAGTTCGCACCCACCAGAACCTTTAAGGGTCACGCAGGAAGCAAGACTTCCAACAACGGTAAGTAATTCGAGGGAGGATAAAAGATAATGGAAACAAAGTCTACACAGAAGCACATTCGCATCTCCCCTCGTAAGGTTAAGATCGTTCTCGACCTCATCAGAGGCAAGGACTATGCTACCGCTTGCGGTATCCTTAAGACAACCCCCAAGGCAGCTTGCGAGCCTATTCTCAAGCTCCTCAACAAGGTTGCGGCAGATGCTGAACACAATTTCGAAATGAATCGCGAAAACCTCGTTGTATCCGAGTGCTTTGTATGCCCCGGTATGACAATGAAGAGAATTATGCCCCGCGGTAAGGGATCCGCTGACAGAATTCTCAAGAGAACAAGCCACATTACAATTGGCCTTAAAGATAAAGAGTGAGGAGGTAGTCGATAATGGGACAGAAAGTTAATCCCCACGGTCTCAGAGTGGGTGTAATCAAGAACTGGGATTCCAGATGGTTCGCTGCTGACGAAAAGTTCGGCGATATCCTCGTATCTGACTACAACATCAGAGAATTCCTTAAGAAGAAGCTTTTCCTCGCAGGCGTTCCTAAGATCGAGATCGAGAGAGATAACACAGGTCGCGTACGTGTGTTCATCCACTGCGCTAAGCCCGGTATGGTTATCGGTCGCGGCGGCGCTGAGATCGAGAATCTCAAGGCAGAGCTGGAGGCAATGACAGGCGCTCCCGTTGCAGTAAACGTAGTTGAGGTTAAGCCCGTTGATATGGACGCTCAGCTCGTTGCAGAGTCCATCGCGGCTCAGCTCGAGAGACGTGTTGCGTTCCGCCGTGCTATGAAGCAGGCTATCGGACGTACCATGAGACTCGGTGCAAAGGGTATCAAGATCACAGTAAGCGGTCGTCTCGGCGGTGCTGAAATCGCAAGAAGCGAGCACTACCACGAGGGTACAATTCCGCTCCAGACAATCAGAGCCGACATCGACTACGGTTTCTGGGAGGCAAACACCACTTACGGTAAGATCGGCGTTAAGGTATGGATCTACAAGGGTGAGGTTCTCTCCGAAGTAGCTCGTACCCAGAACGATGACAAGCGTCAGAACAGACGTGACGGCAGATCTCAGAGAAGAGACCGCCGTGACGGTGAGAGACGCGAGGGTCGCGGCGACAGACGTGAAGGACGCGGTCGTGGCGGTCGTGATGGAGCAAGCGCTCCCAGAGCTCCCAGAGCTCCCAGAAATAACGTAAAGGAGGCGAACACCGATGTTAATGCCTAAGAGAGTAAAATACAGACGTGTACAGAGGGGTCGCCTCAAGGGTAAGGCAACCCGCGGTAACAAGATCGCTTACGGTAGCTACGGTCTCGTAGCAACTGAGCCCGCTTGGATCACCTCTAACCAGATCGAGGCAGCGCGTATTGCGATGACACGTTATATCCGCCGTGGCGGTCAGGTATGGATCAAGATCTTCCCTGACAAGCCTATCACAGAGAAGCCTGCTGAAACTCGAATGGGTTCCGGTAAGGGTTCACCTGAGTATTGGGTAGCAGTAGTAAAACCGGGCAGAGTCCTCTTTGAGATGGACGGCGTTGCTGAGGATGTTGCACGCGAGGCTATGCGTCTTGCAATGCACAAGCTTCCTATCAAGTGCCGCTTCGCAACAAAAGAGCAGCTCAACAAAGAAGTGGAGGGATAAGCTGTGAAGGCAACAGAACTCAGAAACAAATCATGCGAAGAGCTTGAAGCAATGCTCAAGGATCTCAAGACCGAGCTTTTCAACCTTCGCTTCCAGCACGCTATTAACCAGCTTGAGAACCCCCACAAGATTTCCGAGACTAAGAAGGAAATCGCCCGCGTGATGACTGTCATCACCGAAAAGAATGCGTGAAGGGGGATATAAAAGATGGAAGAACGCAACCTGAGAAAAACCAGAGTAGGTAAGGTTATCAGCAACAAGATGGAAAAGACCATCGTAGTTGCTATCGAAGATAACGTAAAGCATCCTGACTACGGTAAGATCATCAAGCGTACCGTAAAGCTCCACGCTCATGACGAAAACGGTGAGTGCTCTATCGGTGATAAGGTAGAGGTTATGGAGACAAGACCGCTCTCTAAGACAAAGAGATGGCGTCTGGTCAGAATCATCGAAAAGGTTAAGTAATATTCGCTGCCCGTAGATCGGGCGCTCCGACAGAGGCCACGTCAAAGAACGTGTCCCAAATAAACCAAAGGAGGATAACTGCAGTGATTCAGCAGCAGTCATTAATGAAGGTTGCCGATAACACAGGCGCGAAGGAGCTTATGTGCATTCGTGTACTGGGCGGCACCGGCAGACGCTACGGCAACATCGGTGATGTTGTAGCCTGCGCAGTCAAGAAGGCAGCACCGGGCGGCGTTGTTAAAAAAGGCGACGTTGTAAAAGCTGTTATCGTCAGAAGCGTAAAG
>JAZULS010000040.1:0-5183 GCA_045603205.1 Eubacteriales bacterium | reverse complement strand
CCAGCCCTCTGCACGAAGGCTGTTTGCGGCTACCCACTGAAGTGTTGTCTCTTCAATGAGAACTTCAACGTTTGCTGTGCCGTTACCCGTTACTGTACCGCCTGTATATGTCGTAACAGTACCGTAGTTTACTACCTTCGGGTACACACACTCGCCGTCCTTCATGAGAACGATCTTCTCGCTGGGTACTACGGAAAATACGATTGTCTGCTCATACTCACCGTCACCATCCCAGTCGAAGGTGTAGGTCATGGTGATGTTTCTTCCCTCGGAAGCAAACTTGTCGATGCTTTCAGGAGAAACGGGGAACCAAAGCTGGATGTCCTTGTCTCCGTCCTTCATTTCAGCAAAGCTCTTTGCCTCACCGTATTCTGCATTGGGGTTAGTCTTTGACTTGTAGGTTGCATTAGCAGAAAATCCGTCGGGTGCTATTGCGTCAATGCCTACCCACCAGCCCTCTGCACGAAGGCTGTTTGCTGCTACCCACTGAAGTGTTGTTTCTTCAATGAGAACTTCAACGTTTGCTGTGCCGTTACCCGTTACTGTACCGCCTGTATATGTTGTAACAGTACCGTAAGCAAGGGGAACTTCAGCCGCAACTCCGACCACGCTTGCAGGCAACATCGAAACTACCATTATGATAGCCAGCATCGCCGCAAGAATACGATGGGTTGCTCTGTTTGAGTTTTTCATAACTCCTCTTCACTCCTTGTTTTTATTTTTAAAGGATATATAATTCTTTCCATTCAGCATGCAGTGCATACCGAAAGAAAATACGAAAATTGATAAGAAAATGAACGGGAGAAGAAGCTCATCCGTACAAATTCTTGAGATGATGAAGGACAGCGCTGCCACGAACATGACAATGTCCGCCGCAAGAGCCTCCGTATTCTTAAAGAAACGGATAAGTCCTATACCTTTCACCTCGTCCTTCCCGCTGTGGGAAGCTTTTTTACAGGATCGGCTCATAAGAACAGCCGCTGTTACGGTGCCTATAAGTCCGAGCCAGAACAGTCCCCCTGAAATAATCTGCAAAACCCTGCTTTCCGACTCCACAGGGTCAGACATGGGCATCAGCAGAAGGGAAACTGACAGCATCAGCAGAAACAGCGAGTAAAGTATAAACATACACTTTCCGCCGATCCGCGACGTCTTTGCCTTTTTCATACTTTTGCGTTTCATCAGGCAATGACCTCATCAGTGTGTATAAATGTGATCTCATATTCGATCACAAATTCACCGGTGTAGGAAGGTGTCTGAAGAACAGAGGTCTCACCTGCGCCACCGTCGAGGACCGTAGTCTCTCCGCCGCCGGTAAGCTCGCTTGTGAGAACGGTTGTCTCGCTTGAACCCGATGCGCCGTCGAGAAGCGTGGTCTCTCCTGCGGGCTCTATACCGGCCTGAACGTCAAGCTTCTCGGTACTCATGGCACCAAGCAGTGAGTTTGACGGATTTTTAATAAGTCTTCCGGAGGAGGTTATCTTGTCTGTAAGCTTACCTCTTTCGCGATTAACGTAGCTCGTATTATGCGTCTTATGTCCGGTACTCTCGTTTTGATTTCGGATATTCTCGATCGCCTTACGTGCATTAGCTCCGGTCAGGTCTCCGATAACGGTGGGGATCCTAAAAAATATGAACACCAACACCGATACAACAAACATGACACCTGCAAGGATTGCACCGCCTAAGAAAATATATCGGTATATTTCGTACGTCATTTCCGGTGCCCTCCTCAATCAGTTTGTAATTCGATCTTTACAGATCGAATTTTCGCTTTGGTGGTTTCGATGTTATCTTTCAGAGAAGATATACTTCCCTGCAAAAACGTGTTCGTGACCTGAGAACTGCTTAACTTTATAGAATCAAGTAATGTACAGATCTCATCCTGAGAAGAAACCTCGCAGAATTCCTTTGCGTTGTTCCTTATCATATCAACGATTTCATTCCACACTCGGAGTCTAAGGTCATCATCATAGCCGGCAGCATCTGCCTGAAGAGTCTGTACCTGATCCCAAAGGGTTTCATATTCCTTATAAAGATTTGCGAACTGCTCTGCCTTTGAGAATTTTGTGATATTCTGCAAACAGGTTGAAATGTCGCAATACATCTTCGCTACCGGATGACGGTCGACCGCATACTGGAACCACGTTGCAGCTGTAGCATACTTGTCCTTTTCTACGCCGATCTTATAATAAAACATATACGCTTCGCCGATCTGATAACAGACCTCAGCATATCCATCAGGGTCTCTTGCTTTTAGCTCGTCAAGAGCGCTGACCGTTGTAGAATAACCCCATATATCGGTTTTCGCAAGACCGCCCTTCAGCTTGTTGAGAGCAGCACTGTCCGCTCCGGTAAGCTCTCCGTCGGAAATAAGATACTCTATAAGTCCCTTACTGTCGTCGGTACCGAGGTATGCCTCAGTTCTGCTTGTATCCGTAACAATAGCATTGTAATAATCGTTTATTGCCGCCTCATCATCCTTTGCAGATTCAACATTGGCAAGTATGTAGTCATAGTTCTCGCTTTTTTTGTTTTCTGCCGCGAAATACCCCCAAGCGGAAGTTGCAGCAAAGACAATAGTCATAAAAACACAGGTTAGGAACTTAAAAAGTTTGCCCTTCTGTTTTTTTCTGTAAATATCGTCGATCTCTTCGTAGTGCTCGAGAGCGTACATCAGCTCAGCCGCCGACTGATAACGGTCATTGGGGTCCCGCTGTGTACATTTCATTATGATTCTTTCGAGTCCGCTGGAGAGCGTGGGGTTGATCTCCCTGATAGGCTTGATCTCATAGGGAGGCTCGCAGGGATTCATGCCCGTTACCAAATGATAAAGAGTAGCACCCAAGCAGTAGATATCCGTCCTTGCGTCTGTCTGACCCATACCGCCAAACTGTTCGGGCGCGGCGTAACCCACCGTACCAAGACAAGTGGTGTCCGCCAAATTTTTCTCTTTAAACTCGCGGGCAGTACCGAAGTCGATGAGAGTAACGTTACCGTCCGGTTTGAGCATTACGTTCGCCGGCTTCATATCACGGTAGATAATCGCCGGTGTTCGTGAATGCAAGTATCCGAGAACATCACACAGCTGCTTCGCCCAAGCAATAACGTGATCCTGAGGCTGTGCCCCGTATTCATCAAGGGCTTTGTTAAGGGAGTTACCCTGGATATAGTCCATGATGATAATAAATGAATCGTCAGTATCAATAACGTCTACAATACTGGGAAGGTTCGGGTGGCTCAGTTTCTTCAATATGTCGGTTTCTGCCACAAGGCCCTGTTTGACGACCTCAAAGTCCTTTATGCCGTCTTTTCTGACCTCTTTTACCGCCCATTGCTTATTCGCTTTTTCATTCATCGCGAGGTAAACAACGCTCATTCCGCCTTGGCCAACTTTATTCAGTATTTTGTACTTGCCGTCAACAAGTGAACCAATTTCAAGCATGCTTATCCCTCCTTAGAATGTTCTTACAAGTGCTACGGAGATGTTATCTCTCTCTTTTCGAACCTTGTTCAGTTCGATAAGTTCTGCCGAATGCGTCCTCATTATATTTTCATCAAAAAGAACGTTCGGATTTAACTTTTCAAATATTTCATCCGAGGAGATTTCGTGTCTGAAACCATCCGAGCAAAGCATATAGACCGCATTTTCATGGACTTCCCCGAAAAACATATCGGGGTATACATCGTCGGAGGCTCCGACACACTGTAAAAGCACATTTCGGCGTTCATCAGTAAGAGCCTGCTCCTCGGTCATATTACCAAGAGCAATTTCCCTCGCGACAAAGGTCTGATCGCTTGTGATCTGTTTAACGCAGTCTCTGATCTCATATGCTCTGGAGTCACCAACATTTAATATATAGTAGCGGTTCTGGGTGATAAGCATAGCCACTACTGTGGTTCCGAGCTTTACGCCCTGTCTCGCACCGTAATGCTTGATGGTAGTATTCTGATCGGTAACGATACGGCACCACTGCTCTCTGATCATGTAGTCCTCAATGGGGGCTGTGCAAAGCAGAGGAAGCTCGTTATGAAGCCAGCCGTCAAAGGCTCTGATGACCGATGCACTGGCAACCTCGCCCTTTTCAAGACCACCCATACCGTCGCAAAGAAGAGCAAAAACCATTCTTCCCTGGGGTGTGTTGACAACTCTTACGGAAAGGCTGTCCTGATTTGTGGACTTGACGATACCGACGTCAGTATTGGCTGTTACAATAAAATTCACTGCACATTACCTTCCTTTTTCTTTCTGACAGAAATTATCTGAACGATAAGATTTGCGATACCGATTAAGATCACAGCGTACCCAACGGCAGTGATTTTTACCGTGGTCATAACTAAACCTCCGAAGCTGCCAAGCAACGTTTCGCAATAACATTTGAAGAAGAAAATGCCGGGAATGAGAGCAGCAAGGCAGGCGCAAACCATACTGGCTATTGCGAATTTTCGTCGTCTCAAAGCGATAAAAATCATTTGCAATGTGCCAAGTACAGGCACTGCGAATACGTCACCTCTTTTGGTTTCAATATCCACCAGCTGTTCGACGTCTCCGATATGCGATATGATATACTCAGTGCAGCATTCAACGCATGTGAAAAAGTTGAGCACCGTAAAAGCAACGACGAGAAGCATCGCTGTCAAGTCTAACGTCTGAAAATTTCTTTTCTTCATGGCAACTTATCAATAAAGCTTGAACTCGAAGTCTTCGTTTGCAAGTCTGATCTTTGTTCCGTGAGTGATCTTTGTCTCCACGTTGCTCTGGATCATCTGACCGTTTACGTAAGTGTGGTTTGTAGAGTTGGTGTCAACTACCAGGTACTCGCCGTCACGGGAGATAATGTTAGCGTGGCTTCTGCTCACCGCAGAGTTGTCGCCGATGAAGTAATCAACGTAGCTCTTTTCCTTACCGATGCGGAAAACGGGCTTATTGAGATCGATTTTTTCGTTATTTTTCGCACGTACGAGGTGAGGCTTGACCTGGGTTGCAGGAGTCGCACCAAGCACGGTAGTCTCGCCGATATTTCCACCTCCGCCGAGAACGGTGGTTTCACCGAAGTTCATAGGCTTTGCGGGCTGGGGCTGAGGGGCGGGCTGGGGAGCAGGCTGTGCCTGAGGCTGAGGGTTCGGCTGCTGAGGCGCGGGCTGTGCCTGAGGCTGGGGCCTCGGCTGCTGAGGCGCGGGCT
>JAZULS010000039.1:0-2055 GCA_045603205.1 Eubacteriales bacterium | reverse complement strand
CCTTTTAGGCTGAAAATTCACCCTTTCCTGCGTTTTGGGAAGCATTTAAGGGATTTCGACCTCTGCGGAGGTCGACCAAGGACTCCGCCCTTGGATTCCCTGAACGCATACAGAGAATTTCGCCGCTTGCGAGCGTCGATTCAGGGCGCTGCCCTAAAAACCCGTAAGCTTTTTGAAAAAAGCTTAATCAAAAACTTTTGAACTGAACTAAGTTTAACTTTTGATTTAGTCTAAGCCCTACCGAGAAAGCAAAACTAAGGATTAATCCATTGTCCAACGTTCAAAGTTTTTGGGGTGGGGGTACGGGGGAGGGGGATTTTTTCAAAAATACACCTTCCCCGCTATTTATCAATTTCCCTTAAACGTCAAGATTCTCGGCGTACTTTGCGTTCTGCTCGATAAATTCGCGTCTGGGCTCGACCTTGTCACCCATCAGGAGGGAGAACACCTCGTCGCACGCCATAGCGTCTTCGATCTCGACTTTAAGCAGGGTTCTCGTCTGGGGATCCATTGTGGTCTCCCAAAGCTGTTCTGCGTCCATCTCACCAAGACCTTTGTATCGCTCTACGGTGATATTTCCGCCCATTTCCTCTACGATCTCGTCTCGCTCTGCGTCAGAGAAGGCATATCTTTCCTTACCGCCTCTGCCTTTGATCTTATAGAGCGGCGGCTGTGCAAGGAACACGTGTCCGTCCTCAATAAGACGCTTCATGTGGCGGAAGAAGAAGGTCAGAAGCAGGATCTGAATGTGGGAACCGTCGACGTCCGCATCGGCCATGATGATGATCTTGCCGTAGCGGAGCTTTTCAATGTCGAAATCCTCACCGATTCCGCATCCAAGAGCCTGAATGATCGGAATGAGGGACTGGTTGGAGTAAACCTTGTCAAGGCGACTCTTTTCTACGTTAAGAACCTTACCTCTCAGAGGAAGGATCGCCTGATAACGGCTGTCGCGGCCGCTCTTTGCAGAGCCTCCCGCGGAGTCTCCCTCTACCAGGTAGACTTCGGTAAACTCGGCGCGTCTGTCGTTGCAGTCCGCAAGCTTTCCGGGGAGGGACGAGCCCTCAAGGAAGCCCTTTCTTCTCGTCAGCTCACGGGCACGGCGAGCCGCCTCTCTTGCGCGGGATGCGGCGAGAGACTTTTCGATTATCGCCTTGACTACAGAGGGATTTTCCTCATAATACTCAGCAAGCTTTTCGGAAACGATGTTGTCAACGATGGTACGCACCTCGGAGTTACCGGGCTTCGCCTTAGTCTGGCTTTCGAACTGAGCACCGGGGAGCTTTACGGAGACTACGGCGCAGAGACCCTCACGGGCGTCCTCACCGGTGAGATTCTTGTCGGAATCCTTCAGCGCGCCGGACTTTCTGGCGTACTCGTTCAGTACCTTGGTGATGGCGGTCTTGAAGCCGGTCTCGTGAGTACCGCCGTCGATGGTCGACATATTGTTTGCAAAGGTTACGATAGTCTCATTGTAGCTGTCGTTGTACTGCATAGCTATCTCGGCGGTGATATCGCCCTTCTGAGACTTCATATATATGACCTCGGGATGGATAAGTCCCGCGTGCTTTGCGTGGTTAAGGTGGGTAACGAAGCTCTTTATACCGCCCTCGTACATAAGGTCGTAGACCTTAAAGCCGTCCTCGATATACTCAGCGCCCTCGGCTGACGCCATCTTCTCGACTTCCTTTTCCTCGTCGGTCTTAACGTCGAAGGTCTCCTCGTCATCGTCACGCTCAGCACCTTCAGCTTCAGCGGCGGCAAGCATACGGGAGATATCGGGATCGAGAGCATCTGTATCCACCTCTACGGGAGTACGGTGATCCTTAATGATGATGCGTATGCCCGCATTAAGGAACGCCTGCTCACGGAGACGTGTAAGAAGCATCGTCACGTCGAACTCTGTGGTGTCGGTGAATATCTCGGGATCGGGCTTGAAGCGAACGAAGAGGCCGTGTCTGCCCTCTGCATCTCCGATGCACTCAAAGGGGCGTGTAGTCTTACCGCGCTCGAATCGCATGGTATAGCGATTGCCGTTATAGCAGTTATCCACCT
>JAZULS010000038.1:0-24365 GCA_045603205.1 Eubacteriales bacterium | reverse complement strand
ATGATTAATTCCTCCTTGGTTTTTTGTAATGCGGTCGCCAAACCATTTACATTATACCATGGAGGTTTTAATACTTTTACTTAAGTTTTTTATTGCCCCCAGTAAAACTGGGGGTTGTTTTCACGCCTTTTAAGGCACCAACACAAAAACAGACCTTGAAGAAAGGTCTGTTTTCTTTATGTAGCAATATTACTTTCTATTCTGCCTGAACACTTCATAAGCAAGTACAGATGCCGCAGAAGCCGCAGAAAGGGAGCCCTTGAACTCACGTCCGTAGTCAAGTCTAACAGTCAGCTCACACATTTCTGCAAGAGCTGATGATACTCCTCTTTTTTCGCCACCTACAATGAGTAGAATAGGCTTCTTCATATCAGCATCAAATACTGAAACGGAATCTCTGATACCGGCACATACGACTTTGTAACCCAAGTTTTTTAAATATTTACAAGCATCCAAAGGGTCGGCAATAAAAGAGGGAAGCATCTCCGAAGCCCCTGCAGAGGCTCTACAAACCACTCCAGCAGCGCTTAACCAGTTGCGAGGGGGAAGTATAATGCCATCAGATCCTGCGGCGTACAGCGTTCTCAGAGCGTAACCAAAGTTGTACGGATCCTCAATGCCCTCAAGCATAACGTAAAATCCATTCGGTGTTATATTTGAACTATCATTCAGCTCGGGTATTACTCGTTCTTCACATTCCGCGATAATACCCCCATGAGTATTTCCGATTGCTATTTCGTCAATCGTCCCGCCGCTGCAAGTTACGAGTTCAAAGCCGTATTCAACAGATGATCTCTGCAAAAATTCAAATTCGCGTCTTTTTGAGCGTTTCTTTTTTTCGTCAAACAGAACTCTTATGATTTTTCGTGACGGCTCGTTACCGTTACCTTTTAAAACAGCGTTGATTGAGGTCATTCCCTCAAAAATCACCGAGTCGATCTGGCGACTTGCTTCTTTTTTCATAGTAATCTCCGTGTTTAGATTGATCATAAGGAAAATCTCGCAAAGGGAAGTGCCCGTTGCGAGATTTTTGATGAATCAGTTAGCAGCGTTAGCCTTAAGGTATGCGTTAATGAATCCGTCGATCTCGCCGTCCATAACCGCCTGAATGTTACCGTCTTCATAGCCTGTACGAGTATCTTTTGCAAGGGTGTAGGGCATGAAAACGTAGGAACGGATCTGTGCACCCCACTCGATGTTGGTCTTGACACCCTTGATGTCCTCGATCTTCTCAAGCTTTTCTCTCTGCTTGATCTCCATAAGCTTGGACTTGAGCATCTTCATCGCAGTTTCCTTGTTCTGGAGCTGACTACGCTCTGTCTGGCAGCCTACAACGATACCCGTAGGAAGGTGAGTGATACGGATAGCGGAGTCCGTCTTGTTAACGTGCTGTCCGCCTGCACCGCTGGAACGGTGAGCTGTGATCTCCAGATCCTCGTCTCTGATCTCGATGGTGTTGTCGTCCTCGAACTCAGGCATAACCTCTACTGAAGCAAAGGAAGTATGGCGACGTCCGGAAGAATCGAAGGGAGACACTCTTACAAGTCTGTGAACACCGTTTTCGCTCTTAAGATAACCGTAAGCGTTGGTGCCTTCGATAGTAATGGTTGCGGACTTGATTCCCGCTTCTTCGCCGTCAAGCCAGTCGATAAGTTTAACGTTAAAGCCGTGCTTTTCGCCCCAACGGGTGTACATACGGTAAAGCATCTGCGCCCAGTCCTGAGCCTCTGTACCGCCTGCACCGGGGTGGAAACTGATAATTGCATTGTTTCTGTCGTATTCACCGGAGAGAAGAATCTCGATCCTCTGACGCTCTTCTTCTGCTTCAATTGCAACAACGTCAGCGAGAATCTCGTCAGTCAGCCCCTCATCATTTTCTTCGATAGCAAGCTCAGCAAGGGTAATAGTGTCTTCGAGCTTCTCAACAAGCTTATCGTAAGCTTCGATCTTATCCTTCAACTGCTTAAGCTGTCTGAGGACCTTACCGGAGTTCTCCTGATCGTTCCAAAAATCGGGAGCAAGAGTGGTAGCTTCCATGTTAGCCGCTTCTTCGCGGAGAGATTCAATCCTGAGAGCTGAGCCCAGTTCATCTATATTAGCGCGGAAATCATTCAGTTTATGTTTTGCTTCTTCAAGTGCAATAATCAAGGTAATATCCTCCGTGAAATAGTTTGATGTTTGGTTTGCAAATATTTAAATATATAAATGTGATCTTAGATTCTGTTATGTTCAAAGCCTTACAGCATATCGGAAAAATCAAAATCTTCGTTTCGGACTACAGAAAGACGAGGAGAACGCTTTAGCGGATCATACACGAATTTTCTGCAATGGTGATCCTCAGAAACAACACCGTATTTTTCGCACACAAGCTTTCCCTCGGCAGAGAGGGGAACAGCACGTTCACAGAACTTGCAGAAAACCTCGATATTGTCCTTATTTTTTACTTTAATTTTAATCACAACGGAACTCTCCGATCATAAAATTCAAAAATCGCGTGATGGACACATTAAATTGACACATACAAGATTATTATATAATATTTGCTGAAATAAATCAAGATTTGACAGCTAAATTTATATTAATATTTACCCGAATAAGCACAGATAAGCTATTATTACAAAAACTGCGGTTAAAATACCTTGGAAAAATTTAAGTAATATCAACTTTTTAACACTGAGTTTCAAATTAAAAGCTAAAAGTGAAACCTGCATTAAAGCAGAAACTCCGCTGAAACCAATCGAAAAGCCGCAAAAAGCCGCTCCTTTTACACCTCCCAAACTTGATGCGTTTAATGCGCCTGTAGAAAACTCCAAAAATGAGGAAAGTATGCATTTGACTAACTCCAAATCATGTCCGACCGTCATACAAATAAGTCCGATCATACTCTCCCAGAATACGATAAATCCTACAACACTTACTGCTGTTAGGGACGAAGAGCTTATCGCCTCTGTTAAAGAAGCGCTTATATTCTTATTTTCTCCTGCTAAACTTAGCTTAGATTTATTTTTCAGATTTTTTATATGATGAGGTCTCAGAGTCAAACCGATTATAAATCCCGATAATATCTGAGCAAAATAAATCAATACCCCAAACAAACCGCTGTTCCAATATTTAATTCCCACAATTCCAACCGGAAACGACGGACCGGTATTATGAGCCAGAAATACCGCTCTTTCAGCTTCTTTTGAGCTAAGATTACCGGCTTCATACTGAGATAATACTGTCATGGCTCCGATAGGAAAACTACTTATTGAACCGAGTATTATTCCACTCGTTGCTTCCTTCGGAAGACCAAGAAGTCCGGAAAGCATACGGCCGATGGAATTCTCAAGATATTTGATCGCTCCTGAATTAACTAAAAACTTAGAACAAATCATAAACGGAAATAAAACCGGAAGAACTTTTGTTCCCGTTGACACAAAAGAGTCATAGACGATTTCCGACATTTTCTCCGAATATAATATCAAAAATGCAAAAAGCAAAACGCCGATAATCAACGGCAACAGTCCAAAGCCCCGTCTGCTTTTCTTTTTCTTCAGTCCTTCAGCCAGCAAGAATTTCCTCCCCTTTCATTACATAGAATTGTTTACCGAACAAACAGTAAATTGATATGATTGCGGGTGATTTTTCTTGCCACATAAACGTAAAATGATTAGCTCGATCGTTACGAAATTAGCGGATTTTTGCGAGTTTCCGTTAGATTGCTCACAAAAAATACCGATAGTAGAGTTAAAGGGCAACAAAGAAGTATACGTTTCCGGTTGTCTGAAGATCTCAGAATATTCTACGGAACTGATAATTTTTGATGCAGGCGAGTTCTTTCTCGAAATATGCGGAGAGGGAATGCTTATGCATGATTTTGCGGCGGACAGTGTATGTATATCAGGAAACATCGCAGGAATCAGACTTTGTTGAGGTAGATATGATCAAAAAAATATTCTTATTTTTTAATGGGAAATACAAAGTTACAGTCGCAAAAAAAGACCTGACCAAAGCAGCAAATTTAATGTATAACTTCGGCTTGTCTTGTGTTTCCTCCAGAATCAATTCCTCTCAGGATATGGAGTTTGTTATTACCAGGGAATCACGAAAAAAATTAATTGAAGTATTTACCGCAGAAGGGTTAAGTTTTTCCGTTTCTGAAATAATTGGGTTTCCCGTTTTTCTAAAGTTTTTGGCAGGCAGACCCGGTTTTATTTTAGGATTTTTATTGTTTGCAGTATTAACATTTTACTCATCCAAAATCGTTTGGAATATCAACGTTTACGGAAACGATTCGCTTTCAGACGAAGCAGTTATATCCATTCTTGACGAATTCGGATGTGGAGTAGGAGACTATATTCCGAATATAAATTTTGACAAACTACACGGAAACATTCTTGCGGAAAGAGAAGACATTTCGTGGATCTCAGTTAATATGCGAGGCACGGTAGCAAACGTAGAAATCAGAGAAGCAAGACACGGAGAGAGTTTTGCTGCGCCCGACGGAACATTTGCCAATATCGTAGCAAAGGAAGACGCCCAGATATATTCTACTGAAGTTACCTCCGGAAAAAGTGCTGTAAAAAAAGGAAACGTCGTTAAAAAAGGAGAACTTCTTATCTCGGGGATAGTCCCTGTAAGACCTGACAAGGTGCGTTACGAATATGCAACTGGTACTGTTTTGGGATACGTTTCACGTAAAGTTTCCGTTGAAATTCCATTTGAAACGAATCAAAAAGTATATACAGGCAGAAGCAGCACCGAAAACCGAATAAAAATCTTCAAAAAATATATAAATCTTTCGTTAAAGGGTGGAATTGAGTATACAGTTTATGATAAAATAGAGAGTAGGGAACAAATAACACTTTTAGGTATTATAAAACTTCCGATTTGGTTCGAGTCAACTAAATACCTGGAATACACACACGAGCAGACTAACCAAAGCAAAAGTGAAAGTGTTTCCGCAGGTTTTGCTGAGTTAAGAGAAAGACTCGATGAAATTCTTTTAGATTGTGAACTTGTTTCCGCTAAATATACCAAAGACGTAACTGACAGCGCTTTTATAATAAAAGCAGACTTGGTCTGCCTTACAGACATCGGACACACCATTGAATTCACCACCGAAGGCTCGCCCGATGCCCAACGATAGAAATTTAAACAATCCGGATTTAACGGACAACGGAGAAAGAAATGGCACAGAAAACCATCGTGGTAAACGATACTGAAACAACAAGACGAATTTTCGGAAATTTTGACTCTAATTCATCAATGATAGAGTCAGCCTTCAACGTCCGAATTTACAACAGACAGGACCCTGCCGTATCGGGCGATTGTATAGTTGTCGAAGGCGGTAGTGACGACGTTAATCGTGCAGCAGAAACCCTTAAATATCTGAAAAAGATCGCCTCTCTCGGCGAAGAACTGACGGAACAAAGCGTGAACTACATTATTGGGATGGTCAGCGACGGCAGAACCGAAGAGTTAACAAACTATGACGATGATTGCCTTTTCGTGACCGCTAAAGGAAAGCCCATCAAGGCGAAGACCGTAGGACAAAGAAAATACATCGAGTCAATAAAGAAAAACACCATCGTCCTCGGTGTTGGACCTGCAGGAACGGGAAAGACTTATCTCGCGGTAATGATGGCTGTGAAGGCTCTGAGAGCCCACGAAGTTTCACGAATCATTCTGACCCGTCCTGCGGTAGAGGCAGGCGAACGACTCGGATTTCTCCCCGGAGACCTGCAGAGTAAGATAGACCCCTATCTCCGCCCCCTTTACGACTCACTTTACGACACGATGGGAGCAGAAAACGTTTCACGGCTTCTTGAGAAGATGACCATTGAGATCGCACCTCTTGCTTATATGAGAGGACGTACACTCGATGACTCCTTTATAATTCTTGACGAAGCCCAGAACACTACTCCCGAACAGATGAAAATGTTCCTCACGCGACTGGGAAACGGCTCAAAGATCGTTGTCACCGGTGACCTCACCCAAACAGACCTTCCGTTCGGACAAAAAAGCGGACTTGCAGCGGCTGTTCGGATTCTCAAGGGAATAGAGGACATCAGCATTCACGAATTTTCCGAAAGGGACGTAGTACGTCACAAGCTCGTTCAAAAGATCATCGTTGCGTACGACAAATACGATCGTGAAAGGGCAACAAAGAAAGCCGAAACATCCAAAGGAACAAAAACATTCAGACAGACAGCTATGAAAGACGTGTGATAGATAAAATGAAGATCAAAATTTATTATTCCGATGAGTCGGAAACTTTCAAATCAAACTTCAAAATCAAGAGAACCGTGGCTCGAGCCGTTAAGGGTGCGCTGAAATATCAAAAGTTCCCTTACAATGCAGAAGTTTCGGTCACTTTTATCGACAACGAAGGAATCAAAAAGCTAAATGCAGAACACAGAAATAAAGACAGTGCCACAGACGTGCTCTCTTTCCCCATGTATGATTTCAAAAACGGGGAGGAACCCATCGACGACATGCCGGCGGAACTCGGGGACATCGTTCTTTCCCTCGAACGTGCAGCAGAACAAGCCGAGCAGTTCGGACACTCTCTCAAGCGCGAGATTGCCTTCTTGACGGTACATTCCGTGCTCCATCTTCTTGGTTACGACCACGAGACAGGTGACGAAGACGAAGCGGAAATGTTCGTTCTTCAGGATAAGATCATGGACTATATAAAAATTTACAGAAACACAAAATAAATATTAACAGGTGAAAATAATGACTAAAACAGGATATATCTCAATCGTCGGAAGACCTAACGTAGGCAAATCCACCCTTATGAACAGCTTACTGGGCGAAAAGGTTTCTATCGTTTCTCCTAAACCTCAGACCACGCGTAACAGAATCGCCGGAATTTTAACAAAAGGCGAAAATCAGTTTGTATTCCTTGACACCCCCGGTGTTCATCAGGCGAAAAACCGTCTCGGCGACTACATGATGAAGTCAGTAAAAAGTACTGTAAGAAGCGCAGACGCGGCTATCCTTATTGCAGATGCGGCTCATCCCGCCGGAAGCGTTGAAAAGAATCTGATTGAGCAGATAAAGGCAGCAGATCTTCCTTGCGTACTCGTTCTTAACAAAATCGACATGATCAACAAAGAAAAGCTTGCTGAAACCATTGCCAATTACGCTGAACTTCACGATTTTGATGCTGTTGTTCCTACAGCGGCTATCAACGGCAAAAATGTCGAGATCGTTCTCGACGAGGTTGAGAAGTTCCTTTACGAAGGCGATTGGATGTTCGAAGACGATATGGTTACCGATCAGCCCGAAAGGCAGATCGCCTCTGAGATCATCAGAGAAAAGCTTCTCCGCGTTCTTAACGACGAGGTTCCTCACGGTACCGCTATCGTCATCGAAGAATTCAAGGAAACTTCAAAGCTTCTGAATATCCGTGCGGAGATCTTCTGTGAGAAAGCGTCTCATAAGGGTATTATCATCGGTAAGAACGGTGAAACTCTCAAAAAGATCGCAACCTTTGCCAGAGAAGACCTTGAAGCTTTTTTCGGCATCAAGGTATACATCAACCTTTGGGTAAAGGTAAAAGAAAAGTGGCGCGAAAGCGACTTTGTACTTAATTCCTTCGGATACAATCCCAAGGATCTTGACTAAATAATAATCATTTCCGAGAGGGGAGGGGGATAAATGGAAGAGCTTAAAACAATGGGACTCGTTATACACGAGGTGCAGCTTAAAGAAGCGGACAAGCTTTTGACCATCCTCACTCCCGAACACGGAAAGATACTCATTTCGGGGAAGGGCGTATCAAGCTTAAAAAGCCGACATATGACCTCCGCTCAACTGTTTTCTTACAGTAATTTCGTTTTGAGAAAATCGAAAAAATACTTCTACATATCCGACAGCGATATGGAAGAGTGTTTTTTCAACATCCGTTACGACGTGGAAAAATTGGCGTTAGCAACTTACTTCTGCGATATTGCTAACGAACTTGCCCTTGAAGGCGTCGGAGACCCCGAGCTGTTAAGGCTTATGCTCAACACTTTGTTTGCTCTCGCAAATAAGAAATCTCTCAATATGGAGCAGATCCGTGCCGCATTTGAGTTCCGCGCGGCAGTAGGTGCGGGTTTTTCGCCAATGCTTGACGAATGCGGGGTATGCGGCAAACCTCTCCTTGGTGAAACACTTGTATTCGACATAATGAACGGCTGTGTCAAATGTCCCTCCTGTATTTCCGTTTTAAAGAAGGACACTCTTGACCCCGACGGTACGGCAGAAATCAACTACACCATTACGCAATCAACCCTTGCAGCACTCAGGTTTATTGCTACCGCTCCCGTCACAAAGTTTTTGTCGTTCTCACTTCCGGAAAAGGAGCTTGAAATTTTGTCAGGTTTTGCAGAAACGTATCTCATATCCCACCTTGAGCATAATTTCAACTCTCTTAAATATTACAAAAAAATCAAAATGTACGGTATAAACTATGAATAATAAATCCCTCAGCATCTTAGAATTCGATAAGATTCGCGAAAAACTTGCTTCTTTGGCTCAGACTGAAGGCGGTCGCGAAGCCTCCATGGCCTTATCGCCTCTTACCGACATTGATAAGATCATAAAAAGACAAAATCTGACAACACAAGCTAAGTCAGTATCAAATAACAGAGGACAACCCTCTTTTTACGGTGTGACTGATATCATCTCTCCCGCAGAAAGAGCATCTAAAGGTGCATCCCTCTCAATGCGAGATCTTCTCCGTTGTGCCGCTGTATTTAAATGTGCAAGGAATCTCGGCGGTTACCTGGCAACTGACGCTGAAAAATGCCCAAATCTTGCTGAAATTTTCGACAGACTTATTCCAAACCGTTATCTTGAGGAAAAAATAACAAACGCTATCATTTCCGAAGATACTATGGCAGATACCGCAAGTTCAGAGCTGGCCGATATCAGAAGAAACATACGTCGCACCCACACGAAAATCAGGGACATGCTTCAGAAGTACGTTTCAGGTGACTCAAAGTATCTTCAGGAAAATATCGTCACCACCCGCGGAGGCCGTTTCGTTATCCCCGTCAAGAGCGAGTACCGTGGGGAAGTGAAGGGTCTTATTCACGATACGTCCCAGTCCGGTTCAACTCTCTTTATCGAGCCTATGGCTGTGGTGGAAGCAAACAATGAGCTCCGAACCCTTGAGGCAAGAGAGACCCACGAGATCGAGAGGATCCTTTATGAGCTTTCTGCTGAAGTTGGAGACTACGCAGAAGCTCTGAAAAACAACTACAGAAATATTGTAGAACTTGACTGCATATTCGCAGGGGCTGAACTTTCCATCATCATGAAGGCTACACCTCCAACCGTGACCGGAAAGCGTGGCGTGGTTCTGAAAAACGCAAGACATCCTCTGCTTGATCCCAAAACCGTAGTTCCGATAAACGTTGTTCTGGGAGAAGATTACCGTCTCCTGGTAATTACGGGTCCCAACACGGGTGGTAAGACTGTAACACTGAAAACCACAGGACTTCTGTCAGCGATGGCTCAGTCGGGTCTTCACATTCCGGCAGATGAGGACTCAAAAATCTGCGTTTTTGATGATGTATTTGCAGAAATCGGCGACGAGCAGAGTATCGAACAGTCTTTATCCACATTCTCGTCTCACATGAAGAGGATTGTCGGAGTGCTTGATGAGGTAACTGAAAATTCTCTCGTTCTGTTTGACGAATTAGGCTCGGGAACCGACCCTGTGGAAGGTGCGGCTCTTGCCACTTCGATCCTCGAGGAAATTCGCATCAGCGGTGCCTTGTGCGTAGCTACTACTCACTATGCAGAGCTTAAAGCCTATGCCATAGAGACCCCTGAGGTCATGAACGCCTCCTGCGAATTCGACGTTTCAACTCTCAGACCCACCTACAGACTGATCATCGGTACTCCCGGTAAATCAAATGCATTTGCTATTTCCGAAAAGCTCGGTCTACCCGCTCATATTGTGGAGCGTGCGCACTCTTTCATAGGTGAAAACTCAAGAACCTTTGAAGACGTGATCCAAAAGCTCGAAAGCACCCGAAGCGAGCTCGAAAACGAAAAACGTAAACTTGAAGAGATCAAGGCTGAATTTGAAGAATTCAAGAAACAGGGTGAGGCAGAGCTTAAAGAGAGACTCAGTTCCGCCGAAGCCGACAGCAAGCGTATGCGTGACAAAGCGCAACAGCTTCTTGACGGTGCAAAGGCGACCAGTGAGTACGTTTTAGCCGAGCTTGACGAAGTCAGAAAGCTCCGAGAGTCCGAATACTTGCCCGAAAGACTTGCTTCTGCCAAGAAAGACATTCGCAAGAAAGTACGAGATTACGACGACACCCTCAACCCCGTACTTAAAGCTGAGGATGACGGATATGTCCTTCCTCGCGCACTTAAAAAAGGCGACAATGTTATCCATCGCAACATCGGCGTTGCGGGTGTGCTTCTCGAAGATCCCGACAAAAACGGAAACGTCAGCGTGCGTATGGGTGCGGCTAAGACTCGTGCTAATGTCAAAGATCTCAAGCTGGTCGAAAATGCAGGGCAGAGTAAAAAACAGGATCCCAAATCCTCCTACAGAGCAACAGTATCTAAAAACTTTAAGCCCGAGTGCGATATTCGCGGAATGATGGGAGACGACGGTTGTTTTGTCGTGGACAAGTATCTCGATGAAGCAAACGTTGCGGGAATCAAGAGTGTAACGATCATTCACGGAAAGGGAACAGGTGCACTCAGGACTGCTGTGTGGAAGTTTCTGAAGAGCGATAAAAGGGTAAAATCTTTCAGAGCAGGGCAGTACGGCGAGGGCGATTACGGCGTAACTGTAGTCGAGCTCAAATGATAAATGGTATAACTTTGCAGAAATTGCAGAGTTCCCATTGAAAAAAGTCGCAAAACATGCTATAATATTTTGAGATATACTCGTTTCCATTTAATTGAAATTTATAAATACTCTATTTGAGAAAGGTATTTACAATATGTCTTCTAAGAAATTGTTGGCAATCGACCTCGGTGCTTCCAGCGGTCGCGGAATCCTCGGCGGCTACGACGGAAAAAAGATCACCCTCAAAGAGGTTCACCGTTTTTCTAACGATCCCGTAATGACTCCCGGTGGTTTTACATGGGACACTTACAGACTTTTCCACGAGATCAAAACTGCTATCCTCAACTGCGCGCACAATGAAGGCGGCGTTGACACCGTAGGCATTGACACATGGGGTGTAGACTACGGATATCTCGATAAGACCGGATCCCTTCTTTCAAATCCTTATCATTATCGCGATACAAGAACCGATACTATTCCCGCTTACATGTTTGAAAACATTCTCCCCTGGAGCGAGCTTTACGGCATCACAGGTATTCAGTCAATGAATTTCAACACCATCTACCAGATGGTAGCAGACCTCAAGAACCGTCCTTGGCTCGTAGAAAACGCTGACAAACTGCTCAATATGCCTGACCTTCTCGGATACTTCCTTACAGGCGAAAAGCTCAGCGAGTACACTATCATGTCCACAGGTGCGCTTCTCGACGCTAAGAAGAGAACACTTGCCACCGACCTTCTTAAAAAGTGCGGTATCAATCCCTCACTCTTCTGCGATATTGTCGCTCCCGGAACAAAGCTCGGAAAGCTTATGCCGTTCGTTGACGGCGAAACAGGCAAGACCGGTGCTACTGTTGTAAAGGTTGCTTCTCACGATACGGCAAGTGCTGTTCTCTCAGTTCCCGCGAAGGATCAGGACTTCCTTTACATATCCAGTGGAACTTGGTCTCTTATGGGTATCGAAAGCCCCGAACCGGTTATCACCGAAGATTCCCTCAAGTATGACTTCACCAACGAGGGCGGTGTGTTTGGAACTATCCGTGTTCTAAAGAACATTATGGGTCTTTGGCTCCTTCAGGAATCCAGACGCCAGTGGGCAAGGGAAGGTATTAAGTACTCATTCGATGAACTTTCCACTATGGCTAAGGCTTCCAAGCCCCACCAGTCCATTATCAACCCTGACGACGCTCTGTTCTCACCCGCAGGCGATATGCCCGCAAGAATCAGAGAGTACTGCAAAGCCACAGGACAGCACGTTCCCGAAAACGCAGGCGAGATCGTTCGTTGCATTTTCGAAAGCCTCTCTCTCAGATACCGCTGGACCGCTGAAAAGCTTGAGTATATGACAGGCAGAAAGTATCCCGTTATCAACATCGTAGGCGGCGGTACTAAGGAAGAAATGCTTTCTCAGTTTGCGGCAGATGCTTCCGGCAGACTTGTTGTGGCAGGTCCTGTTGAGGCTACAGCTCTTGGTAACATCGCAATGCAGGCAATCTCCGTAGGTGAACTTTCCGGCCTCTCTGACGCTCGTGAGGCTGTCAGAAATTCCTTCGAAATGAAGGAATATACACCTGATACCTCAGCAAAGGCTGCTTGGGACGAAGCATACGGCAGATTCCTTACTCTCATCGGCGAAAACTAATAATAACTAAAGACTTAATTTGTAGATTGGAGATATTATGAGCACAGCTAAAATGTATGAAATCGCAAAAGAGATATACGCTGAACTCGGCGTTGATACCGATGTCGCTATTCGCGAGACAGCAAACGTTCCTGTATCCATTCAGTGTTGGCAGGGCGATGACGTTGTCGGATTCGAAAATCCCGACGGAGTACTCACCGGCGGCATTCAGACCACCGGTAACTATCCAGGCAAGGCACGTACAATTGACGAGTTGAAAGCTGACTTTGACTTTGCCGCAAGTCTTATTCCAGGCAAAAAGAAGATGAGCGTTCACGCGATCTACCTTGATAACATGGGCAAAAAGGTTGACCGTAACGAGATCGCCCCCGAGCACTATGCAACTTGGGTAAACTGGGCGAAGGAAAAGGGCTACGGTCTTGACTTTAACCCTACATACTTCTCCCACGAGCTTTCCGCTGACGGATTTACCCTCAGCCATCAGAACGAAGACATTCGCCGCTTCTGGGTTGAGCACGGTATTGCTTCCAGAAAGATCTCCGAATACTTTGGACGAGAGACAGGTATGGTTTCTTGCAACAACTTCTGGACACCTGATGGATTCAAGGATACACCTGTTTGCAAAGACGAATACAGAGCAACACTTGCAAAGTCTTACGAAGAGATCTTCGCTGTAGAAACCGATGACAGATATAATCTCGATTCCGTAGAGAGCAAGGTGTTTGGTATCGGTGCAGAAAGCTGTACAATCGGTTCTAACGAGTTTTGTATGGGTTGTGCAATGAAGCACGACAAGCTCCTTACACTCGACACCGGTCACTTCCACCCCACAGAAGTTGTTTCCGATAAGCTCAGTTCAACTCTCCAGTTTGTAAAGGGAATCCTCCTTCACGTATCCCGTCCTGTTCGTTGGGACAGTGACCATGTTGTAGTTCTTGATGACGAAACCAAGGCAATCGCTTCCGAAATTGAGCGTGGCGGATACTCCGACAAGGTACATATCGGTCTTGACTATTTCGACGCAAGTATCAACAGAATCGCTTGTTGGGCAATCGGCGCCAGAAACATGCAGAAGGCAATTCTTCTTGCAAAGCTTGAGCCCACAGCACTTCTCAAAAAGTTCGAGCTCAGCGGAGACTATACCTCCAGACTTGCATACCTTGAAGAGCTCAAGACACTTCCGTTCTCTGCTGTTTGGGATATGTACTGCGAGATGCAGAACGTTCCCCAGAGAGAGAAGTGGGTAGCTGAAGTCAAGAAGTACGAGTCCGACGTTCTCGCCAAGAGATAATAAATGTCGAATAAAAGAATCGATGTCCGAGAGGGGATAATTAAAAGTAATGGGTAAGTTATTTTTCAGAGTAACACAGATTATTACTGTCTTAGTCCTGACTTTTACAATTTGCGGTTGTTCAACCACGACAAGTTTTAATAAAGATGGGCTTTTACCCGCTCTCGGTGTAGGGCGTGCTGAAAAACAAAGCTCTGAAACCGAAACGGAAACTGATCCGGTCGTTACCATGCCTAAGCGCGGAATCACCATCTGTGTAGATCCCGGACACGGTTTTGAGGATGGCGGTACAGGATCTGAATTTCTCGGTGATGCGCTTGAAAAAGACATTAACTTGTCCGTAGCCAACAAACTGAAAGAACACCTCGAGACTCTCGGTTTTGACGTAATTATGACTCACGATGGCGAAAAATTCCCCGTAACTGCTATTGACGACGGAAACAATAAGTTCCGTCCCGAAGAAAGAGTCTCTTACGCCAACAGCCTCGGCGATAAGATTGATTACTATGTTTCAATACATTGTAACGCTTTTGATGACGACAGTGTTCATGGTGCTATCGTTTATTATTACGACGGTACGGCAAAAGGAACTTTCGTTGATGAGGAAGCGGCAGTCTCTATAACAAACAGTCTCGGTGAGAACATCGAGGATCTTAAAGTGTCAACAAATATCGGCCCCTACTATGTAATCAGGTTTACGCAAGTTCCTGCGTCCCTCATTGAGATGGGCTTTGTCACTAACCAAGATGACGCTGAACATATGTTAGATGATGAGTGGCAGAACAACTTCGCTAAAGCGATTGCGGAGGGAATCAGCGATTTCTACACTGAAGATGATGCAGAAGAGTCTGTTGATGACACCACCGATCCAATTGATGACCCGGAAACAAGCGCAACTACTGAATCCGATGTTCCTACTGTTTAAATAAAGATAATACCAGAAAGTGAATAGCTTAACTATGATTAATCTTGAAAAAGAAATAAGACAGCAGCCTGAGGTGCTTTCCACTGTTGTAAAAAACAATGAGGCCGTAGCTGAAAAGATCGTTGCTGCGGCAAAAGAGAAGGGTATCTGTGGAATCTATTTCGCAGCCAGAGGTACCTCCGACCACGCTTGTATCTACGCTCAGTATCTTTTCGGTATTGTCGCAGGTCTGCCTTGCATGCTCGGTACGCCTTCTGTTTTCACAAAATACAATTCTCACGTAGATCTTTCCAAGTATCTCGTTATTGGCGTATCCCAGTCCGGTAAAGCTGAGGACGTTTTAGAAGTCCTCAGACAGGCAAAAGCCGATGGAGCTGTCACAGTGGCTGTAACTAACGAAATGAGTTCTCCGATGGCTGCAGAGGCCGAGCATCATATGTTCTGCGGTGCAGGTACCGAATATAGCATCGCAGCCACAAAAACCTTCACTTCTCAGATGATGATCCTCGCTCTTCTTGCCGCAAAGTGGGCAGGGAACAGTGAACTCCTTTCCGATCTCGCTAACGTACCCGCAAAGGTAGCTGAGCTTATCGAAAACCTTGATGGTCAGCTTGGAGACATAGCTGAGAAGTACCAAAATATGCCGGGTGCTGTTCTTCTGGGCCGCGGTATCTCTTACTGCATTGCTCTTGAAGGCGCGCTCAAGATGCTTGAGACCAACAAGATCAAGATGAAGGGTTATCCCACATCCGATTTCCACCACGGTCCCATTGCACAGCTTCACGCAGGAGACCCCGTATTCGTTATCGCGCCCAAAGGAGCTACTGTCAACGACCAGCTTGAGATCTGCGAAAAGCTCAAGAACGTAGATGCCGACATCTTCTTTGTAACAGATGACGAAAGCCTTGTTCCCGATTACGCAAAGGGAATTATAATCCCCGATACCGGCTCAGAACTCACGTCTCCTTTCGTAAGCGTTCTTGTATTCCAGATTCTCGCTTGTAAAATGACGATCGTTCGCGGAATTGACCCTGATAAAGCAGGTGTTATCAATAAAATAACAATTACCAAGTAAAACAAACGGGAGAAAGTATAGATATTGCTTTCTCCCGCTAATTTTAGTGTCAAACAAGAAGTGTTGAAGGTATATGAATTATGAAAGAAATTAATAAAATACATTCCGGTGAACTTTATCTGCCCACAGACGATGAAATTATGCGTGAACAGATCAAATGCCTCGAATTGCTTTATGAGTTCAACAGCACCAGACCTACCGAACTTGAACGAAGAAACAATTTACTCGCACAAATGTTCGCTGAAATCGGGGAAGGATGCTATATCGAACCTCCGCTACACTCAAATTGGGGCGGTAAGAACGTGCATTTCGGTAATTTTGTTTATGTCAATTTCAATCTGACGGCCGTGGACGATACAGATATTTACGTAGGGGACCACACAATGATTGGTCCGAACGTAGTTCTTGCTACTGCAGGTCATCCGATTTCGCCTGAACTCAGGGAAAAAGGGTATCAATATAATATGCCTATCCATATAGGAAGAAACTGCTGGCTTGGAGCTGGTGTAATAATCCTCCCGGGCATCACCATAGGAGACAACAGCGTTATTGGTGCAGGCAGTGTCGTTACTAAGGATATACCCGAAAATGTCGTTGCAGTTGGCAATCCCTGCAAAATTCTACGCAAGATAAGTGAACGCGACAGGGAATACTACTACCGAGATAAGAAAATCAATCTCTAAGCATTAAGCGTCCTTTTGAATAAAGAAGTTCTCAATATCATATATTTAGTTAACCTAATATGATATTGAGAGGCATGATTCATGAGCAAAAGAAACCATCTTTTCAGCTCGACGGAACGGTGCGTGTTATTAGCAGAGTATTTAATTGAAACTCAATGTACCGTTCGTGATGCAGCTGCAAAATTCGGAATCAGCAAATCAACCGTACATAAAGACGTAACAGAAAAATTAAAGAAACTAAATCCTCAAATGTACGACCAAACAAGAGTTTTGCTTGAAAAGAATAAATCAGAACGGCACATCAGAGGCGGCGAAGCTACAAAACTTAAGTATAGCAAACAAAAACACGGTCAGGATTAAGCGAACCTGACCGTGTCAATTTAATTAAATATTAAAAAGGGAGTAACGATCAAATAAATTATGACCGATAAAACTTTCTACTCAATTATACAAAATGCAAATTTTGTATAATTGAGGGAAGGATTCCAATAATGAAATAAGCGGATTTTCAACTTAACTAAGCCAATTATGCCTTAAGAAGCTCTACGTCGGTTGTAAACTCAAAAATTGTGGTTCTACTATATACCTCACCGGGATTAAGCGTTGTATCATCAAAATTAGGATGATTTATAGAGTCCGGCATGGATGATGCTTCAAAACAAGCTCCAAAATGGGATATTTGTTCAACACCGTTCTTCATCACGGGTTCAGTCGGCTTAATTTTGTTTGAGGTATAAATAAGAATTGACGACTGATTCGTAAAAACCTTCATACCAATCTTCGTTTCGGGACTGTAGAAGTCCGCCTGATGTCTGATCGTACCATCGTAATCATTCATAATGAAGTTTGTGTCAAGTCCGCCAAGCTCACGAATCTTGTCGTGATCGCCAAATAAAACTTTTTCAAGAACAATAGGTTTACGCATATCAAACGGAGTTCCGGTAACATCGGTAAAGTTACCTGTAGGAATAAGCTCCACGTCAGTTTCATTGAACTTGTCAGCATTCATACGAATAATGTGATTTTCAACGTTTCCGTTATCATAACCGTTCATATTGAAATATGCGTGGTTAGTCATATTGATAATAGTTTTTTTGTCTGTAGTAGCCTTATATTCTATTTTTATGGCATTTTCGACAAGAGTGTAAATTGTATTTACCACCATATTTCCGGGAAAACCTTCGTCACCGTCAAAACTGTTGTAAGTGAACGTAATTGAAGGTTCATCGGAATCGTTGATGTCAGTTACAGTCCAGATCTTAGAGTCCCAGCCGAATCTGCCTGCGTGACAAACGTTATTTCCTTCGTTTGCATAGGTGGAATATTCAACACCATCAATAGAATACTTAGCATTCTTGAGTCTGTTGCAAACTCTGCCAACTGTTGCGCCCTGATATTCGCCGGAATCCATATAATCTATAATGCGATCGAATCCACCGATAACATCACGAACCACACCGTTGGCATCAGGGACAAGAATTGACTGAAGTCTTGCACCGAAATCAATGATTTTTACGCTTACACTTCCCTTTCCCTTTAATTCATAAGCATATACTGGAACTCCGCAAGGATGAAAGTCAAAAAAACTCTTTGTTACCATATAATTCTCCAAATAAATAGATATTTACAGAAATTCTCCGACTCGAACAGCCGTTCTAATCGGAGAATTTTTAGTTTAATTAGTCGTCGTAACCGTTGGGGTTATTCTTCTGCCATCTCCAAGAATCAGCACACATCTCAAGAATGCCGTTCTCAGCTACCCAACCAAGCTCAGCAGCAGCCTTAGAAGGATCTGCGTAGCAAGTAGCAATGTCACCGGGGCGGCGAGGCTTAATTGAATAAGGAATCTCAACGCCTGTTGCAGCCTCGAAATTCTTTACGATGTCAAGTACGCTGTAACCCTTACCTGTGCCGAGGTTATAAATGCAGAGACCAGCCTTATCCTCGATCTTCTTGAGAGCCTTTACGTGACCACGTGCGAGGTCAACTACGTGGATGTAGTCACGAACGCCGGTGCCATCGTGAGTATCGTAATCGTCGCCGAATACGCCAAGCTCTTCCCTCTTGCCTACAGCAACCTGAGTAATATAAGGCATAAGGTTATTAGGAATACCTGTGGGGTTCTCACCAATGGTACCGCTCTTGTGAGCGCCGATGGGGTTGAAATACCTGAGAAGAACCACGTTCCACTCGGGATCTGCAGTATTCATGTCAGAGAGGATCTGCTCTAGCATAGACTTAGTCCAACCATAGGGGTTAGTGCACTGACCCTTGGGACATTCCTCAGTGATCGGAACGAATGCGGGATTACCGTAAACGGTAGCAGATGAAGAGAAGATGATGTTCTTTACGCCGTGGCGTCTCATAACGTCAACAAGGACGAGAGTACCGTTGATATTGTTATTATAATACTCCCAAGGCATAGCGCAGGATTCGCCAACGGACTTGAGACCTGCAAAGTGGATGCAAGAATCAATGTCTTCATTCTCCATGATATTTTCAAGGGCATCACGATCAAGAATGTCAGCTTTATAGAACTTAACCTTCTTGCCGGTGATCTGCTCTACACGCTCAAGGCTCTTTTCGCTTGAGTTGGAAAGGTTATCTACGACGACAACGTCATATCCTTCGTTCTGAAGTTCAACAACTGTATGAGAACCGATGTAACCGGCTCCGCCTGTAACAAGAATTGCCATATTAATCTCCGTTCTGTCAGTTAAAAATTGAATTAATCAGTTCCAGAGGCCATCGGGATACTCACCGTCAGCAATAAGCTGATTGATGCGAGCGATAGTATCAGGCTTATCTGCCGCGTATGTTACGCCGAACCACTTAGCACTTGTTTCAAGAACAGTAACGTCACACTCACCGTCAACGATCATCTTGCCGATGAAGTTAGGAAGAAGCGCCTCGCTCTTGAGGGGTTCTCTGTCGGTGTCCTTAATGAAATCCACAAAATGCTTTGCAAGTCCATTAAGAACAGAGGGAGTGAAGCCCCAGAAGTTCATAGAAACAACGGTACCGGGTTCAAGATCAACGGAAGTTCCGTCATCCTCAACAAAACGAGCACATGCCTCAGTCTTGAAAATCTTTGTTCTCTCAACGATAGTATCAAGCTTGCCGTCCTTCATCTGGCAAATACCGCGAGCGACGCTACCGTTGTCGGTAAGCGTGTTCTCAATACGGTAACCAAGCATGCAGAAATCATTCTCAGCCTTAGCATTTCTAAGGAACTCGGCAACTTTCATATATGCATCTCTGCCGTAGAAGTCGTCAGCGTTGATAACAGCAAAGGAATCGTTAAGAAGCTCAGCGCCGCAAAGCACAGCGTGTGTTGTACCCCAAGGCTTTACGCGGTCAGCAGGAATGTACTCGGGTGCTACGAGCTTATCAAGAGACTGGAACGCATACTCAACCTTGATCTTTCCTTCAATACGCTTACCGACAGTTTCTCTGAAGATCTCGTAGTTCTCTTCCTTGATAAGGAACACGACTCTGTCAAAGCCTGCCTGAATAGCATCATAAATTGAGAAGTCGATAATAAATTCACCGTGTTTGGTAAAAGGGTCGATCTGCTTAAGTCCTCCGTAGCGGGAGCCCATACCGCCGGCAAGAATAAATAAAGTCATAAAGTAGTCCTCGATGCAGGTGAAATACTGCAATCTTTCGTGAAAAAGTTATTACTTATATTGTAAAACAATAACGACAAAAATTCAATAGAAATTTTAATTTTAATACTTATTTTTTTCACTATCTTCAAGAATATTTTCCTTGAGTTTCAGTAAAAGTTTCATTAGTTGGCGAGATTCTGCCTCGGTTAGGCAATCGAGAATTAAATTTTCCTCCCGTCGCACTTTTTTCACAATATACTGATTATAATTTTTCCCCTTTTCAGAAAGGAACACTCTCATTGATCTGAGGTCATAGCTGTCGGTTCTACGCTCTACAAATCCGTCTTTTTCGAGTTTTTGCAGAGTTACGCTGATAGTCGGTGCTTTCAGATGAGTTGCTTTAACAAGTTCAAGCTGTGTAACTCCATCTTTTTTTGCAAGTTCAAGCATCAAAAGCCTCGAGGTTTTCTGAAGCAGCGAGTTTTTATCCTCGCCCAAAAGGAGTCTGTTATTCATCATACGGGATATTTCACCGATAACAGATATGGGGTTCTGCGCAGGCAATAAAACTTCCTCATCGCGCTTATCGTTCGTTACATGAGCGTTAACACTAAGATTCATACAAGTCTCCTTCCCCGTTACCAACGGATAATTTACTCTACAGTAAAATTATAGGAAAATTTGAGAATTTTTTCAATAGTTAATTTGTAAACAATTTAAAGTGAAAGTAAAACCGAGACAATATTGCCTCGGTTTTATACACTATAGAATTATAATCTTCACTTTCCGGATGCGTGCTTTACGGCAGACAGATACCGGCGGATGTTTTCCAAAATACTTCCCTCGGGGTAGTTTGCCTGAGGGTCACTAAAATACTGTTCGGAAATCGTTAGATTGTAGGTAAAGCGCTCCGCTGTCTTGGCTGTGTCGAACACCTCTGTATCCACAGTACACCCAAGTTCGTTGCTGTAGACCACAATGTTGATTCCTTCTTTATTCTCCGGCTGTTCATCGTAGTCAAGTTTACAACTCGAATTCTCGCCACCCGAAAGGTAAAATCTTGTTTTATCCTCCAATTCACCTGTAAGTTCGGCTATAGGCTCTCCGCTTTTTGAGAGTTTTTCAGAAACAGTCCCGTTTGAATTCAGAACCCCAACATATGTATCGTCAGAATCGATTTGTGCCAGTTGTTCAAGTCCTAACTGCCTTAACATACCGCGCAGATCATCACTCAAGAATGGGGTGACATCCCCTCGCACGGAAAGAAAGACAGTGTTATCCTTCTCTATTGCACAGCTGATGTATTCCGCTATGTCAGATGTTTCATGGAGGCGGGCAACCTGCGTAGCACGAAGTGCAAATTCACTTGCCTCATCTTCCATATGTTCAAAACCTTCTTTGCCGCGAACATCGGTTGCTCCGCAATACTCTGTTAAAAACTTTCCGATGTGGGTTGTCAGCTTTTGTGCTCCGTAAAAATTCAGATGAGTCGCATCTTGATGATCATAAGGATAAATGTACTGTATTTCTTCACAAAGAGGAGCAAAATTATAATCTAAAAAAATCAGAGAATGTTCTTCAGCAAGTTCATTTACAGCATTATGTAGTGCTGACGTCCAACCGTAGGCGGGGGTTTTAAACAGGACGAGTTCAATTTCCTTTTCATTACAAAACTCAATCATCTTAGAAAAATATTCAAGGGAACGCTCGTTGAGCTTTGCGGGTTTTGCATCTTTTTTTAAAGTGGTCTTGCGAACGGTGATCTTATCAAAATCATTGCTGTCAGTTATCGTTTTGTCTTCGTAATAATATCCTCTCATACCCTCGTTGCCGTCAAGTTCGTACCTGCGAAAATCCTCCAAAGTTGTATCGGTCCAAAGGCTGTGATGTGCTATTAAAGGAACGAGTGCGTCAAAAGTAGCTGTAATATCATGCTCGGTATAGTCCCAGACTGCCCTGAGTTTGACTGAAGAAAACTTCATTTTATCAATGGTTAAACCAAGTTTGATCTCATCAAAGGCACGTAAGGATGAAACGTCCAGCATTATGGTTTTCAGTGTCTCGGGATGCAGACGGTACGTTTCTTCAAGCCAATAATATGACTCTAATATAGGTTGTTTTGCTGTTGCAAAATTAAAAGCACAGATTCCGTATTCGTTATATAATTCTGTCGGAATTATACCTGCGGAAACGATGCTGGCGCCGAGAAAGATCGTTTCAATGGTATTTTTGGGTTGATCGTAAAATGAATCAAATGTTCGGTAATACCACAACGGGCGAAACAGTTCTCCGAGAAGCCCTAAAAGCAGTATGATTATCAGCGTAAAAAGAACCACACGCCAAATGGGTTTGATTTTCATTAAGGGTTACTCCTAATAAAGCTAACGTTGTCACTTATTGATTATAGCACAAACGAGTAGATTATACAAGAATTATGTTTAGGTCAGTGTAGGTAAAATCAATAAAATGCGTATTTGCGGTAGAAGTTATATATTCTTTTGTGGTACAGTGAGATCATGCAGGGAGGAAGCCTTGATTTTTTGCAGAAAGGAGGAAGTCGATGAAAAGATATCAAATAATCGTCAGGAATTTTTATTATGATTCTTCACATGATCCATTTTTAAATGCTCTGGGTTGGATATATACAAGCCCAATCATCAATAAAGACATACATAGTGATAATTATGAATTTATTGAAAAATTTGACAAAGAGTATCGACAGTTTTACAGAGACTTTCAATACCCTACGTTCAAGTTAATAGACCTTGAAAATTTTTCATATTAGCTCAATAATCAAAATGCAGGTGATAAGCTCAACTTTTTAGCATAATATTATTCCTCCCTCATATCATGTCATCATATCACAAACAGCCCCATCGAATAATGAGGCTGTTTGTGATATGGTTTTCAATACAGCAAAATCAAAAGGTTACTAATTTCCCCCAATATACTCTACGATACTAACAGTCAAGCCACCCGCACTATTAAAGTTTATAAATCAAATCCGATACTTCTCTTCAAATTCCGATACTTCTTTTGCAAGTGTACGAAATCTGTCAGTATCACGGATGGGGTTAAAGATCTCCAACTCTATAGTCTCGCTAATTTCACCTCGGGTGGTATAGTGATCATGGCTGAATTTAAGATTCCCTCCAAAGAAATAGGGGATCTTTGACTCGGTTATTATGTTGTACGTTTCAGCTACCTTTTTTTCGTGACGAAGATACCTCTCAAGTTGCTCAATAGCCTCGTCATATCTACCAAGCTTCATGCAGGTAATGGCAAGTCTATCGTAGGACTGATCACGATAAAACGGAATATCATCTTCCCGATCCTTAATAATGAGATCATAGATGTCAGGAAATAGAGCATAGCACTGATATGCTTCTTCGAGTTTGTCCATACGTGCATATTGATTACCGATAGTACCCAATTCGTGTGTGAGTAACATTAATGCAGAGAGTATTACTTCCCCTCTAAGTTTCATAGCTTCTTCACTATCGCCTTTTCTCCCTTTTACGTAAGCAAGCATACTGCGACTGTTAGAATAAATGAAATTACGCGAAATACGACCGGCGTGTTCCTCTGCTTTATCGTTTTCACCGATATGGATATAGAAGTATACAAACCAGTGATTTGTAATGTTCAACGTGTCAGCATCCGTACAGTGAGAAAGTACAATATTGCCCCTGCGGATAAATTCGGACATTAGAGGTTTCGCCTCATCATTGCGCCCGGCCGATCCAAGTTCATCGATGGCTGAATAAAGCACCCCCAGGGAATATGAAAGAAGTCGATAGTTTGAAGGATACTCTTTCAACTTTTCGCTCACTTCTTCAACACACCCGAGATAATATTCAAGTTCCCCGTCATCCGGTCCGTTACATATTTTGTGCTCGATTCCAACGATGAAATCCTCAATTTCCATATCTACGTCTGCAGTTTCCGTACCAAACAGAGTATCGGTTGTTACTCCTAATACGTTTGACAAAGGTACGACCATTGAGATATCGGGCATGCCCATGTCGGTTTCCCATTTTGAAATAGCCTGAAAGGTAACTCCTAGAAGCTCTGCAAGCTCCTCCTGAGTAAGACCTCGTTCTTTACGGAGTCTTCGGATAATACTTCCCATAGATTCACTCATAGAAAATCCTCCTAAAATTTGCATTTCGGTACCGTGACTATATTATCTCACAGATCATTTTAGAAAAACAGCGACTTAAAAATGAGATATACTCAACGGAGCGTAGAATTATTATAACATATTCGAAAGAGAACAAAGCTATAATTTTCACAAGTCAAGACCACCGGTTGAACCGGTGGCTTGCACAGCCCCTATAAGG
>JAZULS010000037.1:0-17292 GCA_045603205.1 Eubacteriales bacterium | reverse complement strand
TGGCTTTCCGCAACATCTACACCTTCGGCCCCACCTTCCGGGCTGAGAAGTCCAACACCACCCGCCATGCTTCCGAGTTCTGGATGATCGAGCCCGAGATCGCTTTCGCTGATCTTGCTGACGACATGGATCTGGCAGAGGAAATGATCAAGTACATCATCCGCTACGTTATGGAAAACGCTCCCGAGGAAATGAAGTTCTTCAACAGCTTCGTTGACAAGGGTCTTATCGAGCGTCTTGAGCTTGTTGCCTCATCCGACTTCGGTAGAGTTACCTACACCGAGGCTATCGAGCTTCTCGAAAAGAACAACGACAAGTTCGACTACAAGGTATTCTGGGGTTGCGACCTCCAGACCGAGCACGAGAGATACCTCACCGAGGTCATCTTCAAGCGTCCCGTATTCGTTACCGATTATCCCAAGGAGATCAAGGCATTCTACATGAAGCTGAACGAGGATGGAAAGACCGTTGCCGCTATGGACTGTCTCGTTCCCGGCATCGGCGAGATCATCGGCGGTTCTCAGCGTGAGGACAGCATCGAAAAGCTTTCCACCCGTATGGACGAGCTTGGTCTTGATAAGGAATCCTACGACTTCTATCTCGATCTTCGTAAGTACGGTTCCGCACGTCACGCAGGCTTCGGTCTCGGTTTCGAGCGCTGCGTAATGTACCTCACCGGTGTATCCAACATTCGCGACGTTCTCCCCTTCCCGAGAACTGTAGGTAACTGCGAACTTTAACGCATTACAAAAACTGCCACCGGCGTCTCTTTTATGCACCGGTGGCGTTTTACAACGTGATATTTTTATTACAAAAACAAAATACCTACGGTCTCCCGTAGGTATTCATCATGCGCAGTTTACTCTGCGTCATCCTCAGCTGTCGATCCTGCCTCAAGGTCCTCGCTCAGTGCACGCGCCACTTCTTCATCATAAGCTTTGAGGACTGCTTCCTCAAGTGCCGTGCGAAAATCCACGTTTATCGGATGTACGATGTCACGGTACGTTCCGTCAGGATTCTTTCTGCTGGGCATAACGATGAAATGCTTTTCTCTAACGTTTATCACTTTAATGTCGTGCAATGCGAGCTGTCCGTCAAAGGTAACCGAGACAATTGCTTTCATAGGACCATCCTCAAAGAGTTTTCTTACTTTGATATCACTGATTTCCATAATGTCTCTCCAGTTTGCTACATAGAATGGTATCTTGTGATAGTATAACGAAAAAATGTTGCGAATATGCAACGGAAATATGTACGAAATATTAATTTTATGCCACTTTATGCCAAAGTGATACAATAATAACTAAAAATCCGTTTTTTTCTTCAAAATACATTCCCATATTTTTATGAAAATTACACATATTTGTGTATTTGTGTTTTATGCACGTGTCAAAATCCTGTGCTTTCGGTGTAACCGGCGCAAATATGCCCTCATAAGTACTCTTTAATTAAGTCTTTTGCCGTGTCTTTCGGCAGATCGGAGATTGTTATGGCTTTAGAAAATACCCACTTCGGATACGAAAAGATCAACGCTATTATCGGTGACGGAAAGAAAAACATCTTCTTCTCCGGTATAGGCGGAATCAGCATGAACTCCCTTGCGGCTGTGTGCCATACAAGAGGACATGTGGTTACGGGTTACGACCGTGTACCCAGCCCCATCACTGCTTCTCTTGAGGCCCAGGGCGTGAAAATATTCTATGAATCCTCCGCTGATCTCGTTGAAAACGTGGACGTGTACGTTTACACCGTAGCTATGCCTCAGGATGACCCTGCATACGTCAGAGCCGGTGAGCTTGGCATACCGAGAATTTCCCGCTCCGACTTCCTCGGATACATTATGAAGGGATATAAGAGCAGAGTCGGCGTTTCCGGTATGCACGGCAAGAGCACCACCACCGCCCTCGTTTCCTCCGTTTACACTTCTGCAGGACGAGTTCCCACAGTTTTCGGCGGTGCCGTTATCAAGGAAGCCGGTGCTTCAAATATTCTCGGTAATGACGAAGCCTTCATCTTCGAGGCTTGCGAATATATGGACTCTTTCCTTGATTTCTACCCCTCTCTGGCTATCGTGCTCAATGTAGAGATGGACCACGTGGATTACTTCCATTCCATGGACCACATCCGCTCTTCCTTTGCGGCGTTTATGTCCAAAGCTGACGTGGCTGTAGTAAACGCTGACGACGAGGATGCTATGTGTTCCGCCTCAAAAGCTGACTCTAAGATCGTAACCTTCGGCGGCGAAGGCTCCGGCGCGGATTATACATCGGCAAATGTAAAATTCACTCACGGCTACGCGGAATTTGATATTATCTGCCGCGGAGAGCACCTTTGCCACGTAAAAATGAACGTTCCCGGCCGTCATCTCGTAATCGACGCTTTGGCGGCGGCTACGGCGGCTCACACCGATGGCATCTCTGGTGAAGATATTGCGGCAGGTCTCGCAGGTTATAGCGGCATTTGCCGAAGAATGGAAAACAAGGGTAAGAGTGCTGTGGGTGCCGACGTGTACGACGATTACGCCCATCATCCCACAGAAATCAAGGCTACTCTCACCTCTGCGGCTGAGATGGAGTACGATCACACATACTGCGTGTTCCAGCCTCACACCTTCTCAAGAACTGCAGAGTTGCTTGAGGGTTTTGCAGACGCTCTCGGTTGCTCCGACGTTGACGAAGTGATCCTTGCGCAGATCTACCCTGCAAGAGAGGTGAACACATACGGTATCTCCTCTGCAAAGCTGGGTGAAGAGATCCTGAAGCGTGGCAAAAAGTGCGTAGTTTTTGACACCTTCGAAGAGATCGCGGATTACCTGAACGAAAAACTCACCGAGGGAGACGCGGCGTTCATCGTGGGTGCCGGAGACGTAAACAAGGTCTCGGATATGTTGGTTCGTTGAACTATTTGTTAAAAAATCAAGAGCCATTCGTAACGTTGCGAATGGCTCTTGATCATTTCGACTCTTATAATTTATATTTAACGCTTACCGTGCATTATTGTAGTGGAATTTGATTTCCCCGAAGTTGTTTTTTCCAACAACTCTAAGAGGCTTTCCGTTTAACGGATCCGTTCCGGCAGTCTTAACGTCTCCCATAAAGTTATCGGTTTCGTTTATAACACACCAATTTTCGGGCAGATAAATATCCACATTTCCGCAGGTATTATTGATTTCTAAAACTCCTCCGCCTTCATATAGTTCTACGTTCTGAAAGTATACCGTAAAGTTTCCGAAAATGTTTTTTAATGCTTCGTATTCGAATTCCGTACAATCCACGTACTTGATTCCATCGTTGAAACAGTTTTTATTACTTTTCGTGTTATTTATACGTACCTTTGATGTTTTGAACTCATAATCCTTAAAAAGGACGGCAAACCCAATCGTAAGCAGTAGGGCGATAAGTAGTACGAACCAGTTGTTGACCAAGTCTCCGTAGAACCCGATCCAATTTGACAGATCATTTTCAAAGAGCATAAAGATAAATGCCAACGGAAAAAACAACCCTGATACCTTACCTTTTTTCAAACTCTTTACTGCCCACCAAGCAAGTAACAGGGCAAGTCCAAGCCGGATAAACGGAACGTTTATCCCAAAGCGACTTCCGATCAGTTCTAGGGTCAGCAGAATAGCAGTCCCTATAAAGATGATACCCCAAAAAATATTTTTCTTCATACAAAAAACCTCGTTTCTTTTATTTTTTCTTTAAGTAGCTTATAATAACCTCTGGATACGTACACTTTTTTTCTGCATCCTTTAAAAAACACCTCACTCGCCCCTGTAAGATTTCTGCTGATAGCCTCTACCCTTGCAGTGTTGAGAATACATGATTTTGATGCTCTCACAAAATTGGAAGGCATGATCTGTTCAAGCTCAAACAGCTTGTAGTCAGCGGTAAAAATACGGTCAGCAGTATGTGCCCTTACTTTTCCGTCCTCTGTTTCGAAATACAGAATATCTTGTTTTGGAATATAGTATTCCGTATCTCTTATGTATAGGATCAGCTCAGAGCCTTGAACGAGCAGATTCTCCAAAACACCTTCGATAAGCCGTATTTTCTCCGTCATGGCTCTGCACCGAATAACGATTTCTTCTTCATTACAGCTCAACTCCGGCAACACCTCACATCTGTATTTCACTGCATCACCCCCTTTTGTTTCTTTACGTTTAAATTATACAACTTGAAAGTTTTTTTGTAAATACATTCGTGACGACAGGTTGGAAAATGCACGTAAGTGGTACATAAAATCTGTTGAAAATGATTTTCTCTAGTTGAGCTAAATTGCGAAAAGCATCTCCCGTTTATTTTGAACGGTGTATTTATATCAGTTTCTCTTTTGCCAAACTCTCATAAATATACCCAAACAGGCCGCTTTTTTCGTACTTTTTCTGTTGTTTTTGCAGATTATGAAAAATGTGTCCCATATAAACTCAAAAAAGTTGACATGGCATGACAAATGTGGTAAAATACTTCATCATACGTAAAGTGCCCCATGTTTCTTAATACAGACACACGCGCATATAATATGTTGACTTGTTCGCCCAGCGGCATTTTACCGAGATTTTAACTCAGAGAGGTATTTATATTATGAATAAGAAGCTTAGAGCCGGCGTTGTCGGTGCTACCGGTATGGTTGGACAGAGATTCGTAACTCTCCTTGAAAACCACCCCTACTTCCAGCTTACAGCAGTTGCCGCAAGTGCAAGAAGCGCAGGTGTTCTTTATAGCCAGGCTGTTAAAGGCCGTTGGAAGATGAAGAATCCCATTCCCGCAGAGGCACGTGACCTTACCGTTATCGACGCCGCTGACATTGAGACTATGGGCAAGCTTTGCGACTTTGTATTCTGCGCAGTTGACATGAAGAAGGACCAGATCCTCGCTCTCGAGGAAGCTTACGCTAAGGCTGAGATCCCCGTTATCTCCAACAACTCCGCTAACCGTTGGACTCCCGACGTTCCCATGGTAGTTCCGGAGATCAACGACGCTCACCTTGAGGTAATTGAGGCTCAGAGAAAGAGACTCGGCACCAAGCGCGGCTTCATCGCAGTTAAGCCCAACTGCTCCATCCAGAGCTACGTCCCCATGCTTTCTCCCCTCCGCAAGTACGGAATCAAGGAAGTTGTCGCTACTACTTATCAGGCTATCTCCGGTGCAGGCAAGAACTTTGAGTCCTGGCCCGAGATGGTAGACAACATCATCCCCTACATCGGCGGTGAAGAGGAAAAGAGCGAGCGCGAGCCCCTCAGAATCTGGGGTAAGGTTGAAAATGGTGCTATCGTTCCCGCTGATGACACCAAGATCACAACCCAGTGTATCCGTGTTCCCGTTACCGACGGACACACCGCGGCAGTTTTCGTAAACTTCGAGAATAAGCCCACCAAGGAGCAGATCCTTGCCGACTGGAAGGAATACAAAGGTCTTCCCCAGACTCTTGGTCTTCCCTCCGCTCCCGAGCAGTTCGTTACTTACTTTGAAGAAGAAAACCGTCCTCAGATCGGTATTGACCGCGAGATCTACGGCGGTATGGGTATCACCGTAGGACGTCTCAGAGAGGACACCATGTTCGACTACAAGTTCGTTGGTATGTCTCACAACACTCTCAGAGGTGCTGCAGGCGGTGCGGTACTTATCGCAGAGCTTCTCTACAGACAGGGTTACCTCGCATAAATAATCATGGCAGAGCTTTCACTTAGGTGAAGGCTCTGCCGTCGTGCTTTAAAACAGAAAAACAAACAAATTACATATTTGAGGAGAAAAATTATGGCAGTAAAGATCACGGGGATCCACCACATCGCGCTGAAGGCTTGCGGCATCGAAGATTTTAACAAGACCATCAAATTCTATAATGAGATTCTGGGTCTTCCCATCGTTCGCACTTGGGGAGAAGGAGAAAACGTGGGTATGATGCTTGACACAGGAGCAGGACTTCTTGAAATCTTCGCAAACGGAGAAGATTATCCCGGTCAGGGCGCCCTTCGTCATCTCGCTTTTGAGGTTGAGGACACCGACGAGTGCATCGCAGCAGTTCGCGCGGCAGGATATGAAGTTACAATGGAGCCTTGCGATATCGTAATCGCATCAAATCCCCCCTACCCTGCAAGAATCGCCTTCTGCATCGGGCCTGTCGGCGAAGAAGTTGAGTTCTTTAAGGTGAAGTAAGTAATATAAGGAATAATTAGCGCACCTGTTTTATTGCATGTGTGCTATTATTTTTCCACGAACTCAACTGCTGGTTGAATCTGATTTCAAAAAACAAGTTATTGTTTTATAACCTGCTATGCACTATAATAAACACAGAATCCGGATTCAATACACTACACGAGGTGATTCAAATGACCATAGGCGAAAAAATTAAAGGATTACGAAAAAAGAATGATCTTACGCAAGAGAAACTCGCGGACTATCTCTGTGTTTCCTATCAAGCAGTATCTAAATGGGAGTGTGGGTTATCATGTCCTGACCTGTCGATGATTGGTCCTTTAACAAAATTGCTTCACGTTTCAGCTGATGAATTACTTGGATTGACCAACAACGGTACCGATGCACGTCGACAAGAACTCGAAAACGAGGAACGCGAAACTTGGGTAAGCGGTGATCTTGCCAAAAGATATGAGATTGCCTGTTCCGCCGTTTCAGAGTATCCGGGGGAAATGAAATATCTTAACTGGCTTGCTTGGTGCGAAGCAATGCGTTCCTTCGATTTCAAGGAAGATGAGGAGTATATTGCCGAACAGGAAAAAGCAATCAAGCATTTCGCCACTGTTATAGAAAACACGACAGATGCGAAAATCAAAGCAAGTGCCGTACAAGGCATCGTTCAGTATCTATGTATCAGGGGTCGACGTGAGGAAGCAAAAAAATATGCAGAGCTTTATCCCGAAAATTTGTCAGTAAGCAAAGATCAGGTATTATTGGATTGTTTGCAGGGCAGAGAAAAAATCATACATTCGCAAAAGATGCTTGATAGTATGCTGACTGATATACTAAATCATATCGGCAATTATGATATGACGGCGTGTGAAGCACAGGAACAAATACTAAATGCGTTGATTCCGGACAAAAATTATCTATATTACAACTGTTTTCTTGCGGATAATTATCGCAGAAGAGCCGCTATTTATACAGATAACGGGAAATATGAAATAGCGATCCAGTGTCTGAAAAAGTCACTTGATTATGCAAAGGCTTATGACAAATTTATAGTGGAAAACACCATATATCATTTCACAAGTCCTTTCTTCGATCAAGTTGAATGCAATACCGAAAACATATGTCGAACAGGCGCTACAACACAAGTGGAAGATTTTTACGAACTGATAAAACGCAAACCTTTTGATAAGCTACGCGACAGAAAAGATTTCAAAACACTTTTCAATTATTAATTCTTTTTCTATCCGCAAATAGGTGTCCTGAGCATATAGTAACTCCTCATCCACCGCTTATGCGGTCCCCCTTCTCCCACAGGAGAAGGCAATATTATCCACACCGTACACCTATAAAGCATACAAAAAAGACAGAGACGAAAAATCTCTGTCCTTTTTGTATGACGGGGTGGCACTCCCGCCGTTTTTTGTTCTCTACACGAGTTACCGTAGGGGAGCATTCCATATATTCCCGAAAACCAAACACGGGCGGATATGGAATCCGCCCCTACGATGTAGATGTTGCATTTAAAAACGAGGCGGCGGGAGCAAGCCCCCGCCCTACATTGATAGAAAGCTCACCTCACCCAACTATCGAATACACGATATTTCTGAGTCGCGGGATAATATAAGTCTCCTGGCTTTCCAGCATGTGCTGAGTATACGCGATAGCAATGCGGTTGTCAGGGTCTACGAGAAGATACGCACCTGCCGCACCTGACCAGCCAAACTCACCAACAGGGCTGAGAGCACCACCGGAGGAGGGGTTTATCATGGTTCTGACACCAAGCCCATAGCCATAGCCCCGGAGCCTCATGATTCGGTCAACCTCCATTACCGACTCGTCATCAATTGCGTTCATTCGCATAAGCTCAACACTTCGTGAAGAAAGGATTCGCACTCCGTTCATTCCAACGCCGCCGTTTGCCATAGCAAGGGCGAACTTTCCGTAGTCCTCGGTGGTACTGATAAGTCCCGCGCCGCCGCTTTCGTATTCCGTTCCGTATACGAAGCAAACGCTGTTATCCGTGGGGATCGCCGCATCCTTCTCGTAATCAAACTGATACTGTCTTGCAAGACGTCCCTCAAGATCAGCATTCGGCTTCCCAAAGGTAGAATCCGCCATTTCGAGCGGATCGAAGATGACTCTCTTTACGTATTCGGAGAATTTCTCTCCCGAGACCACCTCAATAAGACAAGCGAGAATATCGTGGCTGAGGCCGTACATCCAGCGTGTGCCGGGTTCAAAATCCACAGGTACCGTTGCCAGTGCACGGATAAACGCTCTCGTAGGACAACGCCCCCCCGTTTTCTCCTTCACGCTTTCGACAAATCCATCGGGAAGGCCATAGGAATATCCCGTACTCATTGTGAAAAGATCTCTTACCGTGATCTTATTATTCGCTGGTAAAAGTTCCACTGTGCCGTCTTCTTTTTTGTGCTTCACCTTAACGTCTGCAAACTCGGGAAGATAATTAGAAACAGGATCCGTCAGCAGAATATCCCCTCTCTCAAGGAGAGTGAGTGCCGCCGCACAGGTTATGGGCTTGGAGCAGGACCACATTTTGTAGCTCTCCGTGCCGTCTATTTTTCTGCCCGTTTCAATTTCCGCGTATCCCGACAGGTGTCTGTAGACCATTACCCCGTCCTTATACACGATGCAGTCGTTACCGGGGATTCTCCAGGATGTCAGGTAATCTAAAAATTTATCAAGTCTTGTAAAATCCATACTTATCTCCTAAATTTCTCAGTCAAGGCAAGCGTAAACAATGTTACGAAGTCTGGGAGTGATGTAAGGCTCCTGACTTGCAAGCATATGCTGTGCGTAGAACACGGCAAGGTTGTTTTTCGGGTCGATGAGCACGTAAGAGCCTGCCGCACCTGCCCAACCGAATTCACCAACGGGTCCGAGAGAACTCTGGCTGGGGTCGATCATAACTCGAACTCCAAGTCCGTAGGAGTATCCTGCAAGGTGCGCGTTTCCAAGGCGGATGTCCTCAACTCCCGCTGTGGAAAGCGCAGGGCTTCCCATGAGAGAGACAGTCTCAGGTGCAAGGATGCGCACACCGTTCATTCCAACGCCGCCGTTTGCCATTGCCGCCGCAAATTTGAGGTAATCCTCAGCGGTAGACACAAGTCCCGCGCCGCCGCTGTCGTATTCACTGCCGAATTTGAAGGAAACGCTGTTGTTGGAAGGAATAACGCGGTTCTTCTTCTCATCGTAGGAATATTGACGCGCCATTCTCTTTTTCATTTCCTCTGTGGGCTCGCCAAAAGTAGAATCCTTCATATCAAGAGGATCGAAGATCACCCTTTTCACGTAATCTGCAAAGCGCTCGTTAGCAATAACTTCAACAAGACATGCCAGAATGTCGTGGCTGATGCCGTATACCCAATATCCATAACCCGGCTCCTTTTCAAGAGGAATATCCGCAAAGGAGCGTACCACGTCACGTGTGGGACATCTGCCCCCGGTAGCACGGCGAATCTCTCCGATGGTGGATCTTGTAAGATCATAGGAGTATCCCGAACTCATGGTGAAAAGATCCCTTACCGTTATCTTCTTTTCGGGCTTCACAAGAGTCTCGTTTCCGTTTTCGTCCACGGACTTAACCTTAACGTCAGCAAACTCGGGAAGGTAGGTTTCTATAGGGTCGGTGAGGAGAAAATCCCCTCTTTCCAGAAGGGTGAGAGCCGCCGCGCAGGTAATAGGCTTTGAACAGGACCACATATTGTAGACCTCGCTGCCGTCTATTTTTCTGCCCGTTTCGATCTCAGCATACCCCGAAAAGTGTCTGTGAACGATCTTTCCGTCCTTGTAGACGATACAGTCGTTTCCGGGGATCCTCCATGCGGTTATTCTGTCAAGAAAAGCGTCAAGTCTTGTAAAATCCATATTTATCTCCAAACATTATGCTACAGTATTTTTTCTTATTTACAGTTTACTACATAAGCCGTCGTAAGTCAAGTTTTAGTGAGAAAATCAACCCTCGAAAAACGAGATAATATTGCCGATTTATGCAATAAATATTGGAGTAAAAAGCAATTATTTTTGCTATATCCCTTGACTTGTGGTGAATAACTGTTATAATAATACTTGAAGGAATCTGAGCGGACATTCCCTAAACGTTTCTTATCTCTAATGTCCCCCACGCTCTGAAAGGTTGGTAAAACTTATGAAGAAAAATGCTGCTGTAATCGGATACGGTGGAATGGGCGGTTGGCACGCTGACCACATGCTCAAGAGTGACGTAGTATCCCTTGCAGGTATATATGATATTAAGAAGGAAAGATGCGAGCTGGCTGAGTCCCGCGGCATCCGCGCATACTCTTCAAGAGAAGAGCTTCTCGCTGATCCCACAATTGAGATCGTAACCGTTGCTATCCCCAACGACGTACACGAAGAAGTTGTTATCGCTTGTCTTGAGGCAGGCAAGAACGTAATTTGCGAAAAGCCCGTTACCCTTTCTCTCGAGAGTCTTGAAAGAATGATCGAGGCATCCAAGAGAACCGGCAAAAAGTTTACCGTTCACCAGAACAGACGCTGGGACGTTGACTATCTCGCAATGCAGCAGATCAAGGATAGCGGCGAGATCGGCGACATCATAAACATTGAGTCCCGTATTCACGGTAGCCGCGGAATCCCCTCCGACTGGAGAGGTGAGAAGGCTTACGGCGGCGGAATGCTCTACGACTGGGGTGTTCACCTCATCGACCAGGCGCGTCTCGTTCTCGGATTCGACGGTATCGCAGGCGTTCGTTGCACATTTGAGCATATCACCAACGACGAGGTTGACGACGGATTTAACCTTTGGATCGACTACGTTGACGGCAAGCAGGCTTACATCGAAGTTGGTACATACAACTTTATCGCTATGCCCCGTTTCTATATGAGAGCTAAGCACGGCTCCGCTTTCATCTCCGACTGGAGAGAGAAGTGCCGTGTTGCTAAGTGCAAAGCTTGGCATGAGTCTGACGTAGTTCCCGTTCAGACTGCTGCAGGTCTTACAAAGACTATGGCTCCCCGTGACAGCATTACCCTTGACGAATACGAGCTTGAGCGTCCTCACTCCGACGTACACGATTACTACAGAAACTTCTGCCGTGCAGTTGACGGTATTGAAGAGCAGATAGTAACACACGATCAGATCAGAGTGGTTCTCAAGGTCATCATGAAGGCCTTTGAATCCGTTGAAAAGGGCGAGCGCGTTGCTTTCTAAATAACGTTTATCTTAACGCAGACTCTTTTCTATAGAGAGAGTCTGCGTTTTTACTTACTGATTTTTCCGTCACAAATCGAAGAAAGGTATGATCGTAAAGAATGAAAGAATTTAAGCTTTGGGAAAACGGTACTCCATATTTTGATGAAACTTTCGAACAGCCCGAAACTTCTATCACACCCTTCCTTCTCCCCGTAGAGAAGGACGAAAACGGAAACGTTAAGAAGAGAGGCTGCGTTATCGTATGCCCCGGTGGATCATACGTTATGAGAGCTGATCACGAAGGTGACCCCGTGTGTAAATTCTTTAACGCTCACGGACTCTCCGCATTTACACTGAACTACCGCGTTTTTCCCTACGACTATTTCGCGATCCGTGCTGACGTTAACCGTGCCGTAAGATGGGTACGTTATCATGCTGAGGAGTTCGGAATCGATCCTAACAAGATCGCTCTTCTCGGTTTCTCTGCAGGCGGACACCTTGCAACTATGGGCTCCACCAACTACGACAGAGGTCTTGAAGAAGGAGACGAGATCGACCGCGTTTCCTGCCGTCCCGACGCGGCACTTCTCTGCTACGCAGTCATCAGCTTGATCCCCGGGATCACTCACGATCACACACGTTTCGTTCTTATCGGCAGACTTGAAGAAGAACTGAGAGAAAAGTTAGCAACTCAGCTTTCCGGCGAGCTGGCCGTGACCGAAGATACTCCCCCTACATTCATCTGGCACACCGCTGATGACGATTGCGTTAAGGTTGAGAATGCCATTGGTATGTCTGCTTCCCTTGCGGCACATAAGATCCCCTTCGAGCTTCATATATTCGATAAGGGCTGTCACGGTCTCGGCCTTGCGGAAAACTGTGAGGGTCCCGATCAGTGGCCCGAACTTGCGGCTAACTGGCTGAAGCGTCTTTGGGCATAAGCTCATAGGAAAGGATAAATGATATGGAAAATATTAAGCTTTGGGAGTCAGGCACTCCTATGTTTGACCCGTCTATCCCTCAGGAAGAGCCCGACCTCACACCTTTTCTCCTTCCCGAAGAAAAGGATGAAAACGGAGAGGCAAAAAAGAGAGGTTGCGTCATCGTTTGTCCGGGCGGAGGATATACTCACCGCGGCGATCTTGAAGGGGAGCCTATCGCAAAAATGTTTAACGAGAATGGCTTCTCCTCCTTTGTGCTGAACTATCGTTTCGGACCCTACAATCATTCCGCCATCGTCTCTGACGTAAAGCGTGCGATACGTGTGGTGAGATATAACGCTGAAAAGTTCGGCATAGACCCTGAAAAAATCGCAATTATCGGTTTCTCTGCAGGCGGACACCTTTCTTCTGTTGCCGCGACTCACTTTGACTACGGTGTAGAGGGAGGAGACCTGATCGACGCAGTCTCAAGCAGACCCGATGCGGCACTCCTCTGCTATTCCGTTATAACCATGGATGAAAAGTATACCGACGATATCACGAGAGGTGTATTCATCGGAAACCTTGAGAATGAAGAAGAACTGGCGCTTAAATATTCGAGCGAGCATCAGGTAAGAGAGGACTGTCCTCCGGTATTCATGTGGCACACCGCGGGAGACCCTATCGTTCCCGTACAGAACTCTATCCTTATGGCGTCTGCACTGGCGAAAAAGAAGATACCCTTCGAGTTCCACGTTTTCCCCGAAGGTGCTCACGGTCTCAACCTTGCCAAAGATACCCCCGGCACCTGCCAGTGGCCACGCATCGCCGTAAATTGGCTGAAGAGAATGGAATTTTAACTTTTCTGAGGTGTGTTCGCCCTGCGGATACACCTCATTTGCAAGTTTTACCGAAAGGCAGTAATTACTATGAATGCTGAAATTATTTCCGTGGGTACGGAACTATTGCTGGGTGACATCGTCAACACCGATGCCGCATTCATCTCAAAGCGTCTTGCAGAGCTTGGGATTTCAATGTACCGCCAAAGTGTAGTTGGAGATAACCGCGAGAGACTTAAAAAGGAGATTTGTGACTCCTTTGAACGTTCGGACATAGTTTTTCTCACGGGAGGTCTGGGTCCCACCTTCGACGATATTACGAAAGACGTTGTAGCCGAGGTTTTTGACGTCCCACTCCTTATGAACGACGGTGTGGCAGGTCAAATAAGAGCCTACTTTGACAATACGGGTCGTAAAATGAGTGAAAACAACCTGGCTCAGGCTATGATTCCCGAAGGTGCGATAATTCTTGAAAATCACAATGGCACCGCCCCCGGAATTTTACTGAAAGGCAAAATATCAGGGCTTGAAGGCGAAAAAACCGCTATCTTACTGCCCGGACCGCCTCGCGAGCTTGAGCCTATGTTCAACGAGTCGGTCTCCCCATACCTCGAGAGCATTTCCCCCCTCAAGATATTCAGCATAAACCTGCACCTTTTCGGCATCGGCGAAAGTGCGGCTGAAAGCATCCTCCGTGACATCATGGAGAAAAGCGAAAACCCCACCGTGGCACCCTATGCGGCTGAGGCTGAGGTGAGGATCAGAGTTACCGCGAGAGGAGAAACCAAGGAAGAGTGCTTAACGCTTTGCAGAGCGAAGATCGAAGAAATAAAGAGGACTGCAGTGGCAAGTTACATCTTTGCGGAAAGCACATCTGACGAAAACTCCTCGGAAGTTCTTGTACGCCGCGTTATCGAGATCCTTCGTGAAAAGGGACTCACAGTAGCAACGGCGGAAAGCTGTACCGCAGGTATGATCTCATCTAGGATCGCAGACATTCCCGGTTCGTCAGACGTACTTCTCGGCGGCGTAGTCTCCTACGCAAACGAAGTGAAGATCGAGATTCTCGGCGTTGATCCTATGACACTTGCGGAGCACGGTGCCGTGTCCGAAGAATGTGCCGAGGAGATGGTCCGTGGAGTAAAGCATCTGACGGGAGCTGATATTGCCGTGTCCGTTACGGGAATTGCAGGTCCCGGCGGAGGAAGCCGTGAAAAACCTGTGGGCACAGTCTGTTTCGGCATTGCAGACAGTCACGGGGTTACCACCGAAACCTGCCATTTCGGCTCAATGCGAAGCCGCGACAGCCTTCGTCGCCACACGGTTTCTTACGCACTTATGAAAATTCTCGAGAGAATAGAGAAAATTTAGCTCTTCCCTCTACAAAAACTCGAAGGGATATGCTATAATAAACACAGTAAATAAATAATCTTTACGATATAAGGAGAATTACACCAATGAACAAGCTTACAGACTCATTCGTACTTTCCAACGGCGTTGAGGTTCCCTGCCTCGGCTACGGCACCTATCAGACTCCCGATGGAGATGTTACAAAGAATTCAGTAATCGAAGCTCTCAAGGTTGGCTACCGTCACATCGACACCGCTTTTGCTTACGGCAATGAAGCAGCAGTTGGTGAGGGACTCAGAGCTTCCGGCGTTGCAAGAGACGATATCTTCGTTACAACCAAGCACTGGGTAACCATGCGCGGCTACGACAAGACCGTTGAAGCAATCGATATTTCTCTCAAGAACCTGGGTCTCGATTATATCGACCTCTACCTCATCCACTGGCCCTGCGTTGAGAAGGTTACTCCCGATTGGAAGGAAGTAAACGCTTCCACATGGCGCGGCTTTGAAGAGGCTTACAAGGCAGGCAAGATCCGTGCTATCGGTGTTTCCAACTTCCAGAAGAAGCACTACGACGCTCTTGCTGAAAGATGCGAGATCAAGCCCATGGTAAACCAGATCGAGTTCCACCCCGGTTACCTCCAGATGGATACCGTAAACTACTCTAAGGAAGCAGGCATGCTCGTTCAGGCATTCAGCCCCCTGGGATGCGGTGCTGTTCTCGGCGACGCTACTCTCGCGGCAATCGCTGCTAAGTACAACAAGTCCGTGGCTCAGCTTTGCCTCAGATTCGTGCTCCAGTCCGGTCTCAACCCCCTCACAAAGTCTGTAACTCCCTCAAGAATTCTTGAGAACACACATATCTTTGACTTCGAGATCACCGCTGACGATATGGCTGCTATCGCTGCTATGCCTCAGCTCGGCTTCACAGGCTGGCTCCCCGAGGATGCTCCTGCAGACGCTATCGCGTAAGTTGATATTAAAAAACGTTTACAGACACAGTGGTTTGATCTGCTGTGTCTGTTGTTTTTTTGTTTTGTATGGGCGGACCTGCGTGTACGCCTGCCATCGTATAGTTCATTGTCACCCCTAGGCACCAACAGGGGCGCCAGAAGTGCATATTCGCTACGCGAAATGCGTCATGTCGCTTCGCTCCATGCTCCTCGTCGCTATGCTCGCTCACCTCCTTGGCTATTTTCAAATTTTTAATGCGAAGCATTAAAAATTTGAAAAAAAGGTTAATATAAGCTTTTGCCCGTAGGGCGTGGGCTTGTCTCCGCAGAAAACAAAGGTTTATGATAAGGACTTTCTTGAGGCAAACCACCGCCTCTTATTGAATGTTAGACTTGTGTATGATATAATGTTATCAGTTTGATAATTTGGTGGAGGGAAATAGTATGACAAAGATACTTGTAACGGGTGGAACTGTTTTTGTTAGTCGTTATATCGCAGAATATTATGTTGCAAAAGGTTACGATGTATATGTACTTAATAGAAATAGCAAGGAACAATCAAAAGGAGTAACTCTTATCGAAGCGGACCGTCATAACCTTGGGCAAATTCTTCGTGAATATCAGTTTGATACCATTATAGATACCGCATACACTTCCGATGATGTGGAGTTGTTACTGGATGCTTTGGGGAGCTATAAAGACTATATTCTAATCAGTTCAAGTGCAGTATATCCTGAGTATACCCCTCAACCATTCAAGGAAGATACCAAGTTGGGAGTTAATAAATATTGGGGTAAATATGGAACTGATAAAATAGAAGCTGAATCTATTTTACTGAAACGAAATCCTAATGCATATATTCTAAGACCTCCCTATTTGTATGGTCAAATGAACAATGTGTACAGAGAAGCCTTTGTTTTTGAATGTGCATTGGCTGACAGAAAGTTTTATTTGCCCAAAGATGGTGACATGAATTTGCAATTTTTCCATATTCACGATTTATGTAGATTCATAGATGTTCTGTTAGAAAATAAGCCACATCAACATATTTTTAATGTGGGTAATAAAGAAGTTATTTCTATCCGTGAGTGGGTAGAACTCTGTTATCATGTTGTTGGAAAAGAAGTCAAATTCCAAAATGTTTACGATGATATTGAACAGAGAAACTATTTCAGTTTCTACAATTATGAGTATTATCTTGATGTTTCAGCACAGTATGAACTAATGAAAGATGTGAAATCATTAGGCCAAGGGTTGACAGAAGCATTCGATTGGTATATAAATAATAAGGATAAGGTAAATAAGAAACCGTTTATCGAGTATATAGATAATACTCTGTCATAACCAAATTCTAATATTTCGAACAGTTAAATCGAAGGCAAAACCACGATTTTTTCGCAGCTACAGCTTGAAAAAACGGCATACTCACGATATACTGAATGTGGCAAAGAGTTCGATAAACTTGAATTTGCAGGAGGTAAGTATTATGTGGAACAAATTATACAATGCAGCAGTTAAGGTGCAAAACGGTCGAACAATTTCCCCATTTATAGATGCAGGTGGTGTCGCAGCTGCAATTCTTACGAAACAAGGAAACATTTATGTTGGTGTTTGCATCGATACTGCATCAACACTCGGTATGTGTGCAGAAAGAAACGCCATTGCCAATATGATTACAAATGGCGAGAGTCAGATTGACAAAGTCGTCGCTGTTATGCCTGATGGTCGTGTGGGTTCTCCCTGCGGTGCGTGTCGTGAGTATATGATGCAGTTAGACAAGAATAGCGGAGATATTGAAATTCTTCTTGACTTTGAAACTAAAAAAACAGTAAAACTCAAAAAGTTAATCCCAGATTGGTGGGGATATGATAAATTTGGGGAATAGTCAAAC
>JAZULS010000036.1:0-12682 GCA_045603205.1 Eubacteriales bacterium | reverse complement strand
CGGCAACTGCAGAGCCGAGACCGCCGATGATGCTGTGCTCCTCGCAGGTAACGACAGCGCCGCAAGCCTTTGCTTCAGCTACTACGAGCTCCTCGTCGAGAGGCTTGATGGTGTGGATGTTGATAACGGAAGCGGAGATTCCCTCTTCTGCGAGAATATCGCGAGCCAGGAGCGCCTGCTCGACCTCAAGTCCGGTTGCGATGAGGGCTACATCAGTGCCGTCAGCAAGCTTTACGCCACGGCCCATCTCGAACTTATAGTCTTCGCCGTTTACTACGGGGACAGCCATTCTGCCGAATCGGAGGTAAACGGGACCGTTATACTCAATAGCAGCCTTAACTGCCGCTCTTGCCTCAACTGCGTCTGCAGGGTTGAGGATAACCATTCCGGGGATGGTACGCATGAGAGCGATGTCCTCACAGCACTGGTGGGTAGCGCCGTCCTCACCAACAGTGATACCTGCGTGAGTTGCGCCGATCTTTACGTTGATGTGGGGGTAACCCACGGTGTTTCTGACCTGCTCGAAGCTTCTGCCTGCCGCAAACATAGCGAAGGAGGAAGCGAAGGGGATCTTACCTGTGAGAGCAAGACCTGCCGCAACGCCGATCATATTGTTCTCAGCGATACCGCAATCGAAGAATCTCTCAGGGAATGCTTTCTTGAAAACGCCTGTCTTTGTGGCAGCTGCAAGGTCAGCGTCAAGTACCACAAGATTTTCATATTCTGCGCCAAATTCAGCCAGAGCCTTACCGTAGGCTTCGCGTGTAGCAATTTTTTCAGCCATTGTTTTTTACCTCTCTTCCCGACTTATCTCTCGCCGAGGTCAGCCATTGCAACCTCGTACTGCTCATCATTCGGAGCAGCGCCGTGCCAGTTTACGTTGTTTTCCATAAAGGAAACGCCCTTACCCTTAACGCTGTGGGAAATGATAACGGTGGGCTTGTCACAGCACTCGTCAGCCGCCTTGTAAGCAGCCTCGAGAGACTCGAAATCGTGAGCGTCTGCGTGAACGACGTTCCAGCCGAAGGCACGGAACTTTTCGTCGTGGGGTGCGGGGTTCATAACGTCTTCGATCTTACCGTCGATCTGGAGACCGTTGAGGTCAACGAGCCAGCAGAGGTTTGTAAGGTTGTAGTGAGCGGCAAACATAGCTGCCTCCCAAACCTGACCCTCCTGAGTCTCGCCGTCACCGAGGATGGCGTATACCTTATATCCCTTGCCGTCAAGCTTTGCAGAGAGAGCCATACCGCAGGAAACGGATGTGCCCTGTCCGAGAGAACCGGAGGACATATCAACGCCGGGGGTGTGCTTCATGTCGGGGTGACCCTGAAGGTAGCTTGTAGTCTTACGGAGAGTCTTCAGATCCTCCACGGGAATGAATCCCTTCTGTGCGAGAACAGAGTAAAGCGCGGGGGCACAGTGTCCCTTGGAAAGAACGAGTCTGTCGCGGTCCTCCATCTGGGGGTTCTTAGGATCAACGTTCAGCTTTTCGTAGTAAAGGTAGGTCACAACATCTGCAATAGAGAGAGATCCACCGGGGTGACCGGATGCAGCAGAGTGTACCGCGTCAATGATTCCGACGCGAACTTTTCTTGCTATCTCCTGCAGTTCGCTAATTCTTTTAGTATCCATAATTATTATCCTTTCTTCGGGCAAAACGTCCGAAATAAAACCAAGGCGCAAAATGCGCGAGTATAGACTGACTTCATTATAATATATTTTTTGCCGTATGTCAACGAGGTAGGAAAATTTCGCCTTTTTTCTGTTGATTTTTTTGCCCTTGCCGCCTTTTTTCACGGAAAAGCCGCCATGTGTATTCTTTAACACGAAAACATATTCGGAAAACAGGCAGAATATGGCTTATATCATGGTGAATTTTAACAATTCTGCAGGGTGAATTATGTCGATATTGCACGAATGTTGGAGTATCAATGAAATTAGCCTTGACTTCGATAAACGTCGATGCTATAATTTGGTTGAAAGTTTTCAATACAGTGAGTATTTGCGCCTGACCCCATATTTTGCTTTCCATATTAGTTCCCCACGCATAGTGCTCCTTATCGAAAAAAACAAATTCTTGTTTTATATTTTTAAAGGAGTTGATTCCATGGAAAGAAGAATTGACGAACTCGGACGCGTCGTTATCCCCAACCACATCAGAAAGCTTCTCGGACTTGATTTCAAGACCAAGGTAAAGTTTGCTCTTGAGGGAGACCGTGTCATCATCACAAAGGCGTTCCCGACTTGCATCATCTGTGATTCCGCAGAGAACCTCACAGAGATCAACGGCAAGTACGTGTGTGAAGAGTGCAAAAAGCTCTTAAAGTAAGCCTTATTGAGAGAATCGGTGAAAATCGGTTCTCTTTTTGTTTTCCGAGGGAAGTTAAACAAAGAACTTTCATCGTATCGCCGTAGGGGAGGGGTTTCCCCTCCCGCTAACGATGATTTTTTTGCGAGACGATATTGGTATGTTGTAGGGGCGATTAATAATCGCCCGTTTCGTGGGAATCAAACCCATTGTGAACGGGAGAACACAGTTCTCCCCTACAGGTAATCGGGCGTTTCGACGGTTGAGGTTTCGTGCGGTGAGAGGCGTTTGTAACACCTCATCCGTCTTTTGCTGCGCAAAATCCACCTTCTCCCGCTGGAGAAGGCATATACGCGGGACGTCGTCCTCTACAAGGTTTGGTAAACATCTCATGTTTTCCTATGGTCGCACACGTGGGACGGGCGCTACAGAAGGATTATTTTTCAATAAAGATTCGATTTTCAGAGAAAATCGTACCGCAATTTTGCATTTAAAAAACCGCAGAAAAACTGCGGTTTTTTTATTATTATTTTATCTTACGCCAAGCATAAGGTCACCGTAGGTGGGGTAGCACCAATATTCTCTGCCAACGATCTTTTCGATCTCGTCTGCGGCAACACGGGCTCTCTCCATTGCGGGGAGCATCTTGTCTCTGCAGAAAAGGGCGGCAGACAGGCTTGTGCCTATGCCGCTGATCTCACCTGCGTGGCCCGACAGTATGATCGCTACTTCGTAGAGCTCGTCGGTAAGGTCGGACAGGTTGTACAGAAGCTTTTCTTCCATACAGATGGACAGACGGGCAGAAATGTTCTTCTTCGCCGCCGCGCCGTCCGCCAACACCTTTGAGTATTTCAGCGCCGCGGGAAGAATGTCGTGATTGATCATATCAGCCATGGCAAGGGCCTCGATCTGAATGATCTTTACGTAATTTTCAAGAAGGATCTCGCATCTGCTGGCAACCTCCTTGGCTGACAGAACTCTCATTCTCTCAAGCATTTCAACGTTGCGTCTTTCCGTCATCTTCGGAATGGCGTCGGCACAGGTACGAAGGTCGGAAAGCCCTCTTTTGTGAGCCTCCTCTTTCCACTGCTCGGTATATCCGTCACCGTTAAAGATGATTCTGGAGTGATCTCTGATAGTTCTTGCAAGAAGACGCTTCAGCGCCGCGTCGAAATTGTCAGCCGCTTCAAGCTCGTCCGCAAAAGACGCCAGCTCGTCCGCTACTGCGGCGTTAAGGAAGATATTCGGCTCTGCAACGGAGCAGTTGGAGCCGGGCATACGGAACTCGAACTTGTTTCCGGTAAACGCAAAGGGAGAAGTTCTGTTACGGTCCGTGTTATCCTTCGGGATCTTCGGCAGGATATGTACGCCAACTCCCATCTCCACGCCTGCGTTCACGCGGTACTCTTCACCTCTCTCAAGAGCCTTCAGAATAGAAGTAAGCTCTTCGCCGAGGAAGATGGAGATGATAGCCGGAGGTGCTTCAGCCGCGCCCAGACGGTGGTCGTTTCCTGCTGTGGCAACGGACGCTCTGATAAGCTCCTGATAATCGTCAACTGCCGCAATTACAGCACAGAGGAACACGAGGAACTGCATATTTGAAGTGGGGTCGTCTCCGGGGTTGAGAAGATTTCGTCCCGTGGAGGTGGAGAGAGACCAGTTGTCGTGCTTGCCGGATCCGTTTACGCCTCTGAAGGGCTTCTCGTGGAGGAGACAGACCAAGCCGTGACGGGAAGCCACCTTCTTCATAGTCTCCATGATGAGCTGATTCTGGTCGCAGGCAAGGTTAGCCTCGCAGAAGACGGATGCAAGCTCGTGCTGAGCGGGAGCCGCCTCGTTATGCTCGGTCTTTGCAAAGATTCCAAGTTTCCAAAGCTCCTCGTTCAGTTCTTCCATAAACGCCTTTACAGGAGTCTTGATGGCACCGAAATAGTGGTCGTCAAGCTGCTGATTCTTGGGAGCCGTGGCACCGAAAAGAGTTCTGCCGGTGTAGATAAGGTCACGTCTCTTATCAAAATCCTCCTGACGGATGAGGAAATATTCCTGCTCCGCACCAACGGTAGTGACTACTCTTTTTGTCTCCTTGTCGCCGAAGAGTCGGATGATTCGCATAGCCTGACGGTTCAGTGCCTCCATGGAACGAAGAAGAGGAGTCTTCTTGTCAAGAGCCTCACTGCCGTAGGAGCAGAATGCGGTAGGAATGCAAAGTGTATTATCCTTTACGAAAGCGTAGGACGTGGGGTCCCACGCGGTATATCCTCTCGCCTCGAAGGTGGTACGGAGTCCGCCTGAAGGGAAGGAAGACGCGTCGGGTTCGCCTCTGACCAGTTCTTTTCCCGAGAACTCGGTGATAGCCGTGCCGTCCTTTGCGGGATTTAAGAAGGAGTCGTGCTTTTCAGCGGTGATTCCCGTCATGGGCTGGAACCAGTGAGTAAAGTGGGTAGCGCCTCTCTCCATCGCCCAGGTCTTCATAGCATCTGCAACCGCGGTTGCAACGGAAATATCAAGGTGACGTCCCTCGTCGATGGTGCGCTTCATTGCGGCATAGGTCTCTGCGGGAAGTCTCTCACGCATCACCTTGTCGCTGAAGACCATACTTCCGAATATATCAAGAATTTTGTTAGCCAAGGGTATTCCCTCCGAACATTAAATTAAAAAACATTATCCACGATACATTATAAACCATATATCAAAATTTGTCAAAGGTTTTAAGTGCAAAAAAGCGCAGGAAATATAGCTTTTCCTACGCTTTTATTTGTCATTAAATTAAGTTTTCAGCGTCTGCCGCAGCCTGCGGAGCATCCCTTGCAGGAGCTCTCGCCATTTTTCGATCCGCAGGAGCAGCTTTCGGGGCAACCGATGCACTTTTTACCGCTTCGCTTTGCCTTCACGATGTAAAAGATAGCTCCGCCCAGGACCAAAGCAAGGATTACCGCCGCGATCACGTTTACAAAAATATTAGTCATTTGTGTTCACCTTAAATCAAACTTTTTTCTTCGATGCGGAGCGTGCAGCCTTCGCGTTGGACCTTATACCGAGGAACATTACGGCAGCGATAATTACGCAAACCGCCACAAGTCCGGGTACAAAGCCTACTCCCGCAGTAGACTCAGTAATGAGCGTGCCTATCTGGTACACGAAGAAGGAGAGAGTGTACGCGGTGGCAAGCTGGAGTCCGATACCCGCAAAGAACCATCTTTTACTCTTGATCTCAGCATTCATAGCGCCGATAGCCGCAAAGCAAGGCGGAGTAAAGAGGTTAAAGATAAGATATGCAAGACCTGCCGCCGCGGTGATTCCGAGAACAGCCTCGCCGTTGCCGGTCTGGAGAAGCTCAAAGTCTTCGTTTACCGCAAGAGCTGTGAATACTGCACCGAGAGTACCTACAACTTCCTCTTTTGCGATAAAACCTGTAACTGCCGCCGCCGCAAGCTGCCACATACCAAAGCCAAGGGGAATAAGAAGAACCGAGATAGGAAGTGCCACGTCGTGAAGAATTGACGCATCCGCCGTAGTATTCTGCAGTGCCCAGTTGAAGTTGAGCATGATGGTAACCACAGAGTTACATACGAGAATTACGGTTCCCGCCTTAACTATGTAAGACCAGCCTCTTGCACACATGGACTTGAATGCGCCCACAAAAGAGGGGATCTTATATTCGGGAAGCTCGATGATAAAGTAGGACTTCTTGTATTTGTATCCGGAGATCCACTTGACGAGAAGAGCGCCAAGGAAAACAAGCACTATCCCGAGGAAGTACATAGCAGGAGCTACGATAGTGGACTCGGGGAAGAAAAGTCCTGCAAGGAGGGCGATAACGGGGATCTTCGCTCCGCAGGGAACGAAGGGAGTGAGCATTGCCGTAGCCCGTCTCTCTCTTTCGTCACGGATAGTCCTGCAAGCCATAACTCCGGGAATAGCACAGCCCGTACCGATAACCAGCGGAATTACGGATCTGCCGGAAAGTCCCACCTTTTTGAAGATGGGGTCAAGCACGACGGACACACGCGCCATATAGCCACAGTCCTCAAGAAGTGCAAGGAGGAAATACATAACCATAACGAGAGGCAAGAATCCGATTACCGCACCTACGCCTCCGATGATTCCGTCTACGATGATGGTCTGAAGAATGGGAGCCGCATTTTCAAGGAGTCCGCCAACCCATTCGCCGAACATCTCGATATAGGTCACAAGGCCGGGGATAGTAGTGCCGTTTTCAAACTCATAGCCCTCTGCAAGCCACACACCGGGTCCTACCTGTGACACCCAGAACACCAGCCACATCACAACGGCGAAGATCGGGATGCCCACCCACTTATTGGTGAGGATCTCGTCGATCTTATCCTGGAAATTCTTGTGCTTTGTGAGGATCTTTCGTGTTTCGACCTTCTTCACCAGCTCGTTTACGAACTTGAAACGGCGTCTGTCCGCCTCAGCAGCTGCCGCCTTATCGGAAGCCTCACCGTTTTCGTCAGAATAGGGGGCCTTCTGAGCCTTACCAACAGCCGCCATCGCGGAAGAAACCACCTCACCAAGTCCGTCAGCGGATACGGAAACCGTGTCGATAACGGGACAGCCGATCATCTCCGAGAGAGCCTTGCTGTCTATCTTTGTGGACTTCTTTTTGTTGATGTCCGCCTTGTTGAGAGCAACAACCACGGGAATACCAAGCTCCAAAAGCTGTGTGGTGAAGAAAAGGCTTCTGCTGAGGTTGGTGGCATCAACTATATTGATGATAACGTCGGGATTTTCGTTCTTAACGTACTCGCTGGTAACGCTTTCCTCCGAGGTAAAAGGAGACATGGAGTAAGCGCCGGGAAGGTCCACTGCCACGATACCTTCAACGCCTCCGGTCAAACTCTTCTTGATCACGTGCTCCTTTTTGTCAACGGTAACACCCGCCCAGTTGCCCACTTTTTCGTTTTTACCCGTAAGGGCGTTGAACATAGTGGTCTTACCGCTGTTGGGGTTACCCGCCAAGGCAATTCTCATATAACTTCCTCCTAAAAGTTGTGCTGTCTAAACTTTTATTTAGTTAGCGTTCGCTAACTGGATGGCTTAACAGTATGCTGCACACATCGTCAAAGCCAAGGCTTACACGATAATGGCAGCAGCCAGCTGATTGTCAATATTATATCTGGCATCCTTGATAGAGACTACGCATCCGCTGCGACGGCGCTTGATGACCGTGATAGGCTCGCCGCTGTAGCAACCGAGAGAAAACAAGAACGAGTTCAGCTCTTCGTCGTCAGTTTCTATTTCTTTGATGATATATTCTATTCCCTCTTGAACGTCACATAACTTCATGATCGGGACCTCGCTTTGTTCCGACAGACAGGCATTAGCCACAGCTAACTGTCGCGGAAAAATTTTAATTAGCAACTGCTAACTACGTCATTATATTACCACTCCGAAAAAAGAATGTCAAGAGTTTTTTGACATTTTTTCCACGAAAAAACCGATTTTTTGCTTTAGTCCGGAGGGGGATTCAGAGGAAAACAAAGCAGTCGGATATTGAATCCGCCCTCTACAAAGCAGAGATATAGTGCGGCGTTAAATCAACGAAACGTGACGTCGTTCCCTATAGATATAGGTGAAATTTTTGCGTTTGCCGATCATCATACACGCCAGTGTGACTCTGCAAATGATTGATATGATTTTGCATTCTGCATTCAAAAAGGGACGCACTTTGCGTGCATCCCTTTATCTGTTTTAAATACCGTGCTCGGTTCTTGCAATTACGTTATCCTGCACATCGGGATCAAGCTGTGTAAAGTATCCGCTGTAGCCTGCGACTCTGACGACGAGGTTTTCGTGGTTCTCAGGGCAGCACTTTGCCGCTTTAAGCTCCTCTGTGGAGATTACGGTAGTTGTAACCTGCTGACCGCCGCCTGCAAAATATGCCTTTGCGAGATTGATAAAGCTTTCCTGACCCTTTGCAGTAGCAAAATCCTTTTTGTCGAACTTCACCTGGAAGATAAAGCCGGAACCTGCCTCCTTATGGTTGAAACGGAGGGCTGACTTCATAGCCGCTGTGGGTCCGTGCATATCTCGTCCGGGAGAAGCGCTGATGCTGTCTGCGATAAGGGGCTCGCCGCGTCTCTTTCCGTTGGGAAGAGCACCGAGGGTCTTACCGTAGCCTGCCATTCTGTCGGTAGGGCTGCAGCCTCCCATATAAATACCACCTCTGTAGGTGCGGTGGCGCTTCAGCTCGGAGAGGAAGTAGTTGGTGATTTCCGCAGTTATAACGTCAACTTCTTCAATATCGTTACCGAATTTTTCACAGCCTGCGAAATCGCGGTAAAGCTCGTCGTAACCCTCGAAATCCTTCGCAAGGGCATCGAGAAGCTCGCTCATTGTGTACTTCTTCTCATCATACACGAGCTTTTTGATAGCGTAAAGGCTGTCGCCCGCGTCTGCGATTCCCTCAGCCAGGATCTGACCGTGGTTGTAGATCGGACCGCCGTCACGGTAGTCCACACCCTTCTCAAGGCATCCCTCGATAAGGCAGGAACGGAAGGGGTTATATCCGTAACGGGATTTTGAGTGCTGGCTGGCGTTGGAGTTAAGCGTCATAGCATAGACAACGTAATCGATCTGTCTCTTTACCGCTCTCATCAGTTCATCAAATGTCTCGAACTTTCTGGGATCGCCCGACTTAACGCTGATCCAGTTATAATACTCGGACATAGGGTTATGTCCGTTGTTAAGTGCAAGCTCAACGCACTTGGCAAGGCAGACCTCACCATCCTCAAGACCCATGTGGCTCTTGCCCATGATGTCGATCTGGTTACAGCCGTTCATGCAGTACAAGTGGCTGTCGCAAGCGGGCATACCGATCTTCTCGTAAGCAGCGCAGACTACCTCGTCGTTGTAGATGGTGGGAAGTCCTGTACCGCAAGCGAGAGAAGCCGCCGCCTCACGCCAGAGAGAGTCGGGAGTATTTCTGTGAACACGCATGGTCAGGTTGGGGGTATTGTATTTCTTGATCTGACACATCTTGAGAATATCGTAGGTAAGACCGTTTGAAACGTCGTTCCAGTTCTCGTCGGAGCCGCTGATGGTGAGGTTCCACGTTCTCGTCTCGTGGAAGGCATCCCACAGACGGGAGAGCATATCCATGATCTCTTCTCTGTCGGTGGTGAGCTCATAACAACGCTTCATGTACTGGTCGAAGCGCCCGGGAGAGTCGATTCCGTCGAAGGAGAAGAGCATCCAGAATGCGTGAACACCTGAAGTAAAGTCGTAAGCGGGCTTTCTGGGGAAAACCTCAAAGGCGCGGGCAGCCGCCTCGTACTTTTTCTTCTTTTCGGGGTCGTCGCAGGACTCTGCAAGTTCCTTTGCAAGGGCGCCGAAACGGTCACCGAGGATGTCGATAGCATCCATGGTGTACTCACAGCCCTTATAAAAATTCTCAGCGTCGGGATTCTTTGCTCTGCCCTCAGCTATCTGACGGCGAACGCCCTCGGTACCGATGTTGATGATCTTACCGAAGTCGGGGTTAGCGTGTCCGCCCCAACCGCCGCCCCAGCCTGCGTGAGCATCTGACAGGGGGTTACCGATGGTGGTGCCGGGATAAACGAATTCGTTGTCAAGGTGAGAAGACATTACCTCCTGATTGCGTCTGAGAGTCTCTTCGTCCTCGGGATACTTCTTGATTAGCTCCTCATACTTCCAAGTCATAGCCTTGATACCTGCCGCAAAGTAGAAGGATGTACCCTGATTTTCCTCGTCCCACTTAAAGTAGGGGAGAATATAATCTTCATACGAAATAGGCATATACTTTGCCATCTCGATTATGCCGAGACCTGTTCTCTCCTCGTAGGAAAGGGCGGGATTTCTCAAAAATCCGTTTGCAAAAGAGTCAACGTGTTTGTTATGTATCATATAGGTCTCCTATCTGCCGTAAAGGCGGCCAAATGTGCTTATATTCTTGCGCGGTCTGCGCATACCTATCTATTGTAATTATATCATAACGAAACGGGATTTTCCACATAAGTTTTACGATTTTTTTCTTTGATAATATTACCAAAAAAGCGCGCCCCGTTTCATTAAAAATCACGGAAGACTTCGTATTGACACCCCCATGCAAATGTGATATAATGAAATCCGCAGGGGTGCTTTTGCGACACGCAACGGCTGAGACGCTACTTGGCGAACCCTTTAACCTGATACGGTTAGTACCGTCGTAGGGAGCATAATACAGATGACTATGCTCCGTATTTTACGGAGCTTTTTCATTTAGTATAGCGCGCTTCTGCAAAAAATCTGCCGACAACGGCAAAACACGGAGGTTTTCATGAAGAAAACAAAAATTTTATGTGAGTGCGCCATACTTCTTGCACTCTCAATCGTTCTGAGCTACGTGAAAGTTTACGAAGCTCCTTTCGGTGGGTCTGTGACACTTTTGTCCATGCTTCCGATCCTTCTCGTAGGTCTGAAAAACGGAACAAAATGGGGACTTGGCACCGCTTTTGTCTTCGCGCTGTTCCAGCTTATTCAAGGGCTTACGGGAGGTAACGTTTTCCCGTATTGCTACACTTGGCAAGCGGTTGTCATCTGCGTTCTGTTCGACTACGCAGTTCCCTTTACCGTTCTCGGTCTTTCGGGACTTGCATCTGCCGCAGGCAAGGGCTTGAAAGTGTGGATGGCACTGGCTGTTTCCGCCGGCGCTATAGTCGTTAGATTCCTGTGCCACTACATCACGGGAGTTGTGATCTGGGGACAGTGGGCACCCGAAGGAATGGGAAAATATCTGTATTCGCTGATCTACAACGTGCAGTACATGGCACCTGAGCTTGTGCTGACCCTTGTAGGAATGGGACTGCTTCTGGCTTCTCCTCAGATAAAGAGACTCATCGAGGGGAAATAAGATAAGAAACGAGAAGCTTTGCAAATGCAAGGCTTCTTTTATTGTTTTCGCGCGACTGTCAACACAAACGCCTATGCTATACGGTAAGATCCCCCTCCGTCATCACTGTACAGTCTCAGCCCAACGTAAGAGCAACCGACCATCCCTAGTAGGGGAGAGGCTTGCTCCTCCCGCAACGTATGGCTTTAACTCAACGTTAGGAACCATCGTCCAATCCCTGTAGAGACCGGCGTCCACGACATCTCGTTGAGCTTACATCCATCGTCAGGGACCATCTCAAACGCCGAAGTTCCCTCGCCACCTACGGTGTCTCACCTCCTTGGCTACAATCAAATTTTTAATGCTACGCATTAAAAATTTGAGAAAAAGGAAGCGAAAAGTGAGGTGTAATCCCCTCGCCCCTATGGGAGAGGTGGCAACCGAAGGTTACGATGTAGAGCAAAGCCACGAGCCATCCCCACGCTCCACAAAAGGCAAAAAAGCAAGCCGTGTGGCTTGCTTTTCATTTCATTAAATTCTCTCAGCCAGAGCACAGACGATGTCCGCAGAAACCTTTGCGCTTCTTGCGGCAAATGCGGGATAATCCTCCACAGCCTCTCCGTCAGCGCTGTCGGAAATGGCACGGACTATAACGAAAACTTAATAATGCTACTATTAATCTAGGGGAACAAACTCCAAAATTTCAAGCATTTTTTCAAAGTCCGATGTGGTCTCAAATACGTAGTCTTTCGGAACAATACCTAAGTTGTTCTCCTTCATATAATCATATATAAGTCCTTGCGTATAGTTGTTCAGTGAATTGCTAAACCAGTACCCAAGCTTCTCCGGCCAATCTTCGGGCTTGTTTATAAACTCTTCACATGTAAGGGGGTGATCATAATAGCTCGCGGCAACTCCCATACTTTTGGAAATGCCAAGGACGAACAATCCAATCACGGGCACCTTGTCCCAACGAATATTATCGATCACGATTACCAATGCTCCCAATGCGATTGCAGAGAGCAATATTATAGATACAATTTTTATTATAGATAACTTTTTTCGTTCCATTTACCCTTTTTTCCTTAAACATTAATTTACACAATTATAATCGACAATATTATATTTAGGCGGGCAGATTGATTCAGATGATACTTTATTGTTAAATCACACAATTTTTCAAGTGGCTTTTCAGCCGCGTTTTCGCTCTCCACCGTACTTGCGCTTTCAACATTCTTTGATTTATGACGTTTACATCAAACCATAAAGGGGAATGGGATGCCGAACTCATTTAGTCGGCAAAGCAGTGATCTTCAGACCGAGCAGACAGGGCAAGAACGAGATCACGCCTTCTGCATCGCACACAAGATAGCCCTTCTATCTCACTTTACAATTCTCTCAGCCAGAGCACAGACGATGTCCGCAGAAACCTTTGCGCTTCTTGCGGCAAATGCGGGATAATCCTCCACAGCCTCTCCGTCAGCGCTGTCGGAAATGGCACGGACTATAACGAAGGGTGTCTC
>JAZULS010000035.1:0-15320 GCA_045603205.1 Eubacteriales bacterium | reverse complement strand
TCGTGCGGACTGCGGACTGTGTGCCGATTTTGATGCGGGGCAGTAAGACTGGCGGCTCCCCCGTGGTGGCGGCTATTCACGCAGGATGGAGAGGCACCGTTATGGGAATCGCTACCGAGGGAGTCTCAAAAATGCTGTCTCTCGGAGTCGAACTTGACACCATCAAGGTTGCCATCGGTCCCCATATTGAAAAATGCTGCTTTGAGGTGGGGGAAGATTTTCTCACTTCCGTTACAGAGATGCGCGGAGAGGATTTTGCCCGCCGTCATATCGAGCGCACGTCCTCACTCCACGCTGACCTGACCTCAATGAACGTGGAACTCCTTCTTGAAGCCGGAATTAAGGCGGAAAACATCGACCTGTCGGGTGAATGTACCTGCTGCAACGGAGAAAAATACCATTCTCACCGAAGAGGGAAGGGCGTTCGCGGCACAATGGGGTCTCTCATCGCGATTTTATAAAAACTGTCACCTAACTTTCACATAAAAATCGCACTGCAACCCCGTCTGTTCAAAATATGTTTACAATTTTGTGATATACTGTACGGAGTTAATGTCAATTTTGACTGATACTACGTAACACACCGATTTACGGCAGGGAAAACGCCGCAGATCGAAGGAAGGCATGGTCATAATTTATGATAGAGATAAAAGATTTAGTAAAGGTGTACGGCGACAAGAGTGCCCTTGAGGGAATCTCCTTTGAAGTTGCCGAGGGAGAAGTTCTCGGTTTCCTCGGACCCAACGGTGCGGGAAAGACCACCACTATGAATATTCTCACAGGATACCTTTCCGCTACGTCGGGAACTGCTAAGATCGGCGGTATCGACGTGTTCGAGTACCCCGACGAAGCAAAGAAGCTGATAGGCTACCTTCCCGAGCAGCCGCCGCTGTATCAGGATATGAAGGTTTCGGAATACCTTAACTTTATCTACGAGATAAAGAAGTGTAAGCTTAACAGAAAAAAGCACCTTGAAGAGGTAATGCAGGTCACTAAGGTCCACGACGTGCGTGACAGACTCATTTCCAATCTTTCCAAGGGTTATAAGCAGAGAGTTGGCATCGCTCAGGCGCTTGTGGGCAACCCCAAGGTCATCATCTTCGACGAACCGACAGTTGGCCTTGACCCCAAGCAGATCATCGAGATCCGCAATCTTATCAGAAACCTCGGAAAGACTCATACAGTCATTCTTTCTTCCCACATCCTCTCCGAAATTCAGGCTGTCTGCGACAGAGTCGTTATCATCAACGAGGGTCGCATAATTGCTGACGAAAAGACGGAGAACATTACCCGCGTGGCAGAGGACTCCAGGGACTACGTCGCTAAGATCTGCGGACCTCAGAAGGAAGTCGTAAACGCAGTACGTGCTATCAACGGAATCGTGTTCGTTGAGGCTACCGGCGAGAGGGAAGCGGACAGCTACACTTACCGTATCCGTTCCGAAGCGGGCGTTGACGTAAGAAAGCCCCTCTTCTTCGCTTTGGCGGAGCGCGGATTTGCCCTCGTTGGACTTGAAGCCATGGGCGTAAATCTTGAAGACGTGTTCGTCCGCATTATGGACTCCGATATGAAGAAGAGAGCCGGCGGCAGAAGCTGAATCCCGACGGAAAGGAAAACTAAGTAATGTTTGCAATATATAAAAAAGAATTACGTTCATATTTCACAACTCCCCTTGGGTACGTTTTCTGCGCGGTGTTCCTTGCGGTGGCAGGATTTATGCTTTCCATCTCCACGGTACATATCGGCACCGTTGACGTGTCCGGCTACTTCCAGATCATGATCTTCGGCGGAACTATCCTTCTGCCTATCCTCACCATGAAGAGCTTCTCCGAGGAAAGAAGAATGAAGACCGATCAGGTGCTGCTTACTTCTCCCGTGTCAATCTCTGCAATGGTGGTGTCAAAATTCCTTGCATCCTATACCGTGTATGCAGGCACACTTTTCGCAAGCTGCCTTTACTTTATCCCCCTTTCAAGCTTTGGTGAAATGAACGTTTCTCGCACCATAGGCTGTCTTATCGCGGCACTTCTTGTTGGAATGGTTTTCGTGGCAGTGGGCATCTTCGTGTCTTCTCTTACCGAGAACACCGTAACTGCCGCCCTCGGCACCGTTGCAGTCCTTCTCGTAATGGTTGCCGCATCCCTTTTCAACTCCCTTATCGACTCCTACGTTGTAAGACAGATCCTTTCTTGGGTGTCCGTTTACGGCAGATACTCAAACTTCACCTACGGAATCTTCGATTTCGCGGCGATGCTTTACTATATTTCCCTCACCACAATGTTCCTTTTCCTGGCTGTCCGCGTTCACGACCGCCGCAGATGGGCTTGACTTGATAAGGAGGTAAAAATGAGAAACAGAAGTTTAGCAAAGAGCAGAAAGCTCCGCTTCGGCACATTTGCCGCGGCGTTCACCGTATTTTTTATCGCCGCCCTTATCGTTTTCAACGCTATATTTTCTTCCCTTGCCGCAAAGTTCGGCTGGTACATTGATATGACCGAGGAAGCGGTGTTTACCCTTTCCGAAGAGTCTAAGTCTTACCTTGCGGACATCAAGGACGAAGTAAAGATCTACTTCGCCTCCGAGCCGGACGAGCTTATGGCGGACGGCAGTCTTCGTTACGTCTATAACACGGCAAATCAGCTTGAAACAGAGTTCCCCAACATCAAAGTTGAGTGCCGCGACGTTGTAAAACACCCCGATTTCTTTGAAAAGTTCTACGTTTCAAAGGGAACCGAGATCACCTATGATACAGTTATCGTCGAAAGCGGAGAAGAATCCGCAATCTACAAGGGACTTGCTTTCTTCACCCGTAACGAAGAGGGTAAAATTTGGGGATATAACGGAGAATACAGATTCGTTTCCGCTATAATGCAGGTAACTCAGAGTGAAACTCCCGTTGCATACTTTACTACAGGTCACAGCGAGGACGTAGCCGGTGCTGAGGCCCTTGCAGATCTCCTTTATGACTGCGGTTTTGATGTGCGTCAGATCGACCTTACCAAGGACGAGATAGATGATGACGCAAGGATCCTCGTTATCTTCAACCCCAAGTACGACTTCCACGGAGTTGAGGTAGAATCCGAAAAAGCCAACGAGATTAACAAGATCGACTCTTTCCTTGACGGTCTGGGCGGACTTATGGTCTTCGAGGACGCGGAATACGCAAAGGATCTCACAAACCTTAACGAATTCCTTGAGGAATGGGGTATTTCCTACAGAAGCGACGTTCAGATCAAGGACCGCGGTAACTCCATGAGCGTTGACGGATACTCTATCCTTACAAAGTACGCTTCCTCCGATACTTTTGGCAGTACGGTCTACGATGACCTTGAGAATTTCGACTCCATGCCAAAATCCATCATCAGAAGTGCTATGCCCATCGAGATCAAGAGAGACATCATTGAATCTATGTCCGGTGTCAGAGGCGTGTACTCAATGCTGGGTACTTACGATACAGCAGAGCTTATCGACAGAAAGACTCAGGACAGCGTGGGAACGGGCGAATACGACCTTGTTACCATCTCTCTTGAGAACCGTGTTATCGACAACGATTACTACTATTCTTACGTTATGGCGGCAGGCTCTCCCTCCTTTGCAAATGCTGATTACCTTATCAGCAATTCCTACGGAAACAGCGATATTATCATGTCCACTCTCGATTTCATCGGACAGGACGGTATTTTAGCTGACCTTGACGTTAAGCCCTTCGACAACACCTCAAGCAGTGCAACCACCGAGCAGGCTGCGTCCCTCAGTGTGAAACTTACTCTCATACTGCCTGCCATCATTGCAGTTGTTGGTGTAGTTGTGGTCATCAGGAGAAAGCACTCATGACGGAAAAGAAGAAACTGACAGCGGTGATCGCTTCGGGTGCAGTCTTAGTACTGCTGCTCATCGCATATTTTGTAATACTCCCGCTTCTCAGCGACAACACAGATACAGTCACACCTCCTGAACTTGTTGAGGGAGAGGTACTTGGCGCGGATAACAGAATCCTCATGTTCCCTCAGGCAAATAAAACGTTCATCAAATCCGTAGAGATCGAAAACGAGCACGGAGAATTCACGATCCTCCGTGACGGAACAAACTTTGTGATCGAGGACCACGAGGACGTAACCGTCAACAGCGAGGCTATCAGCTATCTTGCTGTCGGTGCGGGTTACACCATCTCCCGTGAGAGAGTCACCACCACTGCCACAGAAGAGGAGCTCACCCGTTACGGATTTGACGAGCCCATCGCAAAGTGGACCCTTACAACCATCGACGGCACATCCTACACTGTAAAGGTTGGAAGCAAGCTCGTTTCCGGCGACGGGTATTACGCTATGCTTGAGGGCAGAGAAGAGTGCGTATATATTCTCTCCACCACCCTTGAGAACGGCGTTTTAAAGCCTGTTGAATATTTTGCAACTCCCGTGCTTTGCTCAGGTGTTACCGCTGAGAACTACTACTACGTTGACGGATTTACCGTAATGCACGGCGAAGAAGCTTTCGTGGTGGTTGAGCAGTGCGATAAGGACGAATACATTAACCCCGACGCCATGGCTGAAACAAAGCTTGTTTACCCTGCAGGATATAAGACCGACGACGTGTTCTTCATGTCCAACGTTGCGGCGAAGTTTATATCTCTCACAGGCGAAGAGGTAGTGTACCTGGGTGAGGATGAAGAGGTTTACGCAGAATACGGTCTTGCCGATCCTTACTACAAGGTGCTGTTCAGACTCCCCTTTAATAAAGGATACGTAGACTACTTCTTCTTTATCTCCGAGAAGCAGGAGGACGGCTGTTACTACGTTCTCTCCAACGAAAACGGGTATCAGTATATCACCAGATGCTCAGCAGATACCTTTGACTGGCTTGACGAGGATCTAAATAAGTGGGTAGACGACTATCCCATTGCAATTAACATCGCTTATGTCGACAGTATCACTGTGGACACAGGCGACGACAGTCTCACCTTCGACCTGATCCACGGTGTGGACGAAAAGAAAAAGGCGACCCTTGAAGTCAAGGCGGATAACGGTTTTGAACTTTCAAACAAGGAGATCTACAACTTCAGAGAGTTCTACAAGGTGCTCCTTGCGGTGCAGATCATGGATTCCGTCGGAATGTCGGATAAAAAGATCGACAAGCTTATGGCTGACGAGTCTGCTCATATGCTGACTGTCACCTTCAACATGAGCGATGGCGAAAAGAACGAATACTCCTTCTACAGATATTCCACCCGCCGTGCTCTCCTCTCTGCCAACGGCAACACGGATTTCTACGTTCTTGCCGACTGGATCGAGAAGATCGAGTCAGACCTAAGTAGACTCCTTGCAGGACTTGAGATCGAGTCGCACTCCAAAAAATAATTTTCTCGGGCGGGGGATACCCTGCCCGAAATTTCTATAACCGACAAAAGCGAGAATAAACCGTACGTTCTGAGGCAAAATAGCTTTGTAACTGTTTTGTTTTCGGAGGACGGCCGTGAAGTTGGCAGAATATTCAGTAACCTTTGCTTTGGGAGCGATTTTATATTCTCTCATTGAGATAATGTGGAGAGGGCATACCCATTGGACTATGAGCGTCACGGGAGGAGTATGCCTTTCGGTGCTGTATTTTCTGAACGGAGTAATGTCGTCGTCTCCCCTGCCGCTCAGATGGCTTGTGGGAGCGCTTTCCATAACGCTTATTGAGTTTGTGGTGGGATGTATCGTGAATATAGGCTTTCATCAGAACGTTTGGGACTATTCCGGAGTGAAGCTGAATCTTCTTGGACAGATCTGCCTCTCATATTCGCTGATGTGGCTCGTTCTTTGCGTTCCCGCCTTCTATTTGTGCAGTATAATCAAGAATATCTTCTCTCTTGCCTTCCGAAATCTTACGTGAGGCGGGAAAATTAAACTTAAAAGGAAAAATAATATGAATTCAAGACAGAAAAAAGCAGTGCGAAAGCTGGCGAAAACTAAAACAGGAATTGTCATTCTCGTTTTGGTGGCAGTCATCTACCTTGCGACCCAGTTTATTGGCGGTGGTAAGAGTACAATATCTCCCGACGCCAATGCAGAGTTCCATTTTATCGACGTAGGGCAGGGAGACGCGTCTATGATCGTCACCGACGAGGTGGTCATCCTTGTTGACTGCGGCCCTGTGTCAGCTTCCGAGGAGCTTGTGGAGTATATTTCCAAATATACAGACAAGATCGACTGCCTCGTGTTCTCCCACGCTCACGAAGACCACATGGGCGGAGCCGCTGCTGTGATCGACGCTTTTGAGATCGGCGAAGTGCTGATGACAGGATATGCTTCCGATGCTGCCTTTTTCGACAGAGCACTTGACTCCATCGAGAAACGGGACGTTTCCGTTACCGAGGCTGTATGCGGACAGTACGTTTATGGAGACGTGACCCTTGACGTGTTCTCGCCCGCGAAGGACTATGAAGACTTCAATAATAACAGCATCGTGATGAAGGCTACGGTTGACGGAGGCACGGTACTCTTCACGGGAGACGCGGAGAGCGAGGCTGAAAAGGATATTCTCTCAAAATTCAGCGGAAAGCTTGCTTCCAACATATTGAAAGTCGGACACCACGGATCTTCAACATCAACAAGTGAAGCTTTCTTTAAAGCGGTGGATCCCGACTTTGCCGTGATCTCCTGCGAAAAGGGAAACTCCTACGGTCATCCCCACAAAGAAACGATAAGTCTTCTTGAAAAATACGACAGAGTTACATATCGCACAGATGAAATGGGAAGCGTAGTTCTTGAGTTGGCACAGGGTGAAATAAAGCTGAAGTGAAGGATCTGCGTAACTCTGATAAAAATGAAAAAAACACTTGACACGTACCTGAACAAGTGCTATAATAATCCCAACTTATTTTAAATGCAGTGATGGAATTATTCTTTTTCACGTCTTCACGTCAGAGAGTCGGCGGTAGGTGCGAGCCGATGTGAAGGGAAAAACGAAGTCTCGTTCCGGAGCAGAGTCGCTGAAAGTAACGTAAGCGGCTACGGCTTGTCCCGTTATCATGACAAGGAGCTTGCCTGAGCTCTGATGAGTTGACCGTTTATTATTACGGTAAACAGGGTGGTACCGCGAAGTATATTCGTCCCTGAAATCGTGTTATTCGATTTCAGGGCTTTTTGTTTTACTTTGCCCCATGCAGGTAATTTGTTTTTATAAAAGGAAGAGATGATATGAATACGCTTAGAATTGCGGATACTACGCTTTGCCGTGAGGACAGAACATTCAGCTTTAAAGAGAAGCTTGAGATCATCCGTCAGCTTGATCGCCTGAAGTGCGACACCATCGAGCTGCCCGAGATCAAAAATACAAGAACCGATATTCTGATGGTAAAGACCGCTTCCTCCTTCGTGAAAAACAGTATCCTTTCCGTTGCTGCGGGAAGCACCGCTGAAAGCATTGAGAGTGCTGCGGCGTCTCTCAGCGCGGCGAAGTACGGCAGAATCAGAATAGAAGTTCCCACATCTCCCGTAGGTATGGAATACTTCATGCACAAAAAGCCGGGTCCCATGCTTGAGTGGATAAAGACCGCCGTTGCAAGAGCCGTTGAACTTTGCTCAGACGTTGAGTTCTGTGCCGTAGACGCTACCCGCGCGGAGAAAGCCTTCCTTGCAGATGCGATAAAGTGCGCTGTAGAGGCAGGGGCTAAGACCGTGTCCGTTTGCGACAGTGCCGCAGGCATGATGCCCGACGATTTTGCCGCTTTCGCTGAGGATATCGCCGGTATCGCCGGGGTTCCCGTTGGAGTTTACTGCTCCGACAAGAACGGACTTGCCACTGCTGAGGCTATTATGGCTGCAAGACGAGGCGTAACTACCGTTAAGACTACCGTTGGAGGCGAGGGGGTTCCTTTTGAGACCTTCGCTCACATGGTAAAGAATTGCGGAAACGACTATGGATTCTGCACGGGAGTTGTATATACCGAGCTTCGCCGTGTTATTTCTCAGATCAGCTGGATAACCGAGGGAGCAAAGAACGAAAGCCGCATGGCACAGACCTCTGCTGCCGCTGATGACGGTATTCACCTTGACGCAAAGGATGACGTTGCCGCTGTTGCCGCCGCTGTAGCAAGACTTGGCTTTGACCTTTCCGATGAGGACAACAAGCGTGTTCACGAGGAAGTCTGCCGTGTTGCAGAGAGAAAGACCGTGGGTGCTCTTGAACTTGACGCTATCGTAGCAAGTGTTGCTCTTCAGGTTCCTGATTCCTTCAGACTTGAGAATTACGTAATCAATACCGGAAACATCATCTCTGCAAGTGCTCAGATCACCCTGAGCCGTGACGGTAAGATGCTTCAGGGAATCGCTATCGGAGACGGTCCCGTTGACGCCGCATTCGTGGCTATCGAGCAGATCATCGGTCACAGATACGAGCTTGACGACTTCCAGATCCAGTCTGTCACCGAGGGTAAGGAAGCTATGGGTCAGGCTCTCGTAAAGCTCCGCTTTGAAGGAAAGCTTTACTCCGGAAAGGGTATCTCCACAGACATTCTCGGCGCAAGTATCCGCGCATACATAAACGCGGTCAACAAGATCGTTTACGAAGAACACAACGCATAAAAGGGAGACTTTAGACCATGAAACTCTCGTTTTCCACAAAGGGTTGGCATAACAGCACCTTTGAAGATTTTTGCGAGATCGCTGAGGACTTAAAATTCGGCGGTATCGAGCTTCATAACATAAACAACAGACTTTTCACCGACAAGGACGGAGCCTTCCACGACTATTCTGCGGCTTCCACCCTTCGTATGCTCTACGAAAAGAAGCTCACCATCCCCTGTATCGACACCATCTGCGACATTTCCGTTGCCGCTGACGCTGAGGCTGCTGAGGCAGAGTGCAGACGTTGCTTCGAGATCGCGGATTTTCTCCACATTCCCTATATTCGCTTGAAATCCCGTACAAACGAGGAAAACGGCGTAGAATGTGCTAAAAAATTTATCGAAAAGATGCTTCCCGAGGCAGAGGAGTTAGGTGTGACCCTTCTTCTTGAGACCTCCGGAATCTTCGGAGACATCGACACCCTCAGAGACACCCTCGACAGCTTTGCTTCCGACAGCCTCGGCGCCGTGTGGAATCTTTCTGAGGCGTATAAATCAGAGAAAGACGCTGAAACTATCATTAAAAAGTTGGGTGCTTACGTTCGTCACGTCCACTTCAACGACATTTATGTGGAAGACGGACAGTATGCTCTCGCAGGTGAAGGTGACCTGCCCGTGAAGGATATAATGAACGCTCTCCGCAGTGTAAACTACGACGGATATATTTCTCTCGTTTGGGATCCCGCTTGGTGCGAAGAGATAGACGATATGGAGATCATCTTCGCTCAGTTTACCAACTACATGAAGCAGTTCTCCGACACCTCCCGCAACGAAAAGACTTTCTACTACAACAGAGCCCACACGGGTAAATATATCTGGAAGAAGGACGACCTTATTGATCTGACCTTCTCCGAAGTCCTTGACCGTATGGTAGAGGATTTCCCCGACCAGTACGCCTTCAAGTATACTACCCTCGATTATACAAGAACCTACAGCGAGTTCCGCGACGACGTTGATACCTTTGCACGTTCTCTCATCTCCCTGGGAGTCAGAGCAGGAGACCACGTTGCAGTATGGGCGTCTAACGTACCCCAGTGGTACATCGCTTTCTGGGCAACTGTTAAGCTTGGTGCGGTCCTTGTTACCGTAAATACCGCTTACAAGATCCACGAGGTAGAGTATCTGCTCAGACAGTCCGACACCCACACCATCGTGCTGACACAGGGCTCCAAGGATACTGACTACGGCAAGATCATCGCAGAGCTTTGCCCCGAGCTTGAGAGCACAAAGCCCGGCAAGCCTCTCCACAGTAAGCGCCTGCCTTTCCTCAGAAACGTAATCACCGTAGGCTTTACCCAGAAGGGATGCCTTACTTGGGCAGACGCCGTAAAGAGAGCTGACGAGGTTCCCGTAGAGGAAGTTTACAGAATGGCGGCGGCTGTGAACAAGGACGACGTATGTAACATGCAGTACACCTCCGGTACTACCGGCTTCCCCAAGGGAGTTATGCTGACTCACTATAACGTTGTCAATAACGGTAAGTACATCGGCGACCACATGGATCTGTCCACCGCTGACAGAATGATGATCCAGGTGCCTATGTTCCACTGCTTCGGAATGGTGCTTTCCATGACCGCGTCAATGACTCACGGAGCCACCATGTACCCCCTGCCGTACTTCTCACCCAAGCCGGCACTGGCATGCGTCCATAACGAGCATATCACCACATTCAACGGAGTTCCTACAATGTTCATCGCTATGATGCAGCATCCCGACTTCGAGAAGACGGATTTCTCCTATATCCGCACGGGAATCATGGCAGGAGCAAACTGTCCCGCTGACCTGATGAAGAAGGCGGCAGACGTTATGAACATGAAGGAGATCGTCTCTGTTTACGGACAGACCGAGGCGAGCCCCGGATGCACCATGAGCAGCTACTACGATTCTCTGGAGGTACGCACCGAGACGGTAGGTTCCGCCTTTGCTAACGTTGAGTGTAAGATAATCGACCCCGAAACAGGCGAAGATCTTCCCGACGGCGAAAACGGCGAGTTCGTTGCCCGCGGCTACAACATAATGAAGGGATATTACAAGATGCCCGGCGCTACCGCAGGAGCAATCGACGCTGAAGGCTGGCTCCATACGGGAGACCTTGCTTGCCGCAGACCCGACGGAAACTATATGATCACGGGAAGACTGAAGGACATGATCATCCGCGGCGGAGAGAATATCTACCCCAAGGAGATCGAGGAATTCATCTACACCTGCGATAAGGTCAAGGACGTACAGGTTATCGGCGTACCCGACGAGCAGTATGGCGAAGAGATCATGGCTTGTATCATCCTTAAGGACGGGGAAGAGATGACCTCCGACGAGATGAAGGACTACGTAAGAGCTCACATGGCACGTCACAAGGTTCCGAGATACGTGGAATTCGTTAAGGAATTCCCCATGAACGCTGCAGGAAAGATCCTCAAGTATAAGATGCGCGAGGCGGCGGCAGAAAAATACGGACTTAAAAAATAAAATCTTGGGGGATAGCCATGCTATCCCCTCAGACTTGTTCGGAGTCAAGGGAGGAGCTTTGAAAATGCAAAGAAAAAAGCCATCGTGGTTTTCAAGGGCAGTATTTTGTGTATTTAAATTTTTTCTCAGGTTGTTTTACGGAAAGGTTGAACTTGAAGGATACGAAAACGTACCGGAAAAGGACGCGATAATCGTAGCCAACCACACACAGATGAACGGACCTATTACGGGAGAGCTGTTTCTTCCCGATACCTGCTATATTTGGTGTGCCGGTCAGATGATGAAGCTTTCCGAGGTTCCCGCCTACGCTTTCGAGGATTTTTGGTCGCAAAAGCCGAGATGGACCCATCCTATGTATAGACTGCTTGCGTATTTAATAGCTCCCCTTGCCAGCTGCATATTCAACAACGCGCGAACGATTCCGGTTTATCACGATGTGAGGGTCGTTTCCACCTTCAGAGAGACGATAAAAATGCTTGACGCAGGGAAGAACGTACTGATCTTCCCCGAAAAAAATGAGAAATGCAATAATATTATCTATGAATTTCAGGAAAATTTCGTGGATACGGCGAGAATGTACTATAGAAAAACGGGACGGGAGTTATCCTTCGTGCCTATGTATATTGCGCCCAAACTTCGCCGTGCCTATTTCGGTAAGCCTACCGTGTTTGACAGCAAACAAGACATAGCTGAAGAAAAAAAGAGGATAATTGCGTATCTTTCCGAAGAGATAACCGAGATGGCAAGAGAACTGCCCCGTCACACCGTAGTGCCCTACAGAAACATAGGCAGACGAAATTATCTTACCAACAAAGACGTAACGGAGGTGCCGAAATGAGAAGACCCGCGGTGGATTACAGAGAATTCCGACTGTCTAAAGTAAACGAGCCCGAATACAGACATCTATTGTACCTCCTTGGCTGGGTTGGATATTTTATTCTGTATTTTTTAACGGAAAACCTAATACCGGCAGAAAACTGCTATCCCGTTCACAGTGCCCTTGACGACGTGATCCCTTTTTGCGAGCTGTTCATCATTCCGTATACCGGCTGGTATTTCCTCATAGCAGGGTCACTTATCTATTTTGCACTGTACGATCCGATGAATTTCAAGAATATGATGAAGTTTATCATTGTAACTCAGGTGGTGGCTGTGGCAATATATATTATCTTCCCCAGCAGGCAGGACCTTCGCCCCACGGAGTTTATCCGTGACAATATTCTCACGGACATCACCGCACTTATCTACAGCGCAGACACTAACACGGGCGTTTGTCCTTCGCTTCACGTTGCATACTCCATCGGAATCGCGTCAACGTGGCTGAAGGAGAAGTCCGCGACTCCGTTGTGCAAGACCCTTATTACGGTATTCTGTTTCCTCGTGTGTATATCGGTGGCATTTGTAAAACAACATTCCGTCGTAGACATTTACGCAGCAATTCCTGTATGCCTTTTGGCAGAGATCGTAGCCTTCGGAGGCTTTTGGCGTGATAAAATAATACCCAACAAAGAAAAGCTCCGCACCGAGACCTAAGGTGCGGAGTCCTTTTATTGACAATAATACGGGTTTTGTGGTAAAATAAGAGCATAAATCCCCCTTTGACAACGGGGGGGGAAATAATCCAAACTAAGGCACGAAATATACATAAGACGACGAGAACAGGAGAAACAAACAATGATATCATTTTACTTGTCGGCAGTTGAGACCGACGAACAGCGTGGAAAAGTCCTGTATATCTACGAGAATTTCCATTCATTTATGTGCTACACTGCGGGGCAGGTCCTTGAGGGCAGAAGTCATGACGTTGAGGACGCTGTCCACGATGCCATGCTTAAAATAATCGACAATATTGACTTAATTGACCTGTCCGACGAGAAACGGGCGAAGAATCTCTGCGGAATCATCGCCAGAAACAAGGCGAAGGACAGATCTAGAGCCAAAAGCAACAGTGAAGTGTCCTTTGAAGACGTAATGTACGAAGAAGGCGATGTGGGAAGCGTTCCCGACGAGATCCTGATAACTAAGGAGACGTATAAAGCTATAGTAAAAGCGCTACGTTCCCTTGACGACAAATACAAAGACGTATGCATGATGAAGTATTTGCATCAGATGAAGGAAAGGGAGATCGCGAAGATCCTCGACTTGCCCCAAAGGACCGTAAGTACGAGAATATTCAGGGGAAAGCAGCTGCTCAGAGAAGCACTCAGAAAGGAGAGCCTGTATGTATAACGAGATTCAGGATAAGGTTTTCGAAGGACTTCTTTCAGCCGCCGCATACGACGTAATGTGCGAAGAAGAGGAAGCGTATCCCACTGACGAAGAGCTTAACGCACAGTACCCCACGTCAAATAAAATGATGCGAAAATACAACCGACGTGAAAAGGAGAACAGATACAGAGACCCGTTGGCACTGGTTTATCTGAAGCGAGTTTCCTTCATCGTCCTTGCGGTAATTACCGTTACCTTCGGACTTCTTACCACCAGCCCCGAGGTGCGAGCCGCAATCAGCAACACGGTGCTAACTTGGTATGATGAATACGTGGAGATTGATTTCTCAAAACTACAAACCTCAGATGGGTCAGAATCCGGGAATGATCCCGGAGGAAACAATCCTCTGTCTGAATTTGTGATCGGGTACATTCCGGAGGGGTTTGAGCTTGAAAGTGCCGACGAAAGTGAAATTCGCAGAGAGTATATGTATTTAGCCGATAACGGCGATTATTTGTGTATTTCAATGTATAAGACTGAATTCGGTGGAACAAGTGTTGATGCAGATGATATTAATATTGAGACGCTGATCATTAACGGTAACGAAGCTTTCGTTTTTTTCGATGAAGTCGATAGAATCGGTACTGTTGTGATGGGTGACGAAATATACACAATTTCGGTTACCGCAATGTGTGATAAAGACGAACTGTTGAAGGTGGCTGAAAATATCGACTTCCGTGCCGAAGATGAAACAGAACCCGAGCCCGAAGAAGAGCCTAATGTTTACAATTGGAAGATAGGATATATTCCTGAGGGTTTTGAGCTGACAGACAGTACAGAGGAACAGTATACAAGAGATTACTTTTATATGAGTGATAACGGTGCCTATCTAATTATTACGCTGTCATTGTCTGAATATTCAGAGGCAAACGTTGACACTGAAGATGTTAGCCTTGAGTTCATAAATATTAATGGTAACGAAGCTTTTGTCACTTACAATGACGCTGAGGGAATGGGTTCCGTTACAATGGGTAACGAAATTTACACGATTGCCATAACAGCAATGTGCGATAGAGACGAGCTGTTGAAGATCGCTGAAAATATTGTTTTATGCCCTGAAAACAAAGCTGAGCCTGAGCCCGAAGAAGAGTTTGATGTTTACGATATGACGGTAGGCTATATTCCTGAGGGTTTTGAGCTGACAGACAGTGCAGAAGCGGAACAGTACAGAAGGTATATATATTGGACCGATGACGACCGCCATTTGATCATTACAATAGCTTCGACTGGGGGCTTGAGCGTATGTGTTGACACTGAATACGCTGACTTTGATGTCACCAATATCAACGGTAACGAAGCTTTTGTTTCTTACAATGAAACCGAGAATGACGGTTCTGTTACAATAGGAAACGAAATATACACAATTTCGGTTACCGCAATGTGTGATAAAGACGAGCTGTTGAAGATCGCTGAAAATATCGTCTTCCGTCCCGAAAACAAAGCAGTGACTGAGACCGAAGAAGACCCTAATGTTTACAGCTGGCAGATAGAATATATTCCTGAGGGGTTTGAGCTTGACAGCGCTGATGAGACCGAGGTGGACAGAGAATATATATATTGGACCGATGACGACCGCTATTTGGTTATTATAATAGCTTTGTCTGAAGGTTCCAGTATATCTGTTGACACTGAAGATGTAAGCTTTGAGGTCACCAATATTAACGGCAATATGGCTTTTGTTTCTTACGATGAAACCGAGAAACTCGGATCTGTTACAATAGGAAACGAAACGTATACGGTTTTGGTTTCGGGGATGCACTCCAAGGATGAGCTGTTGAAGATCGCTGAAAATATCGTCTTCCGTCCCGAAAACAAAGCAGAGCCCGAGACCGAAGAAGAGTTTGATGTTTACGATATGACGGTAGGATACATTCCTGAGGGGTTTGAGCTGACAGACAGTGCAGAAGCGGAACAGTACAGAAGGTATATATATTGGACCGATGACGACCGCCATTTGATCATTACAATAGCTTCGACTGGG
>JAZULS010000034.1:0-3271 GCA_045603205.1 Eubacteriales bacterium | reverse complement strand
ATGTCCGGTATCACCGTAACCGAAGAGCGTAAGAACAACATGCTCTTCACAGCTCCCTACTACAACGCCGCTCAGGTTATCGTAGTTAAGGAAGGCAGCGACATCAAGGCTAAGGCTGATCTCGAAGGCAAGAAGGTATCTGTTCAGACAGGTACAACTGCTGACGAGGGCTGCACCGAGGCAGGCTACAACGTAAGCGCATTCGCAGCAAACGCTGACGCAAAGGCAGCTCTTGCTACCGGCAAGGTTGACGCTTGGGTAGTTGACAACCTCACCGCTATCCAGATGGTTGAGGACGGCGACGGACTTGTTATCCTCGACGAGAACATGACCGACGAGCCCTACGCATTCTCCTTCGCATTCGGCTCTGAGACTCTCGTTGCTGAGATCGACAAGACCCTCACAGACCTTATCGCTGACGGCACTATCGAAAAGATCTTCGCTGAGTACGGCGAGACTTACGTTAAGCCCTAAGTCTCCGGTAAAACTGAAAACAAGGCGGCTCCGTACAGGCACGTACGGAGCTGCTCTTGAGTTTTATAACGCAAATTAAAAACGAAAAAGAGAGCTACTTCCCGAAAGGAAACTATAAATGAGTTGGTTTGACAAGCTTCATCAGACCTTTATCGTAGGCGACAGATATCTGTGGATCCTCGACGGTCTGAAAAACACGCTTATAATCACGCTGGGCGCACTTATCATCGGTGTTCTGATCGGTACCGTTATAGCAATTACGAAGTATTTCTGCGACGGCAACAAAAAACTCCGTATTTTCAGCCTTATCTGTGATTTTTATACTACCGTTATCAGAGGAATCCCGATCACCGTTCTTCTCCTTATGTTCTTCTACATAATCCTTGTATCCGCCGACGGAGTTACCGTTGCTATCATCGCTTTCGGTATCAACTCCGGTGCGTACATGGCAGAGCTTATCCGCAGCGGTATCAACGCCGTCGATAAGGGGCAGATGGAGGCAGCAAGAAGCCTTGGTATGTCCAAGGGCCAGGCGATGGCAAAGATCATCTTTCCTCAGGCAATTAAGAATATCCTCCCCGCCATCGGTAACGAGTGCATCGCCCTTCTGAAGGAGACCTCCGTTGCGGGTTACGTTGCGATAGTTGACGTAACGAGAGCGGCAACTAACATCAGAAACAAGACTTTTGATGCGGTTAACCCCATCATCCTTCTTGCGCTTGTATATCTTGTTATGGTCGTTATCATGACCAAGCTTCTCGCAGTTCTTGAAAGGAGACTTCGTAAGAGTGATGGAAAATAAAAACGATATTATCATCAGTACCAAAGGTCTTGTAAAGAACTTTGAGAAGATAAACGTCCTCAAGGGAATCGATGTTGACATTCACAGAGGAGACGTGGTATGCGTCATCGGAGCTTCCGGTTCCGGTAAGTCCACCTTCCTGCGCTGTCTCAACCTTCTTGAGGAGCCTACAGACGGTGAGATCTTTTTCGAGGGTACCGAGCTTACAAGCTCAAAGGTTGACCTTAACCTCCACCGTCAGAAGATGGGTATGGTATTCCAGCAGTTCAACCTGTTCCCCCATCTTACCATTATGAAAAACCTCACTATCGCTCCCATGATGCTGAAAAAGGTTTCTAAGGAGGATGCAGAGGCTAAGGCGCTTTCTCTTCTTGCAAGAGTCGGTCTTGCGGACAGAGCAGAGGCGTACCCCAGCCAGCTTTCCGGCGGTCAGAAGCAGAGAGTTGCCATCGTCCGCGCACTTTGCATGGAGCCTGACGTAATGCTCTTCGACGAGCCTACCTCAGCTCTTGACCCTGAGATGGTCGGAGAGGTTCTCGACGTTATGAAGGAGCTTGCAAACGAGGGTATGACCATGGTAGTGGTAACTCACGAGATGAACTTCGCCCGGGAGGTTGCAAACCGCGTTATCTTCCTTGATGACGGACTTGTTGCAGAAGACGGCACTCCCGAAGAGATCTTCGACGCTCCCAAGACTGAAAGACTGAAGACCTTCCTTTCGAAGGTTCTTTGATCAGGAGGCGTGACAATGGATTTCAAAGGAAAAAGCTTTTTAAAGCTTCTTGATTTTACCTCCGACGAGATAAACTACCTTATCGACCTTGCGGCAGATCTCAAGGCAAAGAAGAAAGCTGGAATTCCCCACAGACTTTGCGAAGGCAAGAGCATCGCGCTGATCTTTGAGAAGACCAGTACCCGTACTCGCTGCGCCTTTGAGGTGGCGGCGGCGGACCTTGGTATGCACCCCACATATCTTGATCCCACAGGCTCACAGATCGGTAAAAAGGAAAGCATCGCCGATACCGCACGTGTCCTTGGAAGAATGTACGACGGAATCGAGTATCGCGGATTCGGTCAGGAGATCGTGGTGGAGCTTGCAAAGTTCGCAGGCGTCCCCGTTTGGAACGGTCTTACCAACGAGTTCCATCCCACTCAGATCCTTGCAGATTTCCTTACTGTTAAGGAGCACTGCGGAGACCTGAAGGGCAAGAAGCTCGTCTACATGGGCGACGCAAGATACAATATGGGCAACTCCCTTATGGTCGGATGCGCGAAAATGGGTATGCACTTCGTGGCTTGCGCTCCCGAAAAATATTTCCCCTCTGCGGAACTTGTAGACACTTGCCGAAAAGTTGCCGAAGAGAGCGGCGCAACCATCGAATTCATCACCGATCCCGCTATAGCAGTAAAAGACGCTGACGTGATCTACACCGACGTGTGGGTTTCCATGGGCGAGCCTGCTGAGGTTTGGGACGAGAGGATCGCTGACCTTACTCCCTACAGAGTTACCCGTGAACTGATGGAAACTGCCGGTGAAAAGTGCCGCTTTATGCACTGCCTCCCCGCGTTCCTCGATCTCGGAACAAAGATCGGTGCCGAGATCCACGAGAAGTACGGCATCGACTGTATGGAAGTCACCGACGAGGTCTTCGAGAGCGAAAGATCCATCGTGTTTGACGAAGCAGAGAACCGCATGCATACGATCAAGGCGGTCATGCTTGCGACACTTGGTGAACCGGAGAGTGAAGATTGAAAGATAAGATTCGGACGATCTTAAAAGAACGAAACGGCTTTGTTTCCGGCCAGGAGCTTTCGGAGGGACTCGGTGTTTCGAGGACCGCCGTCTGGAAGGTGATCCGTCAGCTGGAAGAGGAAGGCTATGTGTTCGAAGCTGTCCGCAACAAAGGATACCGGCTTGTGACAGAGCCGGATCTTTTGACGAAGGCAGCTATTGCTGAAAAGCTGTCTACGGAATGGGCGGGCAAAGAGATCCTG
>JAZULS010000033.1:0-6868 GCA_045603205.1 Eubacteriales bacterium | reverse complement strand
TAATTGTCTTCCTAAGCCCGCTTGGCCTCCGACTTGGGCGATTATTAATCGCCCGCCTTCGTGGGGGTTAAGCCCGTCGCGAACATCAATTTTGTTGGGTGATGGGCGTTTGTTAAACCCATGGGCAGCCACACAGGGCAGCCCCTACAGGTGTTGGTGGTAATTTCACGTTCACCCAAGGTCGCACACACGGGTGCGACGCTACAGAAGGAATAATTTTTAATAAAAATCCGATTTCCGCAGAAAATCGTACCGCAATTTTCCATTTTCCATTTTCAATTTTCCATTCATAAAGGTATATCTATGAACAAAACTATTGCCGTTATAGGCGCGGGCGCCGCAGGTATGGCTGCCGCAATAAAAGCCGCGTGGTCGGGGGCTGACGTGGTGGTTTACGAGCGTCTTGACCGCCACGGACGTAAGCTCGGCATAACGGGCAAGGGTCGCTGTAACGTTACCAACAACTGCTCCCCTCAGGAGTTCCTCTCCTGCGTGACGAAAAATTCACGATTCCTCTACAGCGCCGCTTTCCGACATACCCCCGCCGACGTATACGCTTTCTTTGAATCCATCGGCGTGCCTCTCAAGACCGAGCGCGGAGGCAGAGTTTTCCCCGTGTCCGACAAGGCTTCTGACGTAGTAAACGCTCTCAGAAATACCATGACCGACAGCGGCGTCCGCGTAGTATCCGGATTCCGTGTCAGCGAGATCACCAAAAACGAGGACGGAAGTTTTACCGTAACCGACGGCAAACGAAGTTTTACCCACGGGGCGGTCATCATCGCTACAGGCGGCAAATCCTACCCCCTCACAGGCTCAACGGGAGACGGCTACGGTTTTGCAGAAAGCTTCGGCCACAAGATAAACACCCCCACTCCCTCCCTTATCCCTATCGAGACCGACGAGGACACCGCCTCTCTTGCAGGACTATCCCTCAAAAACGTAACTCTCACCGCAAAGCACCGTGGCAAGAGTGTATTTTCCGAACAGGGGGAGATGCTCTTCACCCACTTCGGCGTGTCTGGACCCCTTGTGCTTTCCGCTTCCTGCCACATGAGAGCCCCCCTTAAAGAGTACACCCTTGAGATAAATTTCAAGCCTGCAATACCCGAGCGTGAGCTTGACGAACGACTTGTCCGCGTGTTCAGCGAAAACTCCGCCAAGGATTTTATAAACGCCACCTCAAAGCTGCTGCCCCTGAAGCTGGTGCCTCTTGCCGCAGATAGGGCAAAAATTCCCCACCGCATCAAGGCAGGAGAAGTCACCAAAGAGGCCAGAGCAAGATACCTTAACGCTCTGACTCACTTTGAGCTTACCCCCTTCCGTTTCCGCCCCATCGAAGAGGCTATCATCACCTCCGGCGGCGTGGAAACGAGGGAGATCGACCCTAAGACCATGGAGTCAAAGCTCTGCCCGAATCTTTATTTCGCAGGCGAGGTCATCGACGTGGACGCCTACACCGGCGGATACAATCTGCAGATCGCCTTTTCAACGGGATTTTTAGCGGGAGAAGCCGCCGCAGAACGAATTCTCAGCGAAAACTGAACCCAAACTCGAATTTCCGACGAACATCGGTTAAAATACGGAGAAAACTATGACTGACACCACAAAGATCAGAATTGCCCTTGACGGCCCCAGCGGCGCGGGAAAATCCACCGTAGCAAAGCGGATCGCAGAAAAATTGTCCCTCATCTACGTTGACACCGGCGCTCTCTACAGAAGCGTGGGACTTTACATGATAGAAAACGGCATCGACTCCCGCGACGTAGACGGAGTTGTATCCGCTCTCGATAAGGTGGACATCCGCCTTGCCTATGAGGACGGTGTGCAAAAAGTCTACCTTAACGGCGGAGACGTTGGGGACCGCATCAGGACTCCCCTTGCCTCAAAATACGCTTCCGACGTGTCGAAGATCCCCGCAGTACGTGCCTTCCTGCTTGGACTTCAGCAGTCCATCGCAAAGGGCGGCGGAGTTATCATGGACGGACGGGACATCGGCACCGTCATTATCCCCGACGCAGAGCTGAAGGTATTTATGACTGCTTCCCCCGAGGCAAGAGCAACCCGCCGCTGTCTCGAGCTTCAGAAGAAGGGTATGCCTCAGCCTTACGAGGGAGTGCTTGCGGACATCATCGAGCGTGACAGACAGGACTCCACCCGTGACGCCGCTCCCTGCGTTCCTGCCGAGGACGCTCACTACTTCGTCAACGACGACTACGACGTAGAAGGCTCTGCCGACTACATCATCGCCCTTATAAAGTAAACAATAATCAGAAAGGCTCTATGGAAATATGAAGCTGAGCGATTTTATATATAAGCATTTCAGAGGACCCGTAAAGAAGATTTGGAAGATCACCGCAGAGGGTCTTGAGTACATCCCTGCGGAGGGGGGCTGTATTCTCGTTTGCAACCACACCTCCTTCTCCGACGTACTTGTACTCCAGGGTGCTTGTGAAGACAGGCAGATCCGCTTTATGGGCAAGGCAGAGCTGTTCAAAATTCCCTTGATCAGCAGTTTTCTGAAGGCTCTCGGCGCTTTCCCCGTGGACAGACGGGGCGGCGACGTTAAGGCTATCAAGCAGACCATCGCCATGATAAACGGCGGTGACATGGTGGGCATTTTCCCTCAGGGAACACGCCACCCCTTCGTTGACCCTCGCGAAACTGAGGTGAAGGCGGGTGTTGCCATGATCGCAGGTCGCGCCAAGTGCGGTATCGTTCCCGTGTACATCGACAACCCTTGCGGCCGCACAAAGGCGTGGAGGAATAACCACGCAATTTTCGGGAAATTCATCCCTTACGAGGAGCTGGGCTTTGAGTCCGGCGGACGCGCAGACTACGACAGAGTGGCGAAGTATATTTTCTCAAAAGTATGTGAATTGAAGTACGGCCCCGCCGAGGAAAACTCTTCAAACGAGGCGGAGAGCTGATATGGCAAAGATAACTATCGCTAAAAACGCGGGCTTTTGCTTTGGAGTCCGCCGTGCCACAGGACTTTTAGAGGATGCTCTCTCTAAAAAGCGCGGGAAAGTCTACACCCTCGGTCACATCATCCACAACGAGGTTTACTTAAAGGACGTGGCAAGCCGCGGCGCGGGGCTGATCTCCTACGATGACCTTGACCGGGTCATCGCAGAGGCGGCGGCAGGGGAAGAAGTCACCGTTGTCATCCGCGCCCATGGGGAACTGCACTCCGTTATGAAAAAGCTTCGTGCCGCTGAGGCGGAGCTTGAAACCTTCACCCTGCTGAACGGCACCTGCCCCTACGTTGAAAAGGTCCGCCGCATCGCAAGAGAGAACTCCGGTGAGGGGAAGATATTCCTGCTGATCGGAGCGGCTGAACACCCCGAGGTGCAGGGAATTATGAGTTGTGCCGTGGGCGAAAAGTACGTCATCGGCTCAGCAGAGGAGCTCGAAGCCTTTCTTGACGGGCAAAAAGTGGCAAAAAACGAGGAAAAAGTCATTTCCATGGCAGCGCAGACCACTCAAAAGCTCTCTGAATGGAAAAAATGTTTGGAAAAAATCAAAAAAGTATATACAAATGCTTTAATTTTTGATACAATATGTAATGTTACGGAAAACAGGCAGACTGAGGCAGCTCGCCTTGCCGCTGAGTCCGACGTTGTGGTCGTCATCGGCAGTGAGGAAAGCTCAAACTCGCGAAAGCTGTTCGAGGTAACAAGCGAGGTTTGTCCTACGGTGTATTTCCTCGAGGACGCCCACGGGGTGAAGGATATATCCCTGCCCCAAAATTCAAAAGTTTCAATTACTGCAGGCGCATCGACGCCGGACAGTGTAATACAGGAGGTATGTAAAAAAATGAATGAGCATATGACAGAAAACTTTGCAGAACTGCTCGAAGCTTCAATGAAGACTTTAAATACAGGAGACGTGGTAGAAGGTATCGTAACATCTGTTTCCACAGGTGAGATCCATCTCGACCTTGGCACTAAGACTACAGGCGTTATCTCTTACGATAAGGCAACGACTGATCCCCAGGCTAAGCTTGAAGATCTCTTCCACATCGGTGACGTTGTAAAGGCTAAGGTCATCAAGGTAAGCGACATCGACGGTATCGCAACTCTCGACAAGACAAGAGTTGACTCCGACAAGAACTGGGACGTTATCGTTGCTGCTGAGGCTTCCGGCGAGATCCTCGAGGGTAAGATCGTTGAGGCTGTTAAGGGTGGCGTTATCATCAACCTTTCCGGCGTTAAGGTGTTCATCCCCGCTTCTCTCACAGGCGTTCCCAAGGGCACCGATCTTCAGACTCTCGTTGGCACTACCCAGAAGGTTAAGGTTATCGAGATCAAGGCTGACCGCAAGAAGGCTTACGCTTCCATCAAGGCTGTTCTCCGCGAGGAGAGACGCGCTAAGGAAGACGCTTTCTGGGCTTCTATCGAAGAGGGGCAGGAATTCGACGGCGTTGTAAGAAGCCTTACTTCTTACGGTGCATTCGTAGATCTCGGCGGAGTTGACGGTATGGTACATAATACCGAGCTCTCCTGGAGACGTATCAAGAGCCCTGCTGAGGTTGTTTCCGTTGGCGAGACTATCCACGTTTACGTTAAGGACGTTGACCGCGACAGAAAGAGAATCTCTCTCGGCTACAAGACCGACGCTATGAACCCCTGGAACATCTTCACCAGCCAGTACGCTGAAGAGGACGTAGCTGAGGTTAAGATCGTTAGCCTTATGCCCTTCGGTGCATTCGCTGAGATCGTTCCCGGCGTTGACGGCCTTATCCACATCAGCCAGATCGCTGATCGCAAGATCACAAAGCCCGCTGACGTTCTCGAGGTAGGTCAGGTTGTTTCTGCAAAGATCACCGCTATCGACGAAGAGAACCACAAGGTCAGCCTCTCCATCCGAGCTCTCATCGAGACCGAGGAAGAGGTTGTGGCTGAGGACGCAGCTGACGCTGAGTAATTTCTGAATTTAACTGCGCAAAGGTGTTTTCCGCAAGGGAAACACCTTTTGCTGAAATTTCGCCCCGCTTCACTGTTTTGTGCAGTCAAAGGGCTGAATGGAGATCATTATGAAAAAATTGAAGGCTATTCTTATCGGTGCGGGAAACCGCGGAACCGCGTACACCGAGGAAATGTTCGGTATGTCGGACAAGTTTGAGGTGGTCGCCGTTGCGGAGCCTATCGACAGCCGCCGCGAGTTTATCAAGAACCGCCACAACATTCCCGAAGATCGTTGCTTCACCGACTACAAGCCCCTGTTTGAGCTTGGTCGCATCGCTGACATCGCCATCGTTGCTACAATGGACCGTCAGCATTTTGAGCCTGCCATGATGGCGATCGCTCTTAAATATCACGTGCTTCTTGAAAAGCCTATCGCTCCCACTGCTGAGGAGTGCGAGGCGATCACAAGAGCCGCTGATGAAAACGGCGTTCACGTCGTTATCTGCACAGTTATGCGCTACACCCCCCTCTTCAGAGGCGTTAAGGACATTCTTAACTCCGGCAGGATCGGACGCATCATGTCCGTCGCTCATCAGGAGTGTGTCGGCAACATTCACCAGACTCACAGTTTTGTGCGCGGAAACTGGGGTAATGAGGCGAAGAGCTCTCCCATGCTTCTGCAGAAATCCTGCCACGACCTTGACATGCTTTTCTGGATCCTCGGCAAGAGATGTAAGAGCGTTCAGTCCTTCGGAAAGCTTTCCTTCTTCACTGAGGAAAATGCTCCCGAGGGATCAACGGACTACTGCGTTCAGGGCTGTCCTCACCTTGACACCTGCCCCTACAACGCAATAAAGGTCTACTATGATGACAAGGATAACGACTGGTTCAGAACCACCTGTACCCGCATTGCGTCCCCCACCGACGAGGACGTTATGAAGGCTATCACCGAGACTCAGTACGGCAAGTGCGTTTACAAGTGTGACAACGACGTGGTTGACCATCAGGTCGTTAATATGCTCTTTGAGGACGACATTACCGTTACGTTTACCATGGCGGCATTCACCGATGCGGGAAGAATCACCCATATTATGGGTACCAAGGGTGAGATCTTCGTTCAGATGGACGGAGAAGGATTTATCAAGATCCACACCTTTGCAGACCAGAAGACCGAGGTTATCCCTGCGTCCAGCGTAGGCGACATTGCTCACGGTCACGGCGGCGGAGACCACGGTATTCTCGTAGCCCTGTACGATTACGTTATGGGTACATACGAGGGTGACGCTATTCCTGAGATCGCTGAGTCCAACTACAGCCATCAGCTGGTATTCGCTGCGGAGGCGGCACGTCTTACAGGCAGCATCGTTGACGTTGACGAGTTTATCGCCGGCATCAACGTTTGAGCTTGATAAAAAATTAAGAAGACACGTTTTAAGGCGTGTCTTCTTTTCTTATTGTGGGAGGGAGGGGGCTCGCATCCCGCCGCTTTCGTTTGATTTTTGCCGCACGTCCAAAGCATGGTAGGGGAGGGGGGCATAAATTTAGCGAGGTGTAATCTCGTCGTAACGGGCGACCACAGGTACGCCCCTACAGGATTGGCATTTGATTATCTGCTCAGGCGAAGCCTGTACACGTTTTAGATACACAAAATGGCAACATATCAAACGTTATCTATGACCAATGCGGCACATTTTTCTAAATTGTGGGTGGTGAGGTTCGTATAGATTCGATGTCTGCATTTCAGGTGACGAAATAAGCGGCAGTATCGCAGATCGCCGCGGACCTTTCAGCGTGCCGCGGGGGGTGAAGCTTCTCAAGGGGGCTTGCCCCCATATTGAAGGCTTTCTTTGTGCCTCTTTCTTTCACGGAAAGAAAGGGCGTATAAATCACGTGCGGCGTAATCCCATCGAAACGGGAGGGCAGGGGCCCCTCCCCTGCCATTGTTGATGATGTTTTGA
>JAZULS010000032.1:0-21767 GCA_045603205.1 Eubacteriales bacterium | reverse complement strand
ATGATTCCGCCCTCGAGACGAACGAAAGCAGCGCCGAAATCGTCAACTGTGAATCTTGCAGCGTGCTTCTCACCCATAACCTCGGGGTTAGTGCCGAAGAATGCGGAGGTGTAACCGGAAACTGTCAGCGGCTTGGGATAGCCGATAGCGTTGAGGACCATGTCGAGGGAGTAGCATCCGATGTCACCGAGAGCACCGATCCCGCCGGTAGACTTTTCGATAAATGTGCCGCCCGGAATACCGCGACGACGCCCGCCGCCGGTCTGGATGTAGTAGATCTCGCCGAGAGCGCCGGACTCAACGATCTTCTTGATCATCTTCATGTTCTCGTCGAAACGGGGCTGGAAGCCGATGGAGAGAACCTTGCCGCTCTTCTTTTCAGCCTTCATAACCTCGATAGCCTCTTCAGTTGTTACTGTAAAGGGCTTCTCAAGGAGAACGTGTACGCCGTGCTCGAGAGCATAGATAGTGGGAGCCGCGTGCTGAGTGTTGTATGTACATACGCTTACAACGTCAAGCTCAGGCTCATTGTCGATCATTTCCTTATCGGAGAGGTAGCATCTGACGCCCTCAATACCGTATTTCTTCATCTTAGCCTCAGCCTTGCCGGGGATAAGGTCTGCTGCAGCGACGATCTCAACGTCGGGCTGACGGAGATAGCTCTCAATGTGGGATTCAGCGATCCAACCGGTACCAATGATACCAACCTTGATCTTCTTGCCGGTAAATTCCTTTACCTCGACTTCTTCAGTCTGTTTGAATTGACTAAGTACAGCATCTGACATAGTAAATTCCGCCTTTCAAAAATAAAAATTTAATAACGAGACCGTATCGGCCTAATATTACGTAGTTGTGTGGATATTACCACTCACAGCCCTTGATAAAGGTAACTGCCTTTTCTGCACACTCCATGGGAGTCATGCCTTCGCTGGGATTGTCCTGCTCGAAAACGACCCATTCAGCGCCTGCGTCAACGGAAGCCGCAAGGATAGCGGGAACGTCCTGCATACCGTGACCTGCAGGTCTGAACTCGAAGGAGCCTTCTTCCTCCTCAACGTCCTCCTCGTCGATACCGATAAGGTCGTAAAGACGCTTCGGGAGCTTTCCGCTGTAGAAGAAGTCCTTGATGTGAACAACAGGAGCTCTTCCGGTGAATTTTCTGATATAATCAGCGGGATTCTCACCGCCGATGTTTACCCAACAGGTATCAAGCTCGCTGGCGAGATACTCCGCAGGGATACTGTCATACATATACTCAAGCATGTACCGACCGTCGATCTTGTTCTTGAACTCAAAATCGTGGTTGTGGTAGAGAAGCTTCATTCCGCGCTTAGCGGCACAAATTCCTATGTACATCATGAGTGCGTGAGTTTCGGTCCAGCCTTCGCTGCCGGGCCAACGATCCTCTAAGAGATAGGGGAGAGCAACGTACTTAACGCCGACGGACTTGTACATATCAAGAACCTTGTCAACGCCACCGCAGTTGATGAATTCAGTTGTGGGGATGTGAGCTGAAATCGGAACGAGACCGATCTCCTCAACAAGAGCTTTAACGTAAGCGGGGTCATTGCCGCAAAGACCTGCGAATTCCACGCCGTCGTATCCCATAGCTTTTATTGCTCTGAGAGTTCCTTCAAAATCAGCCTCCAGCGCATCTCTTACAGAGTAGAGCTGAATAGCAACCGGTAATGCCATAATTACCTCCTGAAAAAAAGAATGCTGTGAAATGGGTGAAAACACACCACCCCATTCAAGTTTATTTTATAATAAACAGCCGTCAAAGTCAAGAAGTTATAGCAAATTTATCAAAAAAATACACGAGTTTTTCATGTTGAATTTTAGAAATTGTCTAATAAATCCCAAATTACACCTCTTTTGTTTTCCCAGAAAGATTGTCTTTTCTTTACTTGCTTTGTTAATATTTATGTGGTAAAATAAGTATAAGTATTTAAGCGTTTTCAGACAGAACGGAGACTTTCATGAAAAAACTTCAATATATTTTTACTTTTTCAGCCATAGCTTTGTTTATTGCGAATATAGTTTACGCAAACGTTACGTCTGTCATCGACTATAACGTGTCCACAGCGCTCATTGCCGCTTCTCTTGTGCTTGGCAGCTTAGCCGGAGTCACTGCAGTGATCATACGCATGAAAGAGGGCACGTCCTACTACTGTCCCGCCGCCATCGCCTTCGTGCTCCTTTCTACTCTTAATACCACTGTGAGAGGAACCTTAGTTTACTTTGTCGTTCTCCTGGCTTTTGCGGCAACTGAGTTCGGATTGGTCTATGGTGCGGTGAGATCAAGAGCAGAAAAATTCACAATGGCAAAATATATCGGAATGGCGATAGCGATGCTGGTGTGGTATCTCGCCTCAAGCATCAAGCTCGGGTAAAACTATGAAAAAAACACTTATTTTGTGCCTTACGTCAGTTTCGGCTATAGTCACCGCCAACTGCTTACCTTTTATCGTTTCAGGCAAGAACTATTGGCTGATTCCTGTGGCACTTTTACTGCTTACCTTGCAGAATCTTCTTCCCCTTGCGGCATACGGCGGACCAAAATCAAAAATACTTCGTATGTGTCAGCACGGTGCAGTCTGCCTTGAGGCGTTTGTTGTGGCTCTTGTTCCGACGGCAGTATTTCAGATTATCTACATTGTCAAAAATCTAACATCCAACGTGGCACTTACCCTGTGTGACGTTCTGGTGGCTGTCTTTTCTCTTGCCCTTCTATTCTGGAACGGAATCGTCTGCGTATATATGTTTTCCGTTCAGCTCGGAATCACCCATAGACTCCGCGGAATCATATTTGGATTCATACCAGTGGCTAACCTTGTGATGCTTGTGAAGATCATCAAAACGGTAGAGGCGGAGATCGAGTTTGAGTCGGATAAACTCAGACTCAACGAGGCCCGTAAGGATAAACGTGTCTGCGGCACTTTGTATCCCATCCTTTTCGTTCACGGCGTCTGTTTCAGAGACTTTTCTTTCCCGAACTATTGGGGAAGGATCCCCGCAGAACTTGAGAAGAACGGAGCAAAGGTCTTCTTCGGAAATCACGCCTCTGCCTCCTCCGTCTGCTCCAGCGCGCTGGAACTTTCGGCAAGAATAAAGTACATAACCGACGATCTTGGCTACGGTAAGGTCAATATCATCGCCCATTCAAAGGGTGGACTTGACTGCCGTTTCGCCATATCAAATTTCGGCGTGGCTGATAAGGTAGCTTCTCTTATAACCGTGAATACTCCCCACCGTGGATGCCTGTACGCTGACTATCTCCTCGGAAAGATTCCCGAAAAGGTTAAAAACCGGGTTGCAGGCGCATATAATTCTGTGTTGAAGCGTCTGGGTGACGACGACCCCGACTTCCTTGCAGCGATGCACGACCTCACCAAGGAAGGCTCAGCAAGACTTGAAAGCGAGATAGGCGACGAGAGCAAATATCAAGGAATATACAGACTCAGCATCGGCTCAAAGATCAACGAAAAGAGTGGAGCAAAACTGCCTTTCACGCTCACTCACGGTATCGTCAGACGCTTTGACGGGGAAAACGACGGTCTTGTTTCCGTAGACTCCTTCAGCTGGGGCGACGAGTACAGATTCATCGAAAATCACAGCAGACGTGGAATTTCTCACCTTGACATTGTGGATATGGTGCTCGAAAATCGCAGTGAGTTCGACGCTCGTGAGTTTTACGTGGGACTTGTGTCCGAACTGAAAGATAAGGGTTTATAATAGCAGATTTTTCTACATTCTGCAGGATATTTTCCTCTCTTTCTTGCAAAACAGCAGACGCTGTGCTATACTGTTAAGAGAAATCACAAAAATACTATGGAGGAGAGCCAAGCGCTCCGAAATTATAATGGCAACTGATATTTCAAAAGTTCTCGAACAATTCGGTATTTCCGCAGAATTTAAGCTTTTCGGAAACGGACACATCAATGATACATATTACGTTGAGTCCACCCCCCCGTATATTCTGCAGAGACTTAACACCAATACCTTTAAAAAGCCGAAAGAGGTAATGAGCAACATCAAGCTGGTGACAAGCCACATCAGAGCAAAGCTTGAAGAGCAGGGTGGCGATACAGCCCGCGGAACTCTCAACTTCCTCGATGCTAAAGACGGAAATCCTTACTATATCACCGAGGACGGTGAATTCTACCGTGCATACCGTTTTGTTGGCGGTGCCCACTCATGTGACTCTACCGATGACCCTATGCAGCTTTACTACGCGGCAAAGGCATTTGGACACTTCCAGAACATGCTTGCTGATTTCCCCGCAGATAAGCTCTTCGAGGTTATCCCCAACTTCCATAACACAAAGTCACGCTATGCAGACTTCAAGAAGGCGCTTGCTGACAACCTTTCAGGCAGAGCAGACAGCTGTCAGGACGAGATCAAGTTTGTTCTCGACCGTGAGGCAGATGCTTCCGTTGTGGTGGACGACATTGAGGAGGGAAGAATTCCTCTTCGCGTAACACATAACGATACCAAGATCAACAACGTACTTCTTGACGACGTGACCGGAGAGGGTGTATGCGTTATCGACCTTGATACCGTAATGCCCGGCTCTCTCCTTTACGACTTCGGTGATGCTCTCCGTTCCGGCGGATCCAGCGGTGCTGAGGATGAGCCCGACCTTGATAAGATTTGGTTTGATGAAGCAAAGTTTGAAGCTTTCGCAAAGGGATTTTTAGAGGTTCTTCCTTCCATCACCGAAAGAGAGCTTGAGCTTCTTCCGTTCTCCGTTAAGCTTATGACTCTTGAGTGTGGTTCCCGTTTCCTTGCGGACTACCTTAACGGTGACACCTACTTCAGAACCCACTATCCTGAGCATAACCTGGTTCGTGCGCGTACACAGTTCAAGCTGGTAGCAGACATCGAGGCAAAGTACGAGAGTCTCATGGAAATCGTAAGAAATCTTACAAAGTAATAATCAAAACTCTCCGTAACTGCGGAGAGTTTTCGTCCCTTGACGGCAAAACTATTGAAAGGTGTAATGTGGCAATGAACAAAAAAGGCGGATATAAAAGACTTGCAATACTGTTTTCGATCATATCGGTGATTCTTGCTGTGTCGTTAGTTTTTGCAATTTTCGTTATCGTAAAACTCCACCGTAATAATTTGTTTTCTAAGAGCATACTGATTGACAACAACTATTTTCTTGATAACAATCCTTACGACGACGCAACAAACGACGAATTGACGGAAGAAGAACGATACGTAGATGCAGAAGAATACATTCAGTTTGTGGTTTGGCAAAACGGGGAAGCTCAGATAGTATCTTACCGTGTCGCCGGAGAGTTAAAGGCGCAAATAGATAAAGTATTAGATCTTGTTACAGCGAAATATCCTCACGTTTCAGAAGAGGTATGGCACGAGAATTTTATTAAGTCAAGGGTATATTCAATATACGATCTCTACGGACTTACTGATGAGGCAGGCGAACAAATCGAAGATTACTTAATTGCAAACTTTGATATTGACATAGATATCCCCGACCTGAATGCTGACGCAATTTGCCTTGACGTGCCGTATGTGTCACAAGAAGGGATTCTCCCTAACGGGTGCGAGTCAGTTTCCGCCACGATGCTTTTGAATTACTGGGGAATTAAGATGGACCCAGAGGATTTTGTAGATAACTACCTTAGAAGCGAACCGACTTTCATAAAATGGGGCTGCCGTTACGGACCCAATCCCAAGTACGCTTATGCAGGAGACCCGAGAAGCGAGGATAGTGGCTTTGGATGCTTTGCTCCCGTTATTGAGGAAGCACTTCGTAAATGTGTGGGAGAAGAATACGCCGTCAAAAACACTACCGGACTTACACTAAATACTCTCAAGAACGAATACGTGGCTCGCGGGATTCCCGTTGCCGTGTGGGTGACCGTTAATATGGAAGAAGTCGACAAAGTACTGCAGTGGCAGGCGGAGGACAAGTCTGAGACCTATCTTTATCCGTCAAACGAGCACTGTATGGTATTCCTTGGTTACGACAGCGAAAATTACATCTTTGCCGATCCCTACGAATCCAAAGGAATTGTTTCATACCCCATAAAAGACTGCGTCCTTGCATACAATTCTCTCGGTATGCAGTCCTTGGCGATAGTAAAGTCAGAGTCAGGACGATAAAAGGAGAAAAAATGAAAATCACAATTGACACCTTAGAAAGATATTTGTCTGAGAGATACAGCGGATGGGCAAACGAACAGGGACTTTTCTTGAAGCTGGTTGAAGAAATGGGCGAAGTTGCTGAAGTTATCAACATGAGGTCCGGAAGCAAAAAAGCAACTGATGTTGACTTGCAAAAGGAACTGGGAACCGAACTTGCGGACATGATCCACTATATCGTCGCAATAGCCGCAATAAATAATATTGATCTTTCCTCAATTATGCTTGAAAAAGATAAAAAAGCATCCCTCAAATATAATCACGATATTAATTTGGAAACTTTTATTACAGGACAAAACCTTTGATGCACAAAAATAATCCCGACAGATTTTTGAAGTCTGTCGGGGTTATTTTATTACGTTGATATAAGATCTCTTCCTTTTATTCCATACTTGCGCTGGAGGGTTCGCGTTCAAAGTAATACTTTCTGTTGTGAGTGCAGATGCTTTGGATTACACCCATTCCGATAAACATAGCTAACATCGACGAGCCGCCGTAGGAGAAGAAGGGCAGCGTGATACCGATTACGGGAAGGATAGCAAGACACATTCCGATGTTTTCAAGAGTCTGCGCGATAAGTACCGCAGCAATTCCCACACAAATAAGGGAAGCATAGTCCTTACGTGCTTTGCGGGCGATTCTGAGAAGCCTTACAACAAGCACCGTCATCAGTGCCATATAGGAGAATGTTCCAAAAAAACCGAGCTTTTCAGCAAGTACACAGAACAAAAAGTCCGAGTGTGACGCAGGGACCGTGGCGTACTGTGTTCCGCCTGTGAGACCGGCACCCTTGAAGCCCCCCGCAATTATCGCTTTTCTACTGAGGAGTGCCTGATAGCCGTAGCCCTCGGGATCAATGGTGGGGTCAAAGCCTGCCATGATGCGTAGCCTTTGATACTCTGCCATCTTGTCCCAAAGTATAGGTGCCGCGATAATAATAATAGCAAAAGCACCGGCAAAATACCAAAGGGACAGTCCGGCGGTAAAGAGGATAGCCGCGGTGAGGAATAGGTAAACCAGAGTTGTACCCAGATCACCGGTGATAAGAACGAGACCGATGATGATTCCTGCGTGAACGGCAAGCTGTGCCACGCTCTTTATATGGTTTATCTTGCTTTTAAGTCTGTCTACGTGGCGGCTGAAGGTGATGATGTACGCCACTTTAACAAATTCGCTGGGCTGAATGTAAAAGGGAAGACCGGGGATGCTTATCCAGTTGTGGTTGGTCTCGTTGGTGGAGCCGATGTTCACCACGATTACGAGTAAAAGCATACCCACCGACACCGCAAAGAAGAAGACCTCAAGCTTTGAGCATATAGCGTCGTAGTCCAGGGTAGCAAGCACTACCATGATAACAAGTCCAAGAAGCATTGCGATACATTGGACGAGGAATTTTTGACTTCCGAAAACGTCGGACGCGCCCCAAAGCACAAGAACACTCAGCAGAGCCATCGAAACCGACGTTATGGTCACGGTAAGGTCCATCTGTCTCAGTTTATCCTTGAGAGACGTAGAAAATTCTTTCACATTAACCTCCGTTTAGAGTTAAATACAGAGTTTTATTACGCTTTTTTCAGTTTGGCGTAGGTCGCCATAAGCTTTTTCGTTCCGGCGGTCTCAAAAACCACCTCGTAGAGAGTGTCGCCACCCATAGGTCTTGCGGAAAGGATAACTCCCTCGCCGAATACGGGGTGAACTACGTTGTCTCCCGCCGCAAATTTCTGTGAAGAAGCGCTTGACGCGGCTTTCGCAGTAGCAGATACAGGTGAAGTTCTCGGAGCGATACCCTGACTGAAAGGAGAAGCGTAAGAGGGACGAGCCTGTCTTTGTCCGAAGGAGGACGAGGTGCTTCGCTCTGCCGTTTTCGGCTTTTCCTTGTCAAGAAGATTGTCGGGAATCTCCGCCGCAAAGCGTGAGAGCATATTGTACTGGGTCCTGCCGTTCATCATACGGTCGTTGACGTGGGTGATGTATAGGTTCCGCTTTGCACGGGTGATGGCAACGTATGCAAGACGTCTTTCTTCCTCGATCTCCTCGGGATTCATGACTGTCATATAGCTGGGGAATACGTTTTCTTCCATCGCGGGTAGGAAGACCACGGGGAACTCAAGTCCCTTTGCACTGTGGATGGTCATAAGCACTACCGCATCAGCCTCTTCGTCGTACTTGTCCACATCGGAGACAAGAGCAACTTCCTCGAGGAACTCAAGAAGGTTCGGGTCGTCAGCGGACTCTTCATACTGCACAGCGGTTGAGATAAGCTCGTCTAAGTTCTGGAGACGCTCGGTACGCTCGCCCTTTTCCTTGATCTCCTCAAGCATCTTGCCGTATCCCGTAAGGTCGATTACGCGACGGATAAGCTCGGAAACGGTGAGTCTTGCGGCATCCTCTCTGAGGGAGTCGATAAGGAGAGAAAATTCTCTCATAGCGTTACCTGCCGCAGTAGAAACCGCCGTATACTGCTTAGCAACCTTCATAAACTCAAGCATGGAGAAACCAAGCTCGTAAGCGATGGTCTCAGCCACGGAATAGGACTTTTCGCCGATTCCGCGCTTGGGAGTGTTGACGATTCTGGAAAGTCGAATATCGTCAAGGGGATTGTTGATGACCTGCAGGTAGGAGATGATGTCCTTGACTTCCATTCGGTCAAAGAACCTTAGTCCGCCGAGCATACGGTAGGGAATACCACTCTTGGCGAATGTTTGCTCAAAGCTTCGGGATAGGGCGTTCATTCGATAGAGCAGGGCAAAATCGCGGAACTTGTTCTTTCCGTCACGGACACGTGAGGTGATGGTGTCTGCAATAAAACGCGCCTCATCGTTCTGGGTGTTTAGGTTACGAAGGACGATCTTGTCACCCTCGCCGCCGCTTGTCCACAGAGTCTTACCCAGTCTGCCGCTGTTGTTGGAAATGACCTTGTTAGCGGCATTCAGAATGGTGCTTGTAGAACGGTAGTTTTCCTCAAGTTTGATAACTTTTGTGTTGGTATAATTCTTGTCGAAGTTTAAAATATTCTCAATAACCGCACCGCGGAACTTGTAAATACTCTGGTCATCGTCGCCTACAACCATGATGTTGCGGTGATAATCGGAAAGAAGGAGCGTCAGCTTCAGCTGTGCGAAGTTTGTGTCCTGATACTCGTCAACGCAGATGTAGCGATAGGTGCGTTGCAGCTTTTCGCGTACCTCGGCGTCGGTCTCAAGAAGCTCAACGGTACGCATGATGATGTCGTCAAAGTCAAGAAGATTCTGACTCTTTAACCTCTTCGCGTAAAGCTCGTATACTTCCGCCGCACGCTTCAGCTTGATATCGTTTCCCGCATCACGCATAAGATCGGCAGGAGTCATCAGCTTGTCCTTGGCACGGCTGATATCGTTCTGGATAGACTTAACGGGGAACTCCTTGTCGCTGATGTTCAGCTTCTTCATGCACTCAAGGATCTCGCGCTTGCTGTCGTTTGTATCGCATATACCAAAGGTGTTTTCGTAACCGATGCGATCGCCGTATCTGCGAAGGATGCGGACACAGATGGAATGGAACGTGCCCGTGCGGATCTCGCGAACTTCGTCACTGTCCTCGCCGAAAACGGATGCAATACGGCTCTTTATCTCTCCTGCCGCCTTGTTTGTAAAGGTGATTCCCATAACGGACCAAGCCGGAGCGGGATTTACGCGGAATTTGAGAAGATATTCGGAAAGCTCGTCGCGGTCAAGATCAAACGCCGCCTTCAGCTCGGCAATATCAGCGTCACTCACGTCCGCAGGAACGAGATCCGAATAATAAGCGTTGCCGTAGCGGATAATATGAGAGATGCGGTTGACGAGAACGGTGGTCTTTCCGCTTCCCGCACCTGCAAGAATGAGTAGGGGACCGTCAACGGAGTAGACAGCCTCTCTCTGCTTGTCGTTAAGACGGTCGTACAGCTTGTCGAACAGCTTTCTTTTAAGATTTATATATTCTTCGTATATAGTCATACTAATATAGCACCCCATTATGTATTAACGATACTATTTTAACATTTTTTCTTGCTTTTTTCAAGAAGGAACGGCATATAATATGTAAAAATCGCTGTTTAGAGAGGGAAAAACGAGGATAAAATTTATTATAGATTTGCAAAAATATAACTTGACAAACAATGTAAGTTATGATAGAATATTAAAGCTGTCAAAAAGCTTGCCCCATTAGCTCAGCCGGTAGAGCACATGACTTTTAATCATGGTGTCCGGAGTTCGATTCTCCGATGGAGCAAAAGAAAAAAGACCACCACGTGTGGTCTTTTTTCTTTTGCTCATAAGATGGTAAAATCGAACTCGTAAGTTCGATTCTCCCAAGTTAACGTGAGGTTTAGCATCGCAATATTACGATGAACCGTCGCCGTTGACGGTCTTTTGTTTTTTCTGTTTCACTCAGCGTCAATTACCATATCGGAAATCTTCAGGCTGTCACCTGTTCCCGTGATGTGAAGGGAGATCTCTCCGGAATGTTCCTTGATACCACCGTAATGAGTCTGCGTGATGTCAAAGTCCAGCTTTACTATATACGAGCCGTCGGCAAGCAGGTACATCTGAGAAGCCTCAAGCTTGTTGTAGACCTGAGAAATAACTGGAGTCAAGTAGTAATATCCGATCCTTGACTCTTTAATTTTCGTGTAAAGGTTGCTCGTGGGGTCAACGTAAACGAGAGTTGCCGCCAGGTTTTCATCAACGTTTCTGCTGCCTTCTGATGTATAGAAGAAGTACGCCTTCATAAACTCGATAGCGTAGGCAGACACCGCCTCGTCAATTACACCGGAATGATCGCTGACAAATTTCAGCGAGTTTCCGACGCTGACGTCTGAAAACGTGAGCTCAGTTCCATCAAGGGTAGCGCTGACACCTGTGACGGGAGAGTAAAGATTCTCAATAACGTATACGTCGAACATGGGTGCGTCAACGCTGTCAGCGATAAGTCCCTCAAAGGCGCTTTCTGACGAAGGTGTGATAACTCCGGTGAGATCATGTCCCGAAACGCTGACTGCGGCTCCTGAAGGAACCTTCAAAGTCAGAGTGTACATAAGCTCCTTCGGATAATCAAAGGTGCAGGATGCGCCGGTACCACTTGAGGTAAGACCGATGCCGTTCATATCGCAAGACACCTTGGGGGAGTAAAACAGCTCACCTGTTTCATAAACGTCGTAGGTGGGAAGAGTGGTACTGTCCGTCTCAAGAGCGCTGTACTCGTAGGGCTTCTTTGACTCGGTAATATAGTCTTCGCTAAGAAGGATTCCGTTTACGTAAACGGAGGCCCCTGAGGGTGCTTTAATCGTGTAGTTGGTGGGGGAGAATCCTTCGGGCAGGAAGTAGACTACACCTTCTTTGTTTATAGAAACAAAATCAGCTTCGCCGCTCTTACAAGAAAACTCAGGCTCGGAATAAAGAGTACCCAACTCATAAAGGTCTGCAGAGGGGAGGGTAGCGTTCTCAAGCTCCGTGCCAAAGGGATATTCCACGCTCTCTTCCGTTACGTCGGGGATAATACCGTTTAAAGTGAAATCAGCACCGTGGGGCACGTATACGGAATATTCCACGCCGTTTTCGACGATTCCCTCAGTGGATGCCACAACATTTTCGACTCTCCAAGAGTCAAATCTGTACTTTCCTTCGCCATCCTTGGAAAGCGTTATCTTGCATACCTGAGTTTCACCGCAAATGATAGAGTAAACGGGACTGTCCGAAGTGCTCTCGGTCAACAACTTCTGAGCCTTCGGGGCATTTTTTGCGTAAGCATCACGGAAAATATCCGTGAAGGTCTCCGCCTTTTCATATTTCATGTCAAGCTTATCAAGGGACTCTGTAACCAGCTTAATAAGTGCGTCCTCAGAAATGCTTTCTGCATAAGCATCAGCGGTGTTCTGAGGCTGAGCGTTTTCATAAGCGCCCATAAAATCGTAGAAAACGAAAAGTCCCGCAACGATCAGCACTACCGTCATTCCCACGATGGAGAGATACATCTGCCAGAAATAGCTTTTGTTTGATCTTCTGTTTCTCTTCTTCATTATCTCACCAAAATCGCAGTAGGTACGACCCTTTCACCGAAAACGTAAGCGCTGGAGGTTATGTATTCGCCGTTATAGATCATGATGGATGATGAACCGCCGTCAAGATTGGATGCGTTGATGGCGCCGTGCTCTATCATGATGGAAGTAAGGTCATCGAGCGTAGCTCCGAGGCTGTCTACGCTTCGTCCGTTGATAACGAGAAGGAGAATCGCTCCGTCTGCTCTCTGACCGATAGCCGTACGGGGGTTAAGACCACCTCCGAGGTACGCGCCTGACGGAGCTCCGTTAATGACAAGAGCGGGACCGTAACTTGCAGCATACTGAATGTCCGCAGCCAAAGCCTCGGCTCCTGTCATAACACCTACGTGGAGGATTCCATTGCTGTCAAGTCCCGCAAGACTGTAGGATTCGTCTTTCTTGCCCCAAAGGAGCTCGCCTTCATAGACAACGATGCCTTCGGGAATTCCGCCTGTGCCTTGTCCGTTAGGATCGTCGAATCCGCCTGCATTCGTGCCTGCGATACAGCCGTACTTGTCGATCATAGCTGCAACCGTAAGTCCGGATGCACCTTCACCGTAAGCATCGGGGACGCCCACGAATACGCGAGAGGGGTCTTCGATTATCATAAGCTTTCCGTTGTAGGTAGAGCCTTTGATGTCAAGTACCTCGATGCCTTCGTGGCTTTTGTCGGAATTATCCGTGTCACCGGGTGAGCCGTCGTCAGAATTATCAGTCTCACCGTCATCCGACGGCTTCACAATGATACTTCCGTCGCCGCCGATGACTGTGTCCTGGTTCCCGTCGGGACGCTGGATCTGAATAAGTGAGGTGTCGGTCACGTCGTCGGAGAGCTCTGATGAATCAGCGTTCAGAATGGCATCGATCTCCGCTTCGCTAAGGTAAATATTAGCGAGGAATCCACCTGCAGAAGTCTCCTTTACGGAGAGCACAAACAGTCTTGCGGCGGTGGGGGAGGGACCGTTTACAAGGACCCACATCACTCCGTAAAGGGCGCCTGCCACAAGAATTATGACGGTCAAAAGCACCGTGATTATTTTAATAAATGCATGTAAAAACTTGTTCTTCTTCATACTCGTTTCCAATATGTAAAATTAAGTTTTATCTTCATTCCCGTAGAATGTACCGTGAATTTTCTGTACCTCTCGGGCGATATTCTGAATATAGATATAGTCCGTGGCAGTACCGCGGTCAAGGTCAGTCATGATGACCAGCGCGTAAGGATGCGCGTCGTAGATGATACCGATGTCGTGATAAGCATTGTCGTCCCAACCGTACTTGTGAGCACATTCGAGAGGGGAAACACCGGCGGGGAGCATAATATTGTAGGGACCGGAGATCATGGCTTCCTTCATAGCCTTTGCGTATTTACTGTCGGTTTCCATGTAGTCGTACATAGCGGGCAAAAACTTTACAAGCTCAGACGCTGAAAGCTCCATTGAGTTGTTAAGCATAACGTCAACATCAAGCTCAGCGGCAAGGGCATAGTAAATGTTGTAATTAAATAGCTTACGAAGTGCTGAAAAAGCAACGTTATCGCTGTACTTCAAAACGTACTCGATAAGTCCGAGATAGGTGAGGGTAAATCCGTCCTCTTCGCTCTGAATATACCCGGAACCTGAGACGAACATGGTCTTGCTGTCGTACACCCATTCACGGGAAAGGTCGTACTTTTTCGTTTCTTCGGTGTAAATAAGCTTGCCTTTCTCGTCGCGATTGGCGGGGTCTGCTTCGAAAGCCTCGACCTGCTTGAGAATAGCAAAAACGAAGGGAGCCTTGATAAGACTTGCGAGCGGCATGTTCTCGTCGCCGTTGTAGGAAAAGCTTGTGCCACTTTCGATGTCTATGTAAGCAAGCGCTACGTTGGCAGGGGAAGTGGTGGACTTTTCTTCAGGGTCTTCTTCGTCTTCGGATTCAGACTCTTTCGTATCATCCGTGGTTTCTTCCGTGTCGGCAGAATCTTTGCTTTCGGAAGAGTCTGCCTTGTTATTATTTGCGTTTTCATAGTGGAGAGGACGATTCGCCTCCTCCAAAAGTTCAAGCAGATCAGCGAAGGTATCCTCGTGCTCAGCTTCAAGACCGTCTTCAATATTTCCGAGTGAGATTTTCTCCTCTTTGGAAGACTCCGACTTTTCGTCGTCGGATGAGTCTGTGCCGTCATCTGTGTCGATTTCCGTCTCAGTCTCAGTCTCGGTTTCAGTCTCAGTCTCAGTCTCAGTCTCAGTTTCGTCCTCGGTCGCAAAGGGGCTTTCCTCAGTTCTGATATCCGCGGAAGTACCGTTTTTACTTGAAGCTGTAGGAAGGGTGCCATTTTCCATGCCGAAAATAAAATAAACGTTCAGCGCAACGGAAAACAAGAGGCAAACGGTGAGTATTATACAAAGTGATATAAGCAGGGGAGAGGAGTTGCCGCGGCGTCTGCCTTGATGTATAGGCTTCTGCGGTATAGTATTTGACGGTGGGTACTGTGTCTGATTTCCACCGTAGGAATATGGATATTGATTTTTGTTGTTCACTCAAATAACCTCGCAAGTCGAAAATCTTAGGGAATTGTCATAAAAGGAAGTTTTCTGCATAAAAATCATTATATCATCAAGTGTAGCTTAATGCAATACATGAAAGAGAGAAATATCGAAAAAAGCAAATGCTCAAAAAATAAAATAAAAAAGCACTTCGATCGAAGTGCTTTTTTTGACCCGTACGAGAATCGAACTCGTGTTACCGCCGTGAAAGGGCGGTGTCTTAACCGCTTGTCCAACGGGCCGTATAGCGGAAGTTGGACTTGAACCCACGACCTATCGGGTATGAACCGATTGCTCTAGCCAGCTGAGCTATTCCGCCATATTGTTCGCTTTCAAGTTACCCTGTCGCGACAACGTTGATATTATATCATGCCATTCCCCCTTTGTCAACACCTTTTTTACAAAAAACATAAAATTTTTCAAGTGGCATTTTAATACCTGAAACCAAGAAAACCCGACAGTATTTCAAGGATTTTGAAGCGGACTTTATACTTCGTTCCGCTGTCGTTTTTTATCATATGGTACTGGTCTGAAGTGAAGCCCGCCTCTGTGTATTTGTCCTCAACTTCCACCGCGTCAGAAACACATACCGAAGGGAAAAGCACGCACCACCAGTTCTTCCCGTCGCCCTCACCGATTGTCACTCTCAGAGAATTATAAACTCCCGCAGGAAGGGTAAATTCATCGTAATATCTAATAGGATATTCTTCAGGTGACAGTTCCACGCTTACATTGTCACGGTTTCCAAGGTCTAATAGAGTCTCTTCGGCACAAAGCTTGATCTCTTCCGTCATTCCGCAGAGAACTTCATTTGCCGCCTCAAAGTCTGTAACGCCTTCGAGTCTTTCTCCCACTAATTCAAGAACGCTGTCTCTCACAGCCAGTTTCTCTGCTTGATGCTTCTCGCTGTCCGATTTCGCAATAACGTGAAGCCTTATTGTGTCAGTGTAAATGCCTTCTTCACCGTGGATCGGCAGATAGTTAAGTAAAACGGTGGCAATAAGTACGGAAAGACACGCCGCTACAAGTTTTTTCATAATTTACTCCTGAAAAACAAAAAATAATGGATATTATCGCTGTAATATCCATTATTGTCGCAAAGTAATTAAATTATTCACTTAAAAATTGCCGATAAAGCTGCCAAGGTCCTCGAACTCCAGAATATCTGAGAGGATGTAGTTTGAAACGAACATTCCGGGAGGGGTGAGACAGTAGGCGCCCGCCCTCTTTTCCATGAAGCCGTTCTGAATGTAACCTCTCACCTTTGCTCCGTAAAGCTGTTCAAAGGATGCACCGAACCTTGAAGCAAACTGAACGGGATCAAGGCCGTCACTAAGTCTGAGTCGGAGCATAATATACTCTCCCATTCTTTCGCGACGCTCTAAAGTTTCGCTTTCCGAGGTGATAGAGATGTTTGATGACATATCCTCCACCGCAGGAATATATTTCTTTATATCGGGGATGAACGCAAAGCGGTTTCCGTTGAAGAAGGAATGAGCGGATACACCAAATCCGAGATATTCGTCGCAGTTCCAATATTTCATGTTGTGGAGACACTTGTAGCCGGGAGCGGCGAAGTTTGAAATTTCGTACTGACCGTAGCCTCGGGACGCCAAAAACTCAATAGCACCCGTGTACATTGCAAATTCAGTATCTTCGTCGGCACAGACCTCCTTGACGGCTGCGCGGTTCTCGAAAAAGGGAGTACCGGGCTCGATCTTCAGGTTGTACAGAGAAATATGTTCGGGGTTCAGCCTTGTAACAAAGTTCAGCGTTTTGAGCAGGGAGTCGTAGGTCTGGTATGGGATACCGAACATTACGTCGATGTTGATGTTTTCGATCCTTGCGGCCCTTGCCATACGGTAGGACTCAAGGAATTCCTGCCTTGTATGTGCACGGGAAAGCGCCTTCAGCTCACGGTTGTCAGCACTCTGAAGACCGAAGCTGATACGGTTAACGCCGAGACGTCTAAGTCTGCGGAGAAGCCTCAGATTCACGGTAGCGGGATTCGCTTCAACCGTAAATTCCGCACGCTTTGTAACGTTAAATATCTTTTTAATAGCACGAACGAGACGTAAAAGCTCAGCCTCAGGCAGGGCAGTAGGAGTACCGCCTCCGATGAAAACGGAGTCAATGTCATACTCCTCTACGCTCAGCTTGTAACTTTCCATATGGGAGATCAGAGCCGACACGTAACGGGACATGAGCTCGGCATTTTCGGGAATAGCCGAATTGAAGTCACAATAAGCGCATTTAGATTTGCAAAAGGGGATGTGAACGTAAAGTCCAAGCCTCTTTTTTTCGTTAAAGTCAAATCGCATTTGTAATGATGCCTTTCGATAGATCCTGGGGGATTATTCGTCACCCAGCTTGAGAACAGCCATGAACGCTTCGGGAGAGATCTGAACGCTGCCAAGCTGGCGCATCTTTTTCTTGCCTTCCTTCTGCTTTTCAAGAAGTTTCTTCTTTCTCGTGATGTCACCGCCGTAGCACTTTGCAAGAACGTCCTTACGGAGGGCCTTAACGGTCTCACGAGCGATAACCTTAGAACCGATAGCCGCCTGGATCGGTACCTCGAAGAGCTGACGGGGAATGTTATCCTTCAGCTTCTCGGCTATCTTTCTTGCTCTGGCGTAAGCCTTTTCGGTGTGAACGATAAAGGTAAGAGCGTCAACAACCTCGCCGTTAAGAAGGAAGTCCATCTTAACAAGGTCACTCTTTTCGTAGCCGTCAAGCTCGTAGTCAAGGGAGGCGTAACCTCGGCTGCGGCTCTTGAGAGCGTCGAAGAAGTCGTAGATGATCTCGTTCAGCGGCAGCTTGTAGTGGAGCTCAACTCTCTCCGTGTCGATATACTTCATATCAATGAAGTTGCCTCGTCTGTCCTGGCAAAGCTCCATAAGACCGCCCACAAATTCGGTAGGCGTGATAAGGGAAGCGGAGACAACGGGTTCAAGGGCTTCTTCTATCTCGTCCGGAGAGGGGTAGTTGGTAGGGTTGTCCACCATTACCGTCTCGCCGTTCTTCTTTACAATTTTATAAATAACGCTGGGGGCTGTGGTGATAAGGTCAAGGTTGAACTCTCTCTCAAGACGCTCCTCGATGATCTCCATGTGGAGAAGGCCGAGAAAACCGCAACGGAAACCAAAGCCGAGAGCAATACTTGTTTCAGGCTCGAAGGAGAACGCCGCGTCGTTAAGTCTCAGCTTTTCGAGCGCATCCTTGGTCTCGTTGTATTTTGATCCGTCTGCAGGGTAAATACCTGCGTAAACCATAGACTGAACCTGCTTGAAGCCGGGGAGAGCTTCGTCGGCGGGATTATCAGCCAATGTCACAGTGTCACCCACCTGAGTGTCGCCGATGCTCTTGATGGAAGCAGTAACATATCCTACCTCACCTGCGCTGAGCTCACCCGTAGAGCGAAGTCCGAAGGGATCAAGTACACCTACTTCCACAGTCTCAAATTCAGCGCCGGTGCTCATCAGCTTGATCTTGTCGCCGGCTCTGAGAGTACCGTCCATAACTCTGATGTAGACTACAACGCCGAGATAGCTGTTGTAAACAGAGTCGAATATAAGACACTTCAGCGGAGCATCAGGATCACCCGTAGGTGCCGGAACGTCTCTTACGATCGCATCCATTACGGACTGAATGTTGAGTCCTGTCTTCGCAGATACAGCAGGGCAGTCCTCAGCGGGAATACCGATAACGTCCTCTATCTCTGCTCTGACTCTGTCAGCGTCCGCGGAGGGAAGGTCGATCTTGTTGATAACGGGAACTATCTCAAGGTCAGAGTCAACTGCAAGATAAGCGTTAGCCAGAGTCTGAGCCTCGATACCCTGAGTGGAGTCAACAACGAGAAGAGCACCCTCACAAGCGTTCAGGGAACGGGACACCTCGTAGTTAAAGTCTACGTGTCCCGGGGTGTCGATAAGGTTGAGTATATATTCTTCTCCATCGGGAGCGGTGTAGTCGATGCGGACCGCACGCGCCTTGATGGTGATTCCTCTTTCCTTTTCAAGATCCATGTTATCAAGGAGCTGTTCCTCCATATCACGCTTTGCAACGCAGTCGGAGAACTCAAGGATTCTGTCAGCGAGTGTGGATTTTCCGTGGTCTATATGAGCGATAATTGAAAAATTTCGTATTTTTTTCTGCTTGTCGTTGGCGTTGGTCATCGGGTGCCTCCGTTAAGGTATTTTTTCACTGAGTCTACCAAAATTGATGTTCTGGATAGCAAAATAAAATCTGTCACTCTATATTATAACAATAATATCCGCCTAAATCAAGAGAGAGGTATAAATTTATGTGCATTCAGGCGTACTTTCACTGAAAAATTAAGCAAACTTTACAAAATAATTGTTGCAATTTTCGTTTTATGTGGTATACTTATAGAAGAGATGGATATAATCCGTTTACGAGTAGATTTTGTTCCGCAGTTTTGCGGTGAAAGGAGCCTATATTATGAAAAACGAAAAGAAAATTTCTGACGGTCTTAAAGCGTTGTTTGTTGTTGTCGGAGCCGTTGTAACCATCGGTGCGGTACTCTTCACGCTTTACACCATTTTCAAGAAGTACTTCAAGATCACCTTTGAGTGCAACACAGGAAACGCTTATGACAGCTTCGGTGATGCTGACAACTACGAGCCTTCCGTTTGCTTCTGCGACGACGACTGCTGCGGTTGCGACTGCGACGAGCTTGAGGAAGGTTTTGAGCTTGCAGACGATGAAGAGGCAGAAGCACTCTGATAATTTTTGAAAAATTTCGTTTAAAGATGTGTGGGAATTACTTCCGCACATCTTTTTTTATTGATAAAATGAAAAAATATTCAAAAATATTGAAAAAATATGAATTTAGCCCTTGCATTATGTAGGAATGTGTTGTAAAATAGGGTCTATATTTTACTTAGTTCTTTTTTGCAAGGAGACAATGTGATGTTTAATGTTGAAATGATAGTTTTCACTTGTTATCTCTTATTCATGGTCGGTATCGGAGTCTTTTTCTTCCTCCGTTCAAAGTCAGGTGGAGATAAAGGATATTTTCTTGGCGGAAGACAGATGGGACCTTGGGTATCTGCTCTTTCCGCAGGCGCTTCCGATATGAGCGCATGGGTACTGATGGGACTCCCCGCTTCCATTTACGCTCTCGGTTTAGGTCAGGCTTGGATAGCTATAGGCCTTGGTATAGGATACGCTGTCAGCTGGATATTCGAAGCACCCCGACTTCGCAGATATTCCATCGCGGCAAATGACTCTATAACAGTTCCTCAGTATCTTACAAACCGCTTTATGAGTCGAAATAATGCCCTGCAGGTTATCAGTGCCGTTATCTTCCTTGTGGCGTATACAATTTACGCCGCATCCAGTATCAAGGCTTGCGGAACGCTGTTCAACACAGTTATGGGTATAGACGCAACCGTTGCAATGTACATAGCGGCTCTTATCATTATCTGTTACACTTTCCTCGGCGGATTCTCCGCAGTATGTTGGACAGACTTTTTCCAGGGTCTTCTCATGCTCGGCGCCCTTCTTATCGCACCTATCTTCGCCCTCGCTCTTGTACAGAACGGACATGGATCAGTCTCCATGGGTGAGATTCCCGAAAATTACTTTAATATGTTCTCCGACTGGAAGAGCATCGTTTCCGGACTTGGTTGGGGACTCGGTTACTTCGGTATGCCTCATATTATTATCCGCTTTATGTCTCTGCGTTCCGATAAGGACCTTAAAAAGAGTGCCAAGATCGGTATCACCTGGACAGTTCTTATCCTTGTTTTCTCCGTTGCGGCAGGTATCATCGGACATATTTTCCTCGGAGAGATCGCGGACAGTTCCGTCGTATTTATCACCATGGTCCGCAAGATATTCCCCGCACTTATCAGCGGACTTCTCCTTTCCGCTATTCTTGCGGCGGCAATGAGCACAGCAGACTCACAGCTGCTTGCATCGGCTTCTGCTTTCTCCGTAGACGTATATAAGCCTATTTTCCGCAAAAACAAGGCGACAGATAAGGAAATGCTATGGGCAGGCAGAATCGTGGTTCTTGTTATTTCCGTTATCGCAGTCCTCATCGCTGCAAACCCCAATTCCGGTACTGTTATGGGACTTGTTGAAAATGCGTGGGGTGTATTCGGAGCCGCCTTCGGACCGGTAATTCTCCTCTCCCTCTTCTGGAAGAGACTGAACTTCCAGGGGGCTGTTGCAGGAATTCTCGTGGGAGCGGCTGTGGATATTCTGTGGCTTGTCTTCCTCAAGGACTTCGGAATTTATGAGATCATCCCCGGCTTCATCCTTGGTATTATCGCGGCTGTAGTTGTTTCTCTTCTTACACCCGCTCCCTCAAAGGAAGTCGTTGCAGTTTTCGAAAAGGTTGCTTCAGGCGAAGAGATAGAGTAAAGACAAAAACAAAAATGTGCGTAAAATTTTACGCGCATTTTTTCTCTCAACAATAATATCAAAACGGAAATGACCAAGTGTCGCTAAAACACTTGGTCATTTGAATTATGTTTAAATTACTTGATGATCTCGCCGTAGCAGGTACCGAATGCACAAGCCGCGTTGGACTCGTCAGTGTCGATGTGCATAGCAGCCGCGAAGTTGGGATGAACTCTTACAACAACGTCGCCGAAAACTGTGCTTCTGCCTTCAGAGTCGATCTTAACGGAAACGATCTCCTTGTCCTCAACGCCGAACTCTTCTGCATCAGCGGGAGTCAAGTGGATGTGACGCTTTGCCGCGATAACACCGCAGTCGATCTCAACTTCGCCGCAGGGTCCTACGATCTTGCAAGCGCCGCTTTCCTTGATGTCGCCGGACTCACGAACGGGAGCCGCAACACCGAGGGTACGAGCATCGGTGAGGGAAACCTCAACCTGAGTTGCGGGACGTGCAGGTCCGAGGATGATAACGTTAGCGATAGACTTCTTGGGTCCTACGAGAGTTACTCTCTCTTCGCAAGCGAACTGACCGGGCTGAGAGAGGGGCTTCTTCTCGGTGAGAGTTGCGCCTGCACCGAAAAG
>JAZULS010000031.1:0-19956 GCA_045603205.1 Eubacteriales bacterium | reverse complement strand
TATACCATGGAGGTTTTAATACTTTTACTTAAGTTTTTTATTGCCCCCAGTAAAACTGGGGGTTGTTTTCACGCCTTTTAAGGCACCAAAACAAGATCCGCCCGGAAAAGGCGGATCAATGAATATACACACAGAATTAGATAAGATCTTCTTCCTTGGGAACTTCAGCTGTGCCAGCCATTACCTTTTCACGGAATTCGCGAAGCTTAATAGCTCTTTCTTCAGCTCTCTTTTCGATTTCAACGCGGCGAACAGCGATAGCACGGTTGATGCTGTCAACTGCCTTATCTGAGTCAGCGCCGTAGTCGATACATGTGTCAAGAATTACGTTGTCATCATTGTCGTAGAATTTGAATACGTAATATGTATACTCATTCCCCTTGGGGCAAGTGTATGTCTTCTCTACGATCTCAGTTCTGGAAAGCTCTGTATACTTATAAGATTCAGCCTTGGTCTCGTTAAGACTTTCGTCTGTAAGGCTGAAACGCTTGCCGTAGATGTAAACCTTTTCACCGCTGAAAATGAGGTTATATGCTGCGAAAATACTTGTTCTGGGAGTACCGTCGCTACCCTTCTTGAAGTAGAAATCTTCCTTGGGCTCAAAATCGTATCCGGTAAGGTCAATGGGCTTGAGCATCTTGAGGAAGTTCTTTTCGTAAACTTCAAACTTCTTCATGGATTCTTCCTGAAGGTCTCTGGTAAGCGCTCTTGCCTGGAACTCAATATCTGTATCATTGGACTTTCCACCGGAAGTAAAAATAAGGAATCCGAGAGAAGCGATTATAGCGATGATACCAACCATACGGGTATCTTTAAAGCAAACGAGAGCAACAGCCACAGCGAGGAAGACAAGACCGATGATCGTAATAATAGAAATCGGAGGGGCTGTGAAATATTTTACGTTATTTTTGGTTTCCATACAAGTTCTCCTGTGATTTTTAGTTAAAACCGACTGTCACGGTTTACGATATGTATATGATAACACAGAAAAAGCCAAAAGTCAAGAGAGTTTAACATCTTAGTTTGTATTATATGTTGAAAAAACAAAGGTTTTTCTATTTAAACATACTTGTACTTTTACAAAATGGTACTATTACGCGATTGGTCGCAATCTCATGTTTTTTCTGTTATAATATTCCAAAGAAAATCCTCTTCTAAGCTGCAAAAAATCAATACGCAAACGCTTTTTTCTCCAAAACTTGTCAAAAGAAGACCAAAACCTTCGTTTTGCACAATCAGGAGAAGATAATTCAATTTTAAGTTGTCAAGATTGACGATTAAAAAAATTTTGCAAGCTATTGATTTTGTTTTTCGTTTTTGTTATAATACATTTAACGTATATACATAGTTAAACCTTGTATAAATTACTATTATTTTTGGGAGACTGATATGATTTCACGCGAGGTAACAATAAAGAATAATGTAGGACTTCATGCAAGACCCGCTACATTTTTCATTCAGAAGGCTAATTCCTTCAAGAGTTCTATTTGGGTTGAGAAGGACGACAGACGCGTTAATGCAAAGAGTCTCCTCGGTGTACTCTCACTCGGTATCGTTAAGGGTATGAACATCACTCTTTACGCTGACGGAGTTGACGAGGCTGATGCCATCGAAGGACTCGCTACTCTTATTGACACAGGATTCAACGAATAATCCAAATTTGACTTTTTGCCTTGTCTGACATGCCGACCGATTTCGTTCGCATAGCGGACAAGGCTTTCTTCTTTTTATACAACTTTAGATTCACGAGTTTTTCTCGGTTTTTTATTAATGGAAGATAATAATGTGAACACTCGAAATATCGAATACTTGCGCACAAAGTCTGCGTCTCTTCCCCGCCTCCCCGGAGTCTATATTATGAAGGGGAAAGACGGAAACGTTATTTATGTAGGTAAATCTCGTTCTCTGAAGGACAGAGTCTCCCAGTATTTCCAAGGCTCCCACGATGCAAAGACCGCAAAGATGGCGGGAAGTGTCTGTGATTTTGAGTTTATCGTTTGCACAAGCGAGATGGAAGCGCTGTCCCTCGAAAACAGACTTATCAAGCATCACACTCCGAAATACAATATCAGGCTTAAGGATGCCAAGTCATACCCTTACATCAAGGTGGACGTAAAAAGCGACTATCCAAGTATAAAAATGACACGCACGAGACTTTCGGACGGCGCTCTTTATTTTGGTCCATATTCCTCAAGCTCTACCGTATATTCTGTCATCTCTTCCCTTGAACGTTCACTCGGCATCCCCTCCTGCAAGAAAAAGTTTCCTTCTGACATCGGCAAAGGCAGACCGTGTGTAAACTATCAAATAGGAAGATGCGTCGGTCTTTGTTCAGGGAAAGTTTCAAAGGAAGAATATCGCGGCATTATCGAAACGGCAGTCAGCATCCTCAAAGGCGGTACGGCAGGCGCTATCAAGTCTCTGAGTGAAGATATGCTAAGGTTTTCCGAAACCATGGAATATGAACGGGCGGCAAAATGCAGAGATACCATCTCAGCTTTAAAGAAGCTCGGAGAAAAACAAATCGCTGTAACTTCTCCCGATCACGAGTGTGATGTGTTCGGATTCTGCTCCTCCGGAAACACGGAGTCTCTCCATGACAGTATGTCCGTTTTCTACATTAGAGGCGGATATATCACTGACCGTGAGCATATCTTGTTCGATGACGACGCTATCATAAATCCCGAAGCAGACAACAGTAGTAACGGTGAATCCGCTTTCGTTTCCCTTATAACAAGAATCTACGCTGACAGAGAATATATCCCGAGGGAAATTCTCCTTTCTTTTGAGCTGTCTGATTCTGATCTTGCTTTAGCCAAAGAATATCTGACAAGCAAAGCGGGACGGAACGTTATTTTGAAGACTCCAAAACGCGGTGCATCAAAATCCCTTTGTGATCTTGCCGTTAAAGATGCAAAAATGCACGCTGAAACAAAAGTTACAAAGAGACACGCCACCGAAAAGATGCTTGTCCGCCTTGCGGGTATATTGCAGCTTGAAGTTGTTCCCCAGCGGATCGAATGTTACGACGTTTCCAACATAGGCAGCGAGAACATTACCGTTGGTATGATCGTAGCCGTTGACGGAAAGCTTTCAAAAAAAGATTACCGTACATTTAATATTAAGTCTTTATCAACTCCCGACGACTATTTTGCCATGAGGGAAGCAGTCCTTAGGCGAATGGCGCACACCGCAGATAAACAGGACAGCCCTTCACCGGATTTGATTCTTCTCGACGGAGGACTTGGTCACGTGGGAGTAATAAGTGAAGCTTTGTTTGCAGAAGGATATAGCGTACCGGTCTTCGGTATGGTCAAAGATGATCACCACAAGACCCGAACTCTCGTGAGCCCCGAGGGGGAGATCGACATTTCAAGGCAGACCGATATTTTCAGATTTATATATTCTCTTCAGGAAGAAGTTCATCGGTACACCATCGGCAGAATGTCTAAAGCAAAGCGAAAAAGCGTAAAGCACTCTTCTCTTGAGAAGATTCACGGTATCGGTCCAGCTAAAGCCAAAGCTTTACTTGCTTACTTCAAAACATTATCGGCTCTTAGATCAGCATCTGCAGATGAAATTTCAAAGGTAAGCGGAGTATCTGAAAAGGACGCCGAAAACATCATAAATTATTTTAAAAGTCAAAACTGAAAGGACAGATAAATATGAGAATCATCACAGGCACAGCCAGAGGCGCAAAGCTCGAAACTCTTGACAGCGATGCAACCCGTCCTACCTCCGACAAGGTTAAGGAAGCAATATTTTCAATGATACAGTTCGAGATCGAGGGCAGACGCGTGCTTGATCTCTTCGGTGGTTCAGGTCAGCTGGCTCTCGAGGCTCTCTCAAGAGGTGCTGCAAAGGCAACAATCATCGACGAATCCCGCGAGGCTGTCAACGTTATTATTAACAACGCAAAACATGCAAAGCTCTACGACAGATGCAGGATCTCCGCAGTTTCTTACGCGGCTTTCCTCAAGAGTTTTTCAGAAGCGGAGAAGTTCAATATCGTTTTCCTCGATCCTCCCTACGACTCAACCATGCTTCACGACTCACTCGTTATGATCGCAGAACGCGACGTGACTGCTCCGGGTGCTTACATCGTTTGCGAGTGCGACACAAAGCCCGCTAAGAAAAAGAATCAGGAAAAGAAAGATCCTGAAAAGCTCAGTGCATCCGTTCTTGAGGACGTTTTCGCCGGAGACGTTGAGCTTATGGACAAATACGTTCTTGAAAGAAGTACCGTTTACGGCAGAACGAGAGTAACTCTTCTTCAGAAGAAGAACGAAACCGTTTAAGGAATTATTGTTATGAAAAACTGTATAATTCCGGGCAGCTTTGATCCGATCACTGCAGGACATATGTCAATCGTACGCACCTGTGCTTCCCTGTTTGACAACGTATTTGTCGTAATTCTCAACAATTCCGAAAAGAAAAGCGGTATGTTTACGCCCGACGAGCGACTTGAGATCGCAAATGCGGCAATTGAACATCTTGCAAACGAAGAAATTACTAACGTCAAGGCTGTTCTCTATGAAGGACTCACCACAGACGCGGCATTGAAGTGCGGTGCCGAGTACGTAGTCAAGGGCGTTCGAAATCCCGTGGACTTCAGCTATGAGTATGAGCTGTCTCAGATCACAAGACGCTTCGAAAGTTCTCTCAAAACCATATTCCTACCCTCAGACATTGAGTATGCTCCCGTCAGCTCCACCTACGTGAGAGAGCTTATCAAGTATGGAAGGTTTGACAGCTCAGATTTTGCCGAGGGTACCGTCGGTCTAATCAAAGAGATTTACGAAACGAAATAAATAATAAGGTAATTCTTGCCTCAAGACAAGAGTTACCTTATATTTTTTACTTATAATATTCGGGCTTCCCACTGAATATATTGAAGTAAATCACACAAAGGCAGGAAGTTTGGATGAATGATGTTTTAGCTTTTGGCAGAGGCGGGAAAACGCAAAAGAAAGGCACCGAAGCCATCACAGACATAAAATTCGACACTATACATGGGCTCAACGAGACTTCGGTCAAGTTATCAGCAGAAAAATATGGAACAAACAGATTCACGGAAAAGAAAAGACGCACGTTTTGGAGTGAATTTATAAAAAACTTGAACGATCCGATCATACGGGTTTTGATTTTCGCTCTCGCCGTCAACATTCTCTTTACGATCAAAAACATAAATTGGATAGAGATCGGTGGTATAGCTTTCACTGTCCTTGTATCTACCTTTGTTTCAACAATATCCGAGTATAACAGCGGAGCTGCCTATGAAAAGCTGTTTCGAGAATTAGATAACAGAGAAGCTGTTGTGATACGATGCGGAAACAGACAAAGGATCCCAATTGGAGACATAGTAAAATATGATCTCGTAGAATTGTCATCCGGTGATATCGTCCCCAGCGACGGTATTCTTATAAGCGGAGAGGTTTCATGCGATCAATCGGCGCTTACCGGCGAAACACAGGTTCAGTTAAAGTCTCCTTGCCGTACTCAGGATATAAAAGCTGAGATTTCTAACTCTTCGCCGGACATTTCGAGTGTAATGCGTATTTCGAGAGGAGCTGCCATAACCTCAGGCGAGGGTATTATGCTGACAAGCGCTGTCGGTGACGAAACCTTTTACGGAAGCATTGCCGCTGAGCTTCAGGAGGACAACGTTCCGAGCCCGCTGAAAGAAAAGTTAAAGAGACTTGCCAAAGGCATAAGCCGTCTGGGTTATGTAGGCGCAGTCGTGGTAGCTTTGGCGTATTTGGCAAACGTTTTCTTCGTTCAAGGTGGACTTTCATGGTACAGTCCCAAGGATATAGCCTCTGAGATACTACACGCTCTGACGCTGGCTGTTTCAATCGTTGTCGTAGCCGTTCCAGAAGGGCTTCCCATGATGATAACTGTAGTTCTGTCAGCAAATATGAAAAAAATGATGCGGCACGGGGTACTTGTAAGAAAGCTGATCGGTATTGAGACTGCTGGTTCACTAAGTATTCTCTTTACTGACAAAACGGGAACCATAACTTCGGGGAAAATGAAGGTTCTTGAAATTGCTGACGGGTGCGGTAAAACTTTAGACATCGGAGGCAAACTTTCGTCATTTATTTCGGAGCAGATCGGGCTGGGCATAAGCTTTTGTTCAGCAAAATCAAAGGGCAACCAAACCGACTGCGCCATTGAAAAGCTGAAACGGAAAGGAAAGTCACCAGGATACGAATGTATTGAAATAATACCGTTTGACTCAAAGTATAAATTTGCCGCCGCATTGATCCGCAGAATTCCCGACGGCAAAAAGTTCACTGTGGTTCGGGGAGCCCCCGAAATTATACTAAGAATGTGCAGCGGCTACTGCGATGAAGCCGGAAAGTTTTACAAAGGTACACCACTCCTAAAACAGGCTGATCCTACTTTGCGAGTCATCGTTCAAGCAATCGGAGACGAAAATTCGTTTCAAAATTTACTTTCAAGGAATGCAGACAGCCTCTCACTCGTGTGCTCATTTTATCTGAGGGATGAAGTCAGACCTGCAGTAAAAGCGGCAGCTACCGAATGTATAAGTGCCGGAATTCAAGTTGTAATGCTGACGGGCGACTCCGATGTTACCGCTTCAGCTATTGCTAAAGAAGCGGGGATACTTCCGAAAAAGTATGAGTTATTTTCGGGTATGAATTATCATGAAAAAGGGGTACGAACCGTTTTGAGGTCGGATGATCTCCGTTTACTATCGGACGGTGAACTTGCGACCCTACTGCCTGATCTGTCTGTTATTGCAAGAGCAACTCCTGCCGACAAGACAAGGCTTATCAAAGTATCTTCGTCTATCGGGCACGTTGTGGGTATGACAGGAGACGGAGTGAATGACGCGCCTGCGCTGAAAGCCTCGGACGTAGGTTTTGCTATGGGAAGCGGAACAGACGCCGCAAGAGAAGCGGGTGACATAATTATAACAGACGATAATTTCGTGTCTATCACGAGAGCTGTGCTTTACGGCAGGACAATTTTTGCGTCTATCAGGAAATTTATATGTTTCCAGCTCACTATGAATCTGTGTGCAGTTGGCGTGAGCTTACTTGGGCCTTTTTTCGGTGTTGAAGCTCCTATCACCATTACCCAGATGCTGTGGGTAAATATTATTATGGACACTTTGGGTTCTCTGGCATTCGCAGGGGGAGCCCCCGAAAAATCCATCATGAAGCAAAAACCTATTTCCCGAGGCGAGCCTATACTGTCACGGGAAATGATCTGCCACGTGCTTTTTGTTGGTATTTATACACTTTGTCTATGTATGTTTTTCCTTACTTCAAGCTATACTGTCGAAAAATTCGGCGGAGCAGGTAATCTTTATTTTCTTACGGTATTCTTCGCGCTGTTCGTTTTCTGCGGAATTACGAATTCTTTCTGCGCACGAACAGAAAGGCTCAACCTTGCGGCGAGCCTTTTCCAAAACAAAGGGTTTATTTTTATTATGCTCCTTGTTACGGTGATCCAACTTTTGATGACTTATTTCGGCGGAGATGCTTTCCGTACAGTTCCCCTCGAAACAAAGGATCTTGCCTTTGCGGCTATGTTGTCCCTTACCGTGTTCCCTGCAGATTTGGCAACCAAACTTTTGCTCAAGTGGACAAAACGTTCAAAAAAGACTCTCAGGCGAGCTTAACGGTATTATCGAAAAGATCTGAGCACTCTCTTATCTTAGCTTCGTTTCCGATAACGCAGATAGAACTGTTACCAATTATCTTTTCGAGAGGATCCGCAAAAGACTTAATATCGTCTACAGTTACAGTCAGCATATCATTTCTGTCGCGAAGCATATCGTCATAGGTTCTGCCCGTCATATAAGAAGACAGGGACCTTGCGGCCTTTAGGTACGGACTCATGGGTCGGTCGATCCTTCCGAAAGTACCGATAATGTGTCCGAGGAGCTCGCTATCGGTCATGTCGAGGTTACGGATAAACTCACCGCTGGACTTGAAGACATCAACGCTCTCTCTGAGACAGGGATCTCGGTATGTGGAAAGCGACACGTTTCCGGAATTCTGCGAAACGATTGCGGTATAGCCGTATGCGCCGCCCTTCATTCTGATCTCAGGGTACAGGTAATCGTTCTTTAAGATCGAGGTAAGTATCTGATACTTACCCGAGTAAGCAGTCTCTGCCAACGACAGATTACCGCAAGTGGCAACGTACTGCACCTGAGAAGAGGTCATAAATCCTTCGTTCAGATTTCCTAAGGGGAGACGCTCAACCTCGGGTAATTTCTCTCCTTCAGGAAGCGAAGCAACAAACGAAGAAACACTTTCAGTCACCGATTCTCTGTTTTCATCATCCGTTGCTATGCTGACGATACATCCGTCCTTAGTAAAGATACTGCTTATAAGAGATTTAAGCTTATTCGAGATCGCTTCTCGATTTGCGTCATAATCAGCAAGGAGACGTGATTGGATTCGGTAGGACTCGATCCCGTCGAGATAATCTTCGCAAGCGTCAGCGGAGCTTGTATATGCGGCAGCTCGTGCAGCAGCAAACTCAGAACCTGAGGAAACAATATCCCTCTGCTTTTCAGAAACTATCTCAGAAAGGATCTCCTTGATTCGTTTTGTATCTTCAAGTTTAGTGTCTGTAATTATCTCGTGTATAAGTTCAACAGCACGAGAAGTCTTCCCTGCAAGCATACGGAGATTGATCTCAAACTTTATCTTAAAACTACCGTCAGCAGATGAGTTTCTATAGACGGAGGAAGCAAACCCAAAGCCTCCGGTGGCAAGTCTTATCTCATCAAGAAGATCGGCGTACTTAGACTTTTTGGTGTCTACCTTACCGAGAAGAGATGATATAAGGTCGATATAAGGCAGGTCCTCGCTCTGAACGTGCGCCATGTCGAAAATAAATCTGACGTACGCAAGTCCGTTAGTGTCTATGTCGTGGAACACAGTTTTCACACCCGAAACCTCCGCTTCTCTGATAAAGAGGGGCTGAGGTTTTGTGTTTATGTCGTCCTTAGAAAGAAGGGGGATGCATGACAGCTCTTCGGGAGTCTCTTCCCTCTCCTGATATTCACAGTATTTGTCGTACTTCTCTGAAATAGCTGAGTATTCGTCCTCAGATAAGTCTCTGCAGAAATCGTCGAGCTTGGCTTTAAGCTTTGCTTCACGACGGCGGTTCATATCGGGGTCACCTTCGAGAATAAGACAAGCCGAATGTTCCCCAAGTAGAATTTTATCAAGGAGTTTTTCATAGTAGTCGGTATCGCAAAGTTCTCTGAGTTTCGACAGGATCTCGTCAGCCTTAATGTAAGCAAAAGGCTCATCGTCGGAGTAAAGCCAGCTCTGTAGCATACTGAGAGTGACGTTAAGACCCTTAGATGCGGAGCCGCTCTCTCCCTCTCTGAATCTGAATTCGCTTCGCTCGATTGCGGCAAGGAGAGATTTACGGTTTATACCTTTATCTCTGACATTTCTAAGAGTTGAGGTAACAATATCAACGAACTCGCCTGCTCTATCCGACCCAGTATTCTTCGCGATAACGGAGAAAACGGGACGGCGCATATGGTTGAGGAAGCCGCCATATATCTCTTGACCGATTCCCGCTTCTGTCAGTGCCGCTTTCACGGGAGAACCGGGTGTTTCTACGAGAATATCGTAAAGGAAGTCGTAAGCGACACAGGAAAGTGCGTCTAAAGAATCTGCGCAAACTGAGCCATAAGCAAGGAATGTCTTGGATTCACTGCTTTCTTCGCTTGAAATGGGGTATTTCTTTGTAATCGTAGGAATATTGCCGACGCCGAAGGGTGTCTGCTCTGTGATTTCGGTCTTAGGGTCGATCTTCTCGTATTTTGAGAGGTACTCTCTGTCGATGTAGTCAAGTCTTTCGGCAAAATCTAAGTTTCCGTAGAGAGTTATGTAAGCGTTGGAAGGATGGTAGTGCTTATTATAAAACTCAAGGAACTTTTCGTAGGTCAAGTCGGGTATCGCCTCGGGATCTCCGCCTGAATTTCTGCCGTATGTATTATCCGGGAACATTGCCGCGATCAGAAGATCGTAAATATTTGAGTCGGGAGAAGATTCAGCGCCCATCATCTCGCTGTAGACCACTCCACCGATCTCGAGCCCGCCATCTTCTGTAGGTTCGTAATGCCACCCCTCCTGCATGAATATCTCTTCGTATTTTGAGATATTTGGCGCAAATACAGCATCAAGATAAACGTTCGACAGATTTACAAAATCCGTGTCGTTGCAGGATGACACGGGAAATATCGTTTTATCCGGATATGTCATAGCATTAAGGAAAGTCTGCATAGAGGTTTTCACAAGCTGCATAAAGGGTTCTTTAACGGGATACTTTTCCGATCCGCAAAGAACGCAATGTTCGATTATATGGGGAGTTCCGCAGTCATCTACGGGAGGCGTACGGAACGCGGCGGAAAACAGCTTGTTTTCATCATCATTTATGAAAAGCGCTACCCTTGCTCCTGTCTTCACATGACGAAGCATAACTGCCGAGCTGCTTATTGCCTTGATGTTCTCGAACTTCTCTACTACGTAAGCCTCGGGAATCAAGTTTTTGATTTCTTCTACGTTATTATATTTCATTTAACTGCTCCATTTTTGATATATGCTTATATTATGACTCATATTTTCGCCAATGTCAACAGAAAGCGGTCAAATCAAGCCGATTTAAAGTAACTGTTGCAAAGATTTTCGTTTTGTGTTAAAATAGTCCTGCAGTTACTTTTTAGCTATATTTACTGTTTCCACTAATACTATTTTGAAAATCGGTCTTATGAAGAAAAAACAATCTAACATCTCACTTATCCTAAAGTTCATGAAGGGTTCTACTCACCTTTTCGTATTTAGTATGGCGGCAACTCTTGCCGTATCCCTTTTTGAACTCATTTATCCGCAGATCATAAGATTTATGACTGACTCCGTTATAGGTGACAAACCCTTAGACGATACTTCTGTTGCAGGAAAGCTGATCTCATCTACGTTAGGAGTTGAATATCTACGCGAGAATATTTGGGCAATCGCTCTTGTTGTAGTTCTCTTCGCTGTAGTCATCGGTCTTTTCAAGTATCTTGCGGGATTTATGAACGGTGCCGCATCAGAAAGACTTACCGAAAATACCCGAAACATCCTTTTTGATAAGATAGAACATCTCCCATACTCGTGGCACACTTCTAACCCTACGGGAGACATTATCCAGCGCTGCACCTCGGACGTTGAGACTATCAAGCGCTTTTTGTCCGAACAGCTGACCTCTTTCGTGAGCACCGTAATGCTCATAATTCTGTCAGTCTGTTTCCTTATTGAGATAAACACCACCATCGCCCTTATTGCGGGGATTTCCGTACCTATTGTTGTGGGATTCTCCTTTTGTTTCCACAAGTTGATACACAAGGGATTTACAAAATGCGACGAAAACGAGGGTGTTCTCTCCTCCATTGTACAGGAAAACCTAACGGGTGTCCGCGTTGTCAGAGCTTTCGGAAGAGAAAGCGCTGAAATTGATAAATTCACCCGTCAAAATCACAAATATACGGATACATGGATGTATCTTTGCCGTGTGCTTGCGGGATTTTGGGCTACTAACGATATTATCTCCTGCGTTCAGGTTATGATCGTTGTGCTTACGGGTGTCTATTTATGCGTAGGTGGTACAATCACAGCAGGTGACTTCATCGCCGCTGTTACTTACAATGCACTTCTCACTTGGCCTGTAAGAAGACTCGGAAGAATGATCTCAGAAATGAGCAAGGCACAGGTTGCTCTCGGCCGACTCGGATACATCATAAACTCCGCAAGTGAAGCAGAATCCGAGGATGCGCTTTTAGCTGACCTCTCCGGCGATATTGAACTGAAAAACGTGAGTTTCTCCTACGACGGAAACAAAAAGATACTTGACAACGTTTCCGTGACCATCAAATCGGGCTCAACGCTTGGTATAATAGGCGGCACCGGCAGCGGAAAATCCACGCTCGTTTCTCTCCTCTGCAGACTGTATGAACTCCCCGAAGAGTGCGGTGAAATTCTCATCTCGGGAGTAGACATAAGAAAACTGAGTGCAAGATCCGTCAGAGACAACATCGGTATAGTTCTTCAGGAACCATTCCTGTTCTCACGTAATATTGAAGAAAACATCTCCATCTCAAAAGAAGATTCTACACACGACGACGTAATGGAGGTTGCCGAAATCTCCTGCCTTGACCGTGCTATAAGCGAGTTCAAGAACGGCTACGACACTCTTGTCGGTGAGCGCGGTGTTACCCTCTCCGGCGGTCAGAAACAGCGTGTAGCCATTGCCAGAATCCTTCTGAGGGGTACAAAAGTTATTATCTTCGATGACTCTCTCTCCGCGGTGGATGCTGAGACGGACGCTCTCATCAGACGGGAGATCGCAAGAAAGCTGAAGGACACTACGGTTATCATCATTTCTCATCGAATCTCGTCCATTATGCACGCTGATAATATTATCGTCCTTGACGAGGGCAAGGTTATTGAATCCGGCACCCACGATGAGCTTGTCAGAGCAGGCGGTACCTATCGCAGAATTTTTGACATTCAAACCAGCGGTGAATTTGAAGGAGAGGAGGCGGCAGTATGAACAACGAAAACAAAACTGTAAGACTTCCCTACTTCGGAATAAAGCATCTTGCCCCCTTTCTCAAGCCCTACGCAGTAACTATGATCGTAATGGTCGTCTTCGGACTTGCGGGAACTGCTACGGACATAATACTGCCGTTGTTTCAGCAGTACGCCATCGATAACTTCATCGCATACGAGACACTGAGCGGAATTCTCCCCTTTATTTTAGCTTATATTGGCGTTATCCTCGTTCAGGCGGCTGTAAATCTTGTTTCTACTTATCTTGCCTGTAAAGTAGAAATGCACGTAGGACGAGACCTGAAACAGAGAAGCTTCGAGCATTTGCAGACACTATCCTTCTCATATTTTAACAGAAATAACACAGGTTACGTTCACGCACGAGTTATGAGTGACACCGACAGGATCGGCTCGCTTGTTTCTTGGGGTCTTATGGAAGGCGTTTGGAATCTGTCCTATGTTATCGGTGCCATCTTTACGATGCTCGTGAAGAATTTCAAGCTTGGTCTTTTGATTCTCGTTATCGTTCCCGTGGCGGTGCTTCTATCCTGGTTCTTTGAAAAGAAGCTTGTAGGTTTCCACCGTCAGATGCGAGAGGAAAACTCCAAGATAACGTCAAGGTTCAGCGAGGGAATCTCCGGGGCAGACACCATAAAAACGTTGAACATTGAAGACAAGATAGGCAGTGAGTTCACTGAGCAGACTAAAAAGATGCGGAAAGTCTCCGTGAAGAGTGCCCACTACAATTCACTCTTTACTTCAACGCTTATTCTTTGTTCATACACAGCTCTTGCCCTCGTTCTCTGGAAAGGCGGTCTTATCACCCGCGAAGGTGTTATGGAGCTTGGTACCCTTTCCGTATTCGTAACTTACGCTCTCGGAATTATGCAACCTATTCAGTGGTTCGTTATGTCCATCACTACTCTTGTGGGTGCACAGGTAAACATTGAACGATTTACTACCCTCGTAGAAACCAAATCAGACGTGGTTGACTCTCCCGAGGTTATAGAAAAGTATGGAACTACCTTTGAGCCGAAGCGTGAGAATTGGGAGGAGATTTACGGAGACATTGAGTTCCGTGACGTTTCCTTCAAGTATCCCGACGGTGAGGAGCTGGTTCTTGACCACTTCAACCTGAAAGTCCCAAGAGGAACAAACGTAGCTATCGTTGGTGAGACAGGTGCGGGTAAGTCTACTCTTGTAAATCTTGTTTGCCGATTCTTTGAGCCTACTGAAGGTGTTGTGCTGATCGACGGCCGTGACGCTCGCGAGAGATCGGAGCTTTGGCTCCATTCCAGCATCGGTTACGTTCTGCAGACTCCCCACCTATTCTCAGGTACCATCAGAGACAATCTGAAGTACGGAAATCCCGATGCAACGGATGAAGAAATAAACGAGGCTTTGCGTCTTGTTTCCGCGGATTCGGTTGTAAACAGACTTGAACTCGGGCTCGACAGTGATGCAGGCGAGGGCGGCGGAAACATGTCCACGGGAGAAAAGCAGTTACTCTCCTTTGCAAGAGCAATTCTTTCAAACCCTAAGATACTGATCCTTGATGAAGCAACCTCTTCCGTTGATACGGAGACGGAACGAACCATCCAAAAGGCTATCAAGAAGGTGACTGAGGGCAGAACGTCCTTCATTATCGCTCACAGACTTTCCACCGTAGTTGATGCAGACATTATTTTGGCGGTCAAGGGCGGCAAAATTGTTGAATCCGGTACACACCGCGAATTAATGCGTGCAGGCGGATACTACAGCATGCTATATAAACGTCAGTTTGAGGATGAAGCCTTTGATATGCTGAATAATTAACTAAAAAACGAGCCGTTTGGCTCGTTTTTTATGTTTTATCGGTTCAACAGATCTGCAATCTTGCAAAATTCCGCGGGGGTAAGTCTTTCTCCTCGTATATCAGCCCTAAGTCCGATGCTTTCAAGCACTTCTGTAACCTTTTCCTTGGAATATGCTGAGGAAATGGCGTTAACCAGAGTTTTTCTTCTCTGTCCGAATGCAAGACCGATAAGCTCCACCGTCTTTTTGCCAAGCTCGTCGGGAGACAGCGTGCTATCTTTATACTGAGGATATACCTCACAGATACCACCGTGAGGAATGATTCCGATAACGGCAGAAGCTACCTTGGGAGCGGGATGGAAGTTACCTGCGGATACGTGCATCAGCTTCTCTGTGTCTGCTCTGAGGGCGAGAGAAGCCGTAACTGAACCGTATTCCGCGTCTCCTGCCGTTGAGGCAAGTCTGTCTGCCACCTCAAGCTGGATCATAACGGTGATTGCCGCGTAAGGCAGAGGCTTTGACATGGGGAATGACTCCACAAGCTTCATTATCACGGGAGAAGTGATGTAGTAAGGCAGATTTGCACATACGCTGAGAGTTCCGCCGTCCGCGAGAATATCACCAAACTTCTCTTCGATGAAGGACGGCAGATCAACGTTCATTATGTCGCCTTCAACGACCTCAACGTTATCGTAATCGGCAAGGGATTCGCCAAGGAGGGGGATAAGTCCGCGGTCGATCTCAACGGCTACTACGCGATCGTAATACTCCGCCAGCTTAGACGTGAGAGCGCCGATTCCGGGACCGATCTCAAGCACCGCCTTAGGAGAATCAAAGTCCACGCGACGGGCAAGTTCGTAAGAATTTTCAGCAATCATCAACGGAATGGCGGGATTTACAAGAAAGTTCTGACCGAAGGCTTTCTTGGGAGACAGCGAATATTTTTCGAGAAGTCTTTTTACTTCCGAACGGTTACAAAGATCCATTATAGCTCCTTATAAAATACCTTCTTCAGCGGAAGAAGGTATTTTTAATACAATTTAGATTACGGAAACGCTGTAGGCTACGGTAAAAGTTTCGCCTGCCTTCAAAGTCTTGGCGTACTTTTTGTCTTCCGCCTTGCCTGACTCGGTGACGTCTGCGGGAAGACCGCACCAAGGCTCAAGACAAAGAAACGGAGACTTTTTATCCATGGGAGTCCAGATTCCGAGAGCATCAAAACCCTTGAAGTTAAATTTGATTCCTCGGCCTGTGCAACTTGAAACAAGCTCAACCTTATGGGACGGCAGATTTTCAAGAATCATGGCGTCTTCGTCAAAGTCTGAATATTTAAGCGGAAGCACGTTATCCTTGATTCGGTGTAGCTTGGGTCGCTCTCCGTTCATATATCCGTCGGTTGTAAGTGACATTACCGATCCTTCGGCGTTACGGAAACGAAGCTCATAGTCCTCGAACTCTTCCCCATCGTTCATGGGGCAGAAGAAAGCAGGATGTCCGCCTATGTTGAAGATCATATCCTCTTCGCCCGTCACGGTATATCTGGTTGTGAAGCAGTTTTCGCCTAAGGCGTGGGTCACTTTCAGAGTGAACTTGTAGGGATAGTGCTTCAGAGTTTCTTCATTCCACTTATACTCGAAAACCGCAAAGTCAGGAGCAAGCTCCACCAGTTTGAAATCCTTACCTTTCACGATTCCGTGCTTGGGCATCTCATATTCTACGCCGTCGTAAGCAACTTTGCCATTCAGAGATGAGCAAAGCGTCGGAAAAAGGTGAGGCGCACAACCGGACCAAAATTCGGGGTCGCTGTTCCAAACGTACTCATGTCCGTCGCATACGAAGGATATAAGCTCTCCGCCCACGGTAGTACACTCTGCTCTGCAGTTCTCGGTTTTAAGTGTAAATGTCATAGTTTTTCTCCGTATTACTCCATTCCAGGAATAACGCTGTCAGAATCTAATTTTTTCTGCGATGTAATCCTTAACGGATGCGATCGGAATTCTAACCTGCTCCATAGTATCGCGATCACGAACTGTTACGCAGCCGTCGTTTTCAGTCTCAAAGTCGTATGTAATGCAGAAGGGTGTACCGATCTCGTCCTGTCTTCTGTATCTCTTACCGATGGAACCTGCGTCGTCGTAGTCAACGGAGAACTCGCGGGAAAGCTCATCGTAGAGCTCGCCTGCCTTGTCAGCAAGTTTCTTGGAAAGAGGAAGGACCGCCGCCTTGAAGGGAGCGAGAACGGGATGGAAGTGAAGAACAACACGTGTGTCGCCCTTAGCCTCGTCAACGACCTCTTCGTCGTATGCTTCAGTCATAATTGTGAGGAAGAGACGCTCTACGCCGAGAGAAGGCTCGATAACGTAGGGGATGTATCTCTCGTTGGTTTCGGGATCGAAATAGTCAAGACCCTTGCCGCTGGTGTTGATGTGCTGAGTAAGGTCGTAGTCTGTTCTGTCAGCAACGCCCCAAAGCTCGCCCCAACCAAACGGGAAGAGGTACTCAAAGTCAGTTGTTGCCTTGGAGTAGAAGCAAAGCTCCTCTGCAGAATGGTCACGGAGACGGAGGTTTTCTTCAGAAATGCCGAGGCTGAGAAGCCAATTCTTGCAGAATCCTCTCCAGTACTCGAACCACTCAAGGTCTGTGCCGGGCTTGCAGAAGAACTCAAGCTCCATCTGCTCAAACTCACGTACACGGAAGATGAAGTTACCGGGAGTAATCTCGTTTCTGAAGGACTTACCGATCTGGGCTACACCGAAGGGTACCTTTTTACGGCTTGTTCTCTGGATGTTAGCGAAGTTTACGAAAATACCCTGTGCTGTCTCGGGACGGAGGTAGATCTCAGACTTAGAGTCCTCAGTTACACCCTGGAAAGTCTTGAACATAAGGTTAAACTGTCTGATATCGGTAAAGTTGTGCTTGCCGCAGTCGGGACAGGGGATCTGCTTTTCTGCGATGTAATCCATCATCTGCTGATTGGTCCAGCCTGCAACGTTAGTGCCGTCAAAGTCCTCGATGAGGTTGTCAGCTCTGTGACGGGTCTTACATTCCTTACAGTCCATAAGGGGGTCAGACAAGCCGCCGAGGTGACCGGAAGCTACCCATGTCTGAGGATTCATAAGGATAGCGGAGTCAAGACCTACGTTGAGCTTGTTCTCGCGAATGAACTTCTGACGCCATGCGTCCTTGATGTTGTTCTTCAGCTCAACGCCGAGGGGGCCGTAGTCCCATGTGTTTGCAAGACCGCCGTAGATCTCACTTCCGGGGTATACGAAGCCGCGGCCTTTACAGAGAGCCACGATCTTTTCCATTGTTTTTTCTGTATTCTTCATACGTGCCATTTAATTTAATATCCTTTCAGGTGTTTATTAATTATTCAGCAGTTTCTGTACTGTCTGTATCGTTTGTATCGGTTGTTTCACTTCCCGCGGGTTCTGTGGTGCTCTTGTACTTAGCGAAAAGATCGTGAGCAGCCTTTATGTCGGGAACAAAGCACTTTTTACTTCCGGAATAGGAGCCGGGATATACCATCTGTGTTACCTCAAAGTACTCGATAGCACCGAGCATTGAGTGAACGTCAACGACTTCGTCAGTAGCAAACTCGGTTGCCAGAATAGGCTTCTTGGAATAAGGATTGGTAATATCGTAGTCCTTTGTTGAAGCGGTAAGGGTACCCATCATGGTAGCCATCTCACTGTCACTCATGGCCGCAAAACGGGAAATATACTGTTTTACGATGGCAAGGATCAAGTCGCTCTTTAGCTTGATATCATCTTCGGAACCTTCGGCAAATGTGTTGATAATATGCACCGTGTCGGAGTTAAGTGTGTGCTCACCTTTATCGAGAACCTTTTCGTTCTCCACCTTCTCGGTCTCATATTTATCTTTATCTTTATCTTTGTCTTTATCTTTATCTCCGTCAGACTCTTCTTCGGGGTCCCCTGAAGTTTCGCTTTCGGAAGATTCAGGTTCGTCAGTTTCTTCGGAACCGTCGTCCTTCTTGGTCTCTTCATCGGGATCCTTTTTATCGGGATCAGTGGTAGTCTCAACAGTCACGATAGTAGTCTCATCGGAAACAAATATATCCTCGAAGGAGTAAATATCTCCCTCTAAGGTGAAGGAAGCAGCACCGAGAGTAGACACGAGTTCATCTGCTCTTCTGCCGTCCATAATAAATCTGTAGTCGATCTCAAGACCAGTGAGCATATTGACATACTCAAGGAACACGTCAGCGCCGTATAGTCCGTAGACCTCACCAAGAGTAGTATCACCTACAGGGGACGTAACTCGAGTTTCGGGGGAGATATAGCAGAGAACATATTCCCTGTTCTCTTTGTCGGCTCTGACAAGGGCTATCCAAGTCGCCTCGATGTATCTGACGTCTGTGCCGAGAATATTGGGCACCTTATCTTTTTTAGAAGTGGTTGCCTCTTCTTTTTTATCGTCTTTTTTGTCGTCATTCTTGTCGTCTGTATCCTTAGATGTCGTTTTTGTCTTACCGTCAGCAATAGACTGGAACTCTTTTACAGTGTGATAATAGTTATCATAAACGTCGGGACGGTAGTCCGTACCGATAACGACAAAGGTGAAGGAGTTTCCGTCAGGAACCTTCATGTCGTCGGTAATAATGGGGTCCTCTTCATCTTTTGTGCTCTCGGTAGGAGCGTTAATAATGTTGGTGGTCTTATCGCGATCACCGTCAAGGAGTCCTGAGATAATTCCGGACACGTAATCGGTCATCAAAAAACCAATGAGTCCGAAAAGAAGCGCACCGATCAAAAATGTGATGAGAAAGTTTTTGAATGCAGATAACATAACAGAGTTTTCCTTTCCGGCTTACTTGCCTACGTTATTGCTTTGTGACGTCCCTCTGCGGCGAAGCTCGGATTCGGCTTTTGAATAAGCACAACCGCAAAAGTCCTGTCGGTATAAATCGTATATGGATGAAAGCTCAATGCTGCGAAGGTATCCGCCACGCTTTTTAAAGTCAGAGGGGAGATGTTTCACGTTATACTCTCTTGAGAGTTCCTCTCCTATAGAGTTAAGCCAGTCCGTTCTCTTATAGGGACTTATGGAAAGCGTTGTGGCGAAATAGTCATGTCCCGTTTCGGACGCGTATCTCGCGCTTCTTTCAAGTCGGAGTCTGTAGCAATTCAGACACCGCTTTCCCCCTTCGGGCTCAGACTCATAACCTTTAGCAACGGCAAAGAATTCTGACTTTTCATATCCTGCGGTGACAATTTTGTGTTGAGTTCCGCCTCGCTCTTCAACAAACCTTTGAAGTTCGGAATAGCGGTATAGATATTCTTCATAGTCCGTAATATTGGGGTTATAGAAGAACAGCGTCAGCTCAAAATATTTTTCAAGATATTCGATCACGTAAGAAGCACAGGGAGCACAGCAAACGTGAAGGAGAAGCTTTGGCTTTTGCCCTGAATCAGCGACTTCAGCCAGCACTTTTTCGCACTGAAGCTGATAGTTTATCTTATTCACTGCTATTACACTACCCCTTTCGAAGCATAAGATACTGCAAAAGCATATATATAGTTAAATATATCATATTTTAAAG